>JBEKPC010000008.1:0-69264 GCA_049521155.1 Bryobacteraceae bacterium
ATCCCGTGCGCCGGTCGTCGATCACCTCCGGAATGCCGCCCACCGGGAACGCGACCACGGGCAGGCCAGCGGAGAATGCCTCGATTAAAACGCGCGACATTCCTTCCTGCCGGGAGGGGATCGCAAGAATATCCAGATCCCGCATTACCGCGCCCACATCCGGCTGCCAATCCAGAAATTCCACCGGCAACCCGGCGGCGAGCGAAAGAACCTCATCGTAATAAGCGCGGTCTCCAAACAACGGCGCGCCGCAGATGACGAATTGCGCATGGGGCACCAACGGCATCAGAAGCGCAGCCGCTCGCAGAAACTCCAGTTGTCCTTTGTCCGGCGCAATCCGGCCCACAATCCCGATCCGGATTTGCTCGAAGCTCCGCTCATGAAATCCGAAATCCGCCGTTCCATTGGGGATCGTATGGATGCGCTCGGCGGGGACCCATTTTCGCAGCGGTCGAGCCGTGGCCTCGGAGATCGCCGCGACCGTCGCTCCGGAATGCCGCAAAGCCAACCCTTCGAGCAACGCCGCGCCGCGCTGTTCGATGCAATGATGGGCATGAAACAGAATGGGAACGCGTCCGCGCGCCGCAAGCGCCGCTGCGATCAGCAAGCGAGGACCGTTCACGTACACCAGATCGGCCGGCTGGTCGAGCAGCGTGGCAATCTTAGCGATCTGCCGGGGTACATCGGCGGCAAATCGCAAAATATCCGCGGCGGATTTCTTCCCGCAGCCATATGGACCGGATTGAATATCGTCGACGCGAATCCCGCGGTCGCGAAGAAGACTGCCGAGCTGCCCGCCCCGTGGAATCGCCGCCCGCGCGCTCCAGCCTCGCTCCTGAATCGCCGGGATCAGATCGATCAAACAATGTTGCGCGCCGCCGAGTGCGCTGAACTGATCGAGAAAAAGAACATTCACTTGCGGCGCACCGCCAGCGCCAGCACGCATGTGTAAACCGGCAAAACGCGCCAGTACGTCAGTAGATCGCCGGAGAACATTTGCACTATCTGTCCCGCCCAAAAGCACAGCATCCAGGTCCCGCAAAAGGAACGCTCCGAATCGTCCGATTGCGCGGCCCGATAGGACGCGCGAATCACCGCGACGTTCCAAATCAGCAGCGCGGCAAATCCCGCTATGCCGGTTTCGAGCAGTAGGCCCAGATAAGTATTATCCGCGACCGAGGTTTGTCCGATGAAATCGGAGTATGGCAGCGTCTTGTATCCGATCCCGAGAATCGCGTGCCAGGGATGCGCGATCAGGTACTGTGTCAGCAAAGTCCAGGTGTCCACGCGTCCTGAAAGAATGGCGTTCGGCGCTTCGGAAAAATAGGAAAAGGACGCGCCGATTCGCTGCCAGTACGCTCTGGCGAAAAGGGGGAAAAGTCCGAACAGCATCGCGAGCGCGGTCCCGCCCAGAACTCCGGCTGCCAAAAGAAATCGCCCCAACCGCACCCGATTCCGATGCAGCCACAACAGCACCGCCAACGCGACGCCCAGATTCACCAGCGATGCGCGCGAATAAGACAACACCAGCGCGGACGCCAACGCGACCCCGCCGGTCAGCATCGTGCCCATGGAAACCGGGCGCTCCCGTCGCGGACGGAACAGCGCCACGGCGATCATTTCCAGAAAGAATGCGCACAAGTTGCCGAGAGTGCTCGCCTCATAAAAGACTCCTTGGGCGCGCCGGAAAACGCCGGAATCCAGCCAGATGAACTGGGGCCCATATCCTGCCGGCGCCGGGAATTGGAAATAGAAATCGAGGCATGCGAACACCGCGGAGCCAGCCGCGACCCAGAACAGCACGCGCACAATGTGGAAGGAGACTCGCGCTCCCCGCACGAAGAAGAATACGTATACGGAGATTCCGAACAGCATCACCCGCGCCATGCTCGCCGCCGCGATGGGAAGGCCGGAATAAATCGCCGCCATCGAGACGCTGGCCGCCATCGCCGCGAACAGTGCACACAGCGACATGCCCAATCCGTCCAAATGCAAGGGAACCCGATGAATCAGGCCGATCAGGAGTCCGCACCCGGCGAACAGCAGCGCCACATGCGGCCCCGCGTTTCCCAGATCGATCGGTAACGGCGGCAGCAGCAGCGCGGAGACGAAGAATAATGCCAGCCATCTGGCCGGCTCCCGCAGCATCCACCACAGCCCCAGGATCGCCATCGGCGCCGCGCACGCCGCAGCTTTTATCGCGATGCCGGGCGAGATCGCGATCAGCGCGGCGCACATTCCTAACGCGGCGCCGGCGGCGATTTCCCCCCGTCCCCGCGCGGCCGCAAAGCTCATAAGGCGCGGCGCCTGCCGTAGGAGAATGAGACTGTCAGATACCCTACCAGTGCGATCAGCGTCAACAGCAGCGCCGCCAGCATGTTTAAAGGAATGTTCGGCGAGCTCGCGTGCTGCGGCACAATTCCCGGATCGATCACGCGCAGCCTCTCCCCTCGCATGCCGGCGGTCGCGCGTAAATCGCGAAGCCGCGCCGCGGAGGTTTCCGTCGCCGTTTGCGACATCTTTAGCTCGGCTTCCAGCTTCTGCCGCCCGGCTTCTCTTTGCGAAGCGAGTCCGCTCTTCTGGTCGATGTCTTTCTCCAGTTCAGCCACTTTCTTCGCCAGTTCCGCCGCCCGCGCCCGCAACCCGGGCACATCGCTCGTGAAGTTGACATCCGTCTTCTCCGCGTAATCCGCGATCGTGCTCCTCACGTCGATTAGCGTCTGGCTGAGCCTCCCCACCAGATCCACTTCCGATTCAATCTGCGCCTTGAGCGCCCCCACCGGCTCCCGAGTCTCATATTCCGACCATTCCTGTTGCGCATGGCTAAGGCGCTGCTGGGCCTCTGCCGACTGGCGCTCCTGTTCGCCGATCATCTCGCGATCCGTGGCCATGCTCTCGCTTCGGCTTAACTTCACCGTTTGCTCCGCCACGTATTCCACGAATTGCTGCGCCAATCCGGGCTGCGGCAAAGTAGCGCTGATTTCGAGAATCTTCGTGTCGCGAAGTTTCGTCACTTTCAGCACCTGTTGTTTCAACGCTTGAATTCCCCCGGCAGCCAGATGAAAATGTTCCACCGCGCCCGCAAAAAGCGTGTCGCTATCGGCGAATCGTTCATAGGATTTGAGAGATTCAAGATACACTGGACTCACCGCTGTCGCCGTCCGCACATCGTTGCCGGCCGGCGGTTCGATCACAATGCTGGCCGTAGCCGTATATCGTTTGGGAAGCAGCAGGCTGACTGCAAGAGACAGAGCGGCGGCGGTGACGCAAGCCGCTGCAATCAGCCGCCAGCGCAGACGCAGGTAGTCCACGTACTCGAAAGCGTTTTTCTCCGAAGCATCGTAACCGGAGTCGTGCCGGGCTTCGTATTTATACTCTGTATGCAATTTTGGGTGCTCCTGATGACGGCGCTGGTCCCTTTGGCAATCGCTCCGGGGCTCCTGTCCGCTTTCGATATTACGCCCAAAATTGCGATTCTCCTATTTTGCGAATCCGCCATGTTGTTGTTTTGTAAACAGCTTGTAAATGGCGTGCAGGCGCTATCGGAATCGACCTTCGGCAAACTCTATCTGGCTTGCCTGGCAGCGCAATGGCTGTCATTTTCTGTTTCGACGCTGTGGTCCTCGAACCCCACCCTCTCGCTCGACGGCAGCGGTTGGCGGCGCGACGGTCTGATCGCCGAATCGGCAATCCTGCTCTTCGCGTTCATGGCCGCGGCATGGTTTGCGGAGGATCGTCTACGAATTCGCCCGGTGCTCCGAACCGCGGTGATCGCAGGCGCCGCGGCGTCGCTTTATGGAATCGCGCAATATTTCGGCTGGGATCCGTTCCTGCCGGCAACAGGCTATCAGGCCGGCGAAGGTCCGTTCACCATCGTGCGGCCGCCGGGAACCTTGGGTCACGCCGATTATTTCGCCAACTGGCTGGTAATTATCGTATTCTTCGCGCTCGCCCTGACCGCGCTTGAGACAGACCCGCGCTGGAAAATAACCGCACGCCTCACTCTGATCCTCGCTGCCTTCGCCATCGTGTTGAGTGGCACTCGATCCGCGATGCTCGGCCTCTTCACGGGCGCTATCGTATTCCTCGCCATCGCCCGTCCGCGTCTCGACCGGAAAATCCTGCTGACGCTGGCAGCCGCGATCGCCTGCCTGGGCCTGCTGTACATTTCGCCGGGCGGCGCGAAATTGCGGGCGCGCGTCCACTGGTCGCTGGACGACGTTCGCGGCGGCGCGCGCATGCTTCTCTGGAGGGATTCGCTTCGCATGTCCCTGCACCGGCCGCTGCTTGGCTTTGGACCGGAAACGTTCACCGGGCAATTCCCGCCGTTCGAATCGGTGGAGCTGTCCAAAGCCTACCCGGACTTCTATCGCGAGTCGCCGCACAACATGTTTCTCGATGCCCTCGCGTCCTGCGGCCTTCCTGGCGCGCTCTCTCTGCTGGCGCTTTGTGTCCTCGCGCTATGGGCCGCTCGAAGAAACGCCGCCCTCGCCGGAGCGCTCACCGCAGCCATCGTCTGTCAGCAATTCCTGGTGCTGACCATTCCGACCGCTCTCTACTTCTATCTGCTCCTCTCGATAATCTTCGCCGGCCTGATTCACACCCGCCGGCTTCAGCCTCGAAAATTTCCTCTCGCGCTGCTGCCCGTTGCCGCCGCCATCGCGATCGTGTTTCTAGGATTCGCGGCCCGTTTGATCTTCGCTGATCGAGCCATGGCGCTCGCCGAGCGGAGCACCGCCTCGGGCGACGTCCCGGGCGCTGCCGCTGCGTACCGGCGCGTCCAACAGTGGGAGCCTTCGCGCGGCGATAGCGACATCCGCTACTCCCGCGCCATGACGCGGCTCGCGGCCACCTCCGCCGTGTTGCCCGTCAGTGTCGCTGCCGCCGAGCAGGCTACTGAATCCGCCTTTCGCGCCACCACCACCGCGGAGGATCGGCAAAACGCCTGGTACAACTTCGCCACCATCGCCGCTCTCAGAAATGACCGCGTGGGAGTCGAAACCGGGCTCCGCAGCGCCATCGCCTGCGCTCCGAATTGGTTCAAACCGCATTGGACCCTGTCGCAGCTTCTCGAACTCACCGGGCGCCATGCCGAGGCGCGCCGCGAAGCCTCCCTGGCGCTCGAACTGGATGGTGGTCACGATCCCGAAGTGACCGCGACTTCCAGAAAAATCCTGAGCCTCCCGTGAGGTTTCACAAATGT
Organism: Bryobacteraceae bacterium; assembly: GCA_049521155.1. Taxonomy (GTDB): domain Bacteria; phylum Acidobacteriota; class Terriglobia; order Bryobacterales; family Bryobacteraceae; genus Palsa-187. The sequence continues at coordinate 5,204 of JBEKPC010000008.1, forward strand.
TTTACATACCCGGCATCATCCCGCCAGGCCCGGCCGACTAAAGTTGGTTCAGGAACTATTTTTTATGCGAACCTGCGCGTTTTCTCTCCTGTCATTCGCCGCCTTGGCCTCGGCACAAAACACTCCGCCAACGATCATATCCGGCGGCGTCGTAAACTCCGCTAGCTTCCAGGGTCCGCCGCTGGCGCCCGGGTCGTTATTCTCGATTTTCGGTTCATCACTGGCGTCACAAACGGCCAGCGCGAGTACCGTTCCCTTCTCTACGTCGCTCGGCAGTGTAACCGTTACATTCACGAACGGATCGACTACCGTCAACGCTCCCATCTCCTATGTTTCGCCTACCCAGATGAATGCGCAAGTGCCGTGGGAGCTGGTGACGCCTGGAGCCTCCGCGACCACCACCATGGTGGTATCGAACAATGGAGTTGGTTCCTCGCCCACATCCGTACCGATTGGCCCATTTGGACCCGGAATCTTCGGCTTTAACGCTCCCTCCGGCGGCATTTTCGCTCTTGCCTATACCTTTACGGATTCGATGTTCGCCTGGCCCACCGGCAGCGTTCCGGGGCTCACCACTCACCCGGCCGCGCCAGGCTCCGTGCTGATTGTCTATGCCACTGGACTGGGCGCAGTCACGCCGGCTCCGCCCGCTGATGGAGCAGCCGCCGGCAGCGTGTTGACGAGAGCCGCTACGCCGCCTATTGTTCTGATCGGTGGAATGAGTGCGGAGGTTGAGTTTGCCGGGCTCACTCCAACCTTCCCCGGCGTGTATCAACTGAATATCGTAGTGCCGCCCAACGCGCCGGCGGGAAGCGCCGTGCCGCTTCAGGTTCAAGTCGGCGGTCTCACGTCTCCGGCGACCTTCACCATAGCCATCGGCAACTGAGTCAAGGCTTTATCTTCATGGCGCACGCCTTTAGCTGTGGGGCGGCGCCATGCGCTGCCAGCGATATCAATTCCGGATCGCTACCGAGCCGTGACCGCAGGGAGCGGAGTTTTCGGGAGCGGCGACAATTGGGCAATGAGGTAGCTTCTTTGTCCTTGGAGCAGTTTGCCAATCGGTCCGTCCGGGCGCAGCCCGGACGTTTAGCACGGGATTAGCCGCACTTTTCCACCACGACGAACGTAATGTCGTCCGTCTGCGGCGTAGCCTCGGTGAAATCCTCAATCGCCTGCAAGAACTTCTGCTCCACCGCGCGGCTTCCTGAGGGAGCCTCCCGGCGAATGATTTCCAGCAGTCTGCTTTCTCCGAACATTTCTCCCTGCGGGTTTTCTGCGTCCGTGAGTCCATCCGAATACACCACCAGAATGTCTCCTTTGTCGAGACGCAGCGTGCGGGACTGATAAGACGCGAAATCGAACATTCCCAGGAAATATGCATCCGGTACCAGCTCTTCTATTTCTCCTGTAGCGGAGCGGAAGAGGTAAGCGATATTGTGTCCCGCGCTAATGAATTCCCCCGCGCCATCAGGGCTCAGCAGGAACAGAAAAAGCGTCACGAACTGGTCGGGAAGGGATTTTTCGCACAGCAGCCGGTTTACCCGGTTCAATACATCGTGCGCCGGCGTGCGGGCCCTGAATTCCATGCTGAGAGCGCCCAGTACCATGGAGCTTAACAGCGCCGCGGGCATCCCTTTGCCGGAGACATCCGCCAGAACGCCCATCCATTCGCCTGAACTCAGTTGCAGGAAATCGTAGAAATCGCCTCCCACGTACCGGGTAGGATTATTGAACGCATGGATGCGGAAATTCTCAAACTGAGGCAGCGAACCGGGAAGCAGGCTTTTCTGCGTCTCCTGCGCTAAAGCGAGTTCCTTCTCCATTTTCTTCCGCTCTTCGAGGGTCTTCAGCCGGATCACTTCGCGGCTCGCTTCCAGCTCCCGCACCGTTTCCTTCATTTCAAGGTGCAGCAGGCGCACTTCAAGGATATTGTGGACGCGCGCCCGCAACTCGGCGAGATCGAATGGTTTGCTGACGAAATCCTTGGCCCCGGCTTCGAGCGCGCGCAGTTTATGGTCCGGCTGCGCCGTGATCACCAGCACCGGCAGGTAGCCGCCCGCTTCAATTTCCTTCAGCCCTTCCATCACCTCGAATCCGTCCATGCCGGGCATCTGGAGATCGAGCAGAATCAGGCCATAACGGTTCTTGCGATGCAGTTCCAGCACCTGCTTCGGATCCGTCGTCGAGTGGACCGACGTGTAGCCCGCGATCCGCAGCATGCCCTCGATGAGAAGGACATTCGCTTCCTTGTCATCCACCACCAGGATGGGGGCGTTCAGAATATCGCTGGGACTAACCATGACCTGACCCTATTTGCGAAGAGCGACCGCGAATTCCAGCGCCACATCGAGCGTGTCCATGAATTCATGAACTCTGATCGGCTTGGTCAAATATCGGAAGAACCCGGCCTGGAGGCCTTTCTCGATATCGCGAGGCCGGGCATTCGCACTAAGAGCAATCACCGGGATATGCGCCGTCGCTGTGTCTCCGCGGAGGATTTCGAGCGCTTCAATTCCGCTGATGCCCGGCAGGTTGATGTCCATCAAGATCACGTCCGGCTTGTTGACGCGCGCCAAATGGATACCCAGAATCGCCTCTTTCGCGGTCAACAGGCGGATATCGGAGCGGCGCGCGATCAGCTGCTCGATCAGCTTCAGATTTGCCGGATTGTCCTCTACGTAGAGCAAGGTGCGCGGCGGCGCGCCGCTCTCCGCCTGAGCGTGGGCAATCGCCGCGGGCTGTGTCGTGTCTGCTTCCAGTTGCGGCTCAGCGGTCGAGTTCAATTCGAACCAGAATATGCTTCCTGAACCGACCGTGCTTTCGACGCCGATCAGGCCGCCCATCAGTTCCACCAGCCGCTTGCTCATGACCAAGCCAATGCCCGTGCCTTGCTCTTCGCTCCGCTCTTGTCCCAGCCGGTTGAAGGGCTGAAAAAGCTGGAGCAGCATGTCGCGCGGCAGCCCCTTGCCCGTGTCCTTGATCCGGACGCGAATGCGGCCCGGCTTGCTGGTTTCGCAGTCCACCACGACCGTTCCATTCGGCTTGTTGTACTTGATTGCATTGGAGAGAAGATTGATGAGGATTTGCTTCAATCGGGTCCGGTCGGCGTCGACAAAATACGGCGTTTCTGAGTTCGGAAAGCTCATTTTGATGCCGCGCTTTTGCGCCTGCGGCTCGATCATGGCCTGGCATTCGAGCATGACTTCGGCCAGCGACGTCGGCTCCCGGGAGAGCGCCAGCTTGCCGGACTCGATCTGCGCCAAATCAAGGATTTCATTGATCAGATCCAGCAAATACCATCCGGCATGGAGAATCTGGTCGATGCTGGCCGCCTGGGATGGCGTCGGCGGCGGGGTATCGGAGTTGATAAGCTGAGCGAAGCCCAGAATCGCGTTCAGCGGGGAGCGCAGCTCATGGCTCATGCTGGACAGAAAATCCGATTTCGCGAGGTTGGCCTTTTCCGCCGCCGCTTTGGCTCGCTCCAGCTCGATGTTGTTTTCCTGAAGCGCGCGCTCAAAGCGTTTGCGCTCCGTAACATCGCGCGCCGCGGCGAATACGCCTTGCAGCTTCCGGTCGCGGTCGTGAAAGGTGGTCGCGTTATAGGAAACCACTGTTTCCTTGCCGTCCCTGGCGCGCGCTGTCAGCTCATAATCGGTGACCTTGCCTCCGCCCAGCACCCGTTTGATGCCGGCTTCGGCCAGGTCCGGATCGGTGAAATAATCCTTAAAGGGCGCGCCGATCAGCTCATCGCGGGTGCAACCGGTAAGTGCCTCCATTTGCTGGTTAACATCCGTAATGATGCCCCGCGGATCGGTGGTCATCAACGCGTCGATATTGGATTCGATCAGGGACCGGGTATAGAACTGCTGGTCACGCAGGCGCTGATCGAGCACTTTTTGCTCCGCCTCCACCTGCTTGCGCGCGGTGTTATCGGTCCCGATCAACAGATAGCCGATAATTCCGCCTTGTGCGTCGCGCAGCGCCGTCACGGACACCACGGCGGGAAAACGGCTTCCATCCTTGCGGATATAGGTCAGCTCGTAGATGTCTTCGATGCCGCGGGAGGCCTTGAAAGCCAGCGCATTAAAGCCTGGGGTAATGGGAGTTGCGAGCTCCAGGCTCAACGCTTTAGCGCGCGCGACCACTTCCTGTGGATCGGAAATATCGGCGGGCGTGATTTTGTCGACTACTTCGCTCGCGGTATAGCCCAGCATGCGTTCGGCGCCGACGTTGAAAAGTTGAATGACCCCTTTTTCGTCGGTGGCAATGCTCGAAAAATTCTCGCTGTTAAAGATCGCGTTTTGAAGGGCCCCCGCTTTCAGGAGCGCCTCTTCCGCCTGCTTGCGCGCGGTGTTATCGGTGCCGATGAGCAGGTAGCCGATAATTCCATCGTGATCGGCGCGCAGAGCGGTGACCGAAACCACGGCCGGGAAGCGGCTGCCGTCTTTACGGATGTAGGTCAACTCGTAAATGTCTTCGATGCCGCGGGAGGCCTTGAAAACCAGGGCTTCGAAGCCGGGCGTAATCGGCGTTCCGAGCTCCAGACTCAATGCTTTAGCGCGTGCGATCACTTCCTGCGGATCGGAAATATCGGCGGGGGTGATCTTATCCACCACTTCGCTCGCGGTGTAGCCCAGCATGCGTTCGGCGCCGACATTGAAGAGTTGAATTACGCCTTTCTCGTCGGTGGCAATACTCGAGAAATTGGCGCTGTTAAATATCGCGTTTTGTAGCGCTCCCGTCTTCAACAGCGCTGCTTCGCGGCGGAATTCGGTGACGACGGCAGCATCCTCAGAAACAGACATATGGTGCTTTTCAATGCACGCATCGCGCCAATGAGTACGGGGTTGAGTTCAGGCGCCTGACTGGCAACCATATATCGTCAGGTGACCTTAAAGCGCCATAACTACGCAAGAACATCGTCGTAACGAGGCTTAATCGGCCATAATTACAGCGGAAGTTTGACCAGGAAGCGGGCGCCGGTTTTGGCGGTTGGATCGGACCACAATTCGCCGCCATGATCGATGACGGCTTGTTGCGACAGTGCGAGTCCGAGGCCGACTCCGTTCTTTTTCCCGGCCGTGGCGAACGGTTGAAATAAGCGCGTCCGAACTTGGGGAGAAATGCCGGGACCAGAATCTTCGACGCTCACAACTACTTCCTTTTCATGCGTTTCAGCGGAGATGTGGAGAGAGCCGCCGCTGGGCATGGCATCGAGCGCATTGTCGATCAGGTTGAGAAAGACCCGCTCCATGCGGGCGCGTTCGAGGGGCAATTCGATCCGGTCCGGAACATCGACCAGCACGGAAACCGATTGCGCGTCGGCGGTGGTAGCGTAAGCGTCGCAGGCTGCGGCGACGATATCCTTCAAACGGCATACTTCCGTCGGAATACTTTTTCCGCGGCCTACCTCGACTAGCTCCTGAAGTAGTTCCTGGACATGGCGCGAGGCGCGATAGATGTTTCCGGCTAAGCGCTGAACCTGCTGCGGATTCAGGTCGCCATCGACCAGCATTTCCGCGCCGCCATAAATCGCGGCCAGGGGATTTCTGAGGTCGTGGACGATGGAGGTGGACAAGCGGCCGATGGTCATGATGCGTTCCTGGCGGATCAATTCGTGGCGGGCGTCCTGAATGGAGGCGCACATTGCATTGAACGCCTGGGCGAGGCGGCCCAGTTCATCGGTACTGGCGACCGGCACGCGATATTCGTAGTTTCCATGGGCGACTTCGCTTGCGCCGCGATCGAGCTCGCGCACCGGTTGGAGAACGCGGTGCGTACCATAGTAAGTCAGGCCGAGGGCCAGCAACACGGCGCATACCCACAACAGGACGATGTTCCTGCGCAGCGAGGCGAGATGGCGACGGGCGCCCTCAAAAGAACGAAGAATGCGCAATTCTCCAATGGGATTTCCCTGGACGTCCGGTAGAGCGGTACCGAGCATGGTGTACTCGACGCCTCCCGCAGCGATATGTGTGGGATCGTTGGTCGCGGAATGGGTGCGAATCTGCGAATCGGCCAGCGCGCTTAACGTGGATGCGGCAATTTTGGCGTTCGAGAGGAACAGGAATTCGCTGCCTCCCGTAGCTTCCTTCAAGCGAGCCGCAGCCTGGTCGTCCACTTCATATCCAGTGACGAGAACGTTGAGGAGGCCGGGCTCGGATTCGGCTTGCACGTAAACAGGCGTCACGGCGACCTGGTACAGACGGCCGGCGGAAACGTAAAATCCGGAGGCTTGGAGGGGAAACTGGGATGCAGCCTGACGTACCAGCGGCAAGTCGTCCATGAGAGCGCTATCGGTGACGCCGCCGAGGGAGGCGATGACTTTGCCGCGCGGGTCGGTGACCAGGAAAATAGCGTCTTCGCGGGAAATTTTGTCCCACAATTCCTTGGCGGTATCGCGAATGGTGGCGGCATCGCCGGTGGAGAACGCGGCACGTACATCGGACATGCGGCTGAGGACCAGGCTGACCGACCTGAGCATATCCGCGCGGGATCGCCACAGCGAATCGTAGGCGTGAAAGCTGGCGCGCACTTCTTCATCGAGGCTATCCGCGGTGGCGCGGGTGGCGTTGTCCTGCACGATCCAGCCGGTGACGCCGAAAAGCAGCGTTACGGCGATCGAGGTGGAGAGGAGAATTTTCCAGCGCAGGGAGACTCGTGAAAGATGGGCTAGCACGTGGCTTCCTTTGCGGGTAGTGGGGGGAGCGGGCCCATGTCTCTTGGTTTTTCCAACGCGGCCAAGGCGTCGCCCCTCTCGAAAACATCGACGAAGACACCGCTTCCTGCGGTCACGGCTCGGTAGAGATCTATCGCTGGCAGCGCTTGGCGCCGCCCCACAAGGCGTCCGGGCTGCGCCCGGATGGACCGATTGGCAATCGGTCCGCAGGTTGGCAACCTGCCCCACAACGGACGAAGGTTTTCATTGCTATTGTCGACGCGGCACGCGCCGCGCGCGGCAAGCAAGCTACGGGTCGGCACGGAAAACGAACTAAGGGTCACTTGGTGGTTACCTTGTAGCCGCGCTCGTCGGTTTCGGGGGGGTAGCCTTGGCCATATTTATTGGTGTGGGGCATTTGGAGAAATCCGGCTTCGGAAATCACGATGAGCGGGAGGGTGAGTGGGGCTTCCTCGACGGTGATGCGGCGTCCTAAGAGGTGAAGGGTTGCTTCGGTGGCTCGCTCATGAAAGACGTTCAGTTGATAATCGCCGGGGGGGACGTTGGGAATCTGAAATGTGCCGTCCTTGCGGGTGGTGGCGAAATAAGGCGTCGGCAGGACGACAATGATCGCGCTCATGGAGGAGTGAATGTTGCAGAAGACGCGCACGATACCTTCGCGTGAAAGCAGGACGGATCTGGACGTGCCTGGAGGGTACAGCGCCACGTCAAACGGCTGGCCGTCGTAGTTGGAGAAGGCATTGTGAAAAATGGGGTCTTCGTTGGGGAAGTCGACGTAGGTTCCCAGCATGACCGCCAGGACATGCGGGGAGAACATTTTATTCTTTTGCAGCATGGTGGCGTGGACTTTGCCAACCGGTTTTACCGGAACCGCCGGCGTCAGGGAGACGACTACGCCCGAATAGTCGAGGCGCTTGCGGACCGAGGCTTCGCGGGAGTCGCGCAGCTCCACTTTGCCGGTGACCGGGCCGGCCAGCAAGGGGAGCGAAGCCAGGAAGATGGCGGCAAGGCTAGAACTGATAGCCCAGGGAAAGGTCATAGTGGTTATTCAACCTTGACGGCAGCAGAAAATAATTTGTCCGCACCTGCGAAATTTCCGCGCCCAGCAATACATTCGATCCGAGCCGGTAAATTGCGTTCGAACCATACATCAGATTGCTATGAATATCGCCGCTCAGCAGGTCCGCCTGGCGATCGTTCTCCTGTCCGGCGAAGAGATTAAAGGTCAGGCGCTTAGTCGCCAGCCAGGCAAGCTGGGTCCAGCCGCCGTTGGCTCCGATGGATATGGCGCGAAGGTCGTTGATGATGGTAAAGCCCTGTTGAAGACCGCCGACTCCGGCCGCGTTCTCGCCGGAGAAAAACATTCCGGTCAGTTGCAGTTTCGAGACAGGCTGGATCAGCCAATCGACGGTGGCCAGGTGGGAGGGAATGGAAAATCCTCCGGCGTGGGTGGTGCTTTCGTGAAAACCGGGGGCGATTTCGATGCGCGAGCCTTCGCCAAATTTCCGCCAGAACTCGAAGCGTCCTTCGAGGGCCGGGCGCGGGCTGGACGACGAGGCATAGCCGTCCGAGTCTCCGCCGCGAGCGGCGTAGGAGGGCTCGCTGGTTTCATAGACGCCAAGCTGGGCGGTGAGTCCGGCTTTCTGGCCAAGGGCGAAACGCTGCTCGACGCGAAACTGGGGCGCCCAGAGCCATAGGTTTCCCGCACCGGTGAGGGGCGACACAGCCACCTGGGCGAGAGAGGTGGGCTCCCGTGGAGAGATAATCGGCTTGTCCTGGCCGGCGAGGATGGTGGTGTTTTTCCAATCGAGCTCGACGGTGGCGGTGCGCAGACGGACCAGGTGGTCCAGGGGACCATTTGTGGAGCCGCCAAACACGTCGAAATAAATGGAAGCGTTGAGTTGAGCGCCGCCTAAAACCTGGGGACCTTGAAATTTCGCGCCCAGGATGCTTTGGCTGAACGTGGCGCCTCCGGCGGAGGAATTTTCGCCTTGCGCAGCGAAGAGGGGATACTCCATCCCACCGTTGGCGCTGCCATTGAGAAAGGCGTTAAAGAGAACCATGCCGGTCAATGTAATGGGCAGTTTTTGAGCGGCCTCGACTTTAGTCTGGGCCTGTTCGGAGATGCGTTGTTGATTGACATCGACGCGTTCTTCCAAAGTTGGGGGCGGTGGTGTGGGAGCGGCGGCAGTGGACGCCGAAATGGCTGGAGCGGCTGGGGGCGAGGGCGCAATGGTTCGGGATGCGGCCAACTCCTGGCGAAGGGCCCGCACTTCCTCGGCCAGATTTCGATTCTCCTGCTCAATACGTGCGAGGCGATCGAGAATCTGCTGGTAATCGGGCTGTTGCTGCTGGGCGTGAATGAAGGAGGGAAGAAAGAAAACGGCCAATCCGAGTGACAGCAAACTGCTACGGTACATCGATTAATTCCTCGAGCCTTTGGCGTACCTGCGAAGGGGAGTACGGTTTGGGGAAATAGGCGCTCGCGCCGAGAACAACCAGGCGCTCCAATGTGCGGGGATCATTATCTCCACTGATCACCATGATAGGCATGTCGGAGCCGCGGGGCCGGGCGCGGACGGCTTCGATGAGCTGAAAGCCGTCCATTTGAGGAAGATGGAGATCCGTCACCAGAGCGCTGATATCGTCGGAGGCCAGATAGAGCAATGCCTCTTCGGCGGTCCCGACGGAACGGATCACGATGCCGGGAAGTTGCATGAGAGCCATTTCGAGGACGTCGCGGCTGGGCTCGGTGTCTTCGACGATGAGAATGGTGCGGGGCATTTAAGAAAACGGCTCCCGTTGGTCGCGGCTCTGCCGAACAGGGAGCAACATAAGGTTAGGGGAGGAAGCGGTATCCGACGCCGTGGACGGTGAGGAAGTGGCGCGGGCTTCCGGCGTCGGGCTCCAGTTTCTGGCGCAGGCGGACAACGTGGGCATCGACGGTGCGGGTGTTGGGGAAAGACTCATATCCCCAGACGGAGTTGAGAATCATGTCCCGGCTGAGGGCGCGGTCGGGATTTTGCAGAAAATAGGTGAGCAGGTTGTACTCGGCGCGGGTGAGCTTGAGTTCCTCGCCATGCTTGGTGACGACGCGGCGGGTGACGTCGACTTCGACGTTGGCGAAGGTGAGCACTTTCGTATCGGAGGGTGAGGTGCGGCGCAACAGAGCGCGGACGCGGGCCAGCAATTCGCGGGTGCCGAAGGGTTTGGTGACGTAATCGTCGGCGCCGATTTCGAGCAGCAGCACCTTATCGATCTCGTCGCCAATGGCGCTGAGGACGATGAGCGGGGTTTTCATTCCGGCGGCGCGAAGCTGCTTGCAGACCTCGACGCCGGACATGCCGGGCATGCGCAGATCGACGAGAATCAGCGCGGGCTTGAGGGTGAGCGCCTGGCGGAAACCCTGCTTGCCATCCTCCGCCAGGACGGGGCGAAAACCTTCCTTCTCTAAAAGAAGGCCGATGGTGTCGCGCAGGCTGGCGTCGTCGTCAATTACTAAAACGGTTTGCACTACGGAGAATTGTACACGACGGGAGGCTTAAGAAAACCGATTAGCCACTGCTGAACGGGTGGTTTTACACCTCTTTTACAAGTTGTGGACGGGTGGGCGGCGGTTGGTTCGCCGAGATGTAAAATGGCTGCAAAGATACGGTAGATTCCTTGGTGAACGAGGGAAGGCGTCTTTATACTCGAACCAGAGAGGGTATGGAAGCCTTACTGAGTGTGTCGCGAAAGTTTGATTTCGCAGAGATGGTGGAAAGAGCGGCAGGCACTGTTTTGCTGGCTCTGGCAAGCCCGGTGATCGCGGTTTCGGGCGCCGCGATTTTCGTGTTGTCGGGAAGATCGCCGTTCATCGCGCATTTGCGGGTGGGGGAAGGCGGTCGACCGTTCTGGATGTGGAAGCTAAGAACGATGTGGCCTCCGCGGGATGCTCAACAGAAGGGAAGGGCGTGGGTAGAGTATATTGTCGCGGAGCCCTCAAGCGACAATAAAGATCCGCGGGATCAGCGGGTGACGAGCAGATTTGCGAGATTCCTGCGGCGTCACTCGATCGATGAGATCCCGCAATTGTGGCACGTGGCGGCGGGCGACATGGCGCTGGTGGGTCCACGGCCGATGACCAGAACCGAGGTGGCGCAGCATTACGGCGCACGGGCGGCGGAAGTGTTGTCGGTAAAGCCGGGAGTGACGGGGCTGTGGCAGATCGGGGGGCGAAATACCGTCAAATTCCCTGAGCGCGCGGCGATGGATCTGGAACTGGTGCGGGGACTGACGCCTTGGTCCTATTTGTCCATCCTGCTGCGCACGGTACCGGCGCTGTTTCACGGAAGAGGGGCGTGGTAAGGCGTGCTAGCGGGAGATTGCGTGGACGATGAAGCGTCGCGGCGCGTTTCCGATGTAGTGGAAGGGGAAGCACGTCACGATAGTCAGGGTATGGCCACCATCTGAGCTCAATACGCCGACATCGTTTGGTTCGACGACGGTGAGAGAGTCGACGACGTAGTGAAAATGGGCGGTGTGGGTCATAAAATCGATCTTATCGTTCCGCTCCAGGTCTTTGAGGGCGCGAAAGAAGGTATCGCGATGGCCGGCGATGCCCATATTGCCGGTTTCACCGGGCAAGGCGGTACCGGGGATGTGCCCGACCGCTCTCGAGAGCGTAGTGTCGTCTATCCCTTCCTCGACAATGGCGGAAAGATGGAGACGCGGGATCAGGATGCGGCCGACTACGCCGTCCGATGGGGCGCCTATAGAACGGGGAGCGGCATGGTCGGGATCGGGCAATAGAACGGGGAGTGCGGCAGGCCTCGGTTCACGGGCGGGCTCCGGCTGGTCTGTGGTTTCGTGATCGAATTGCCAGCTTTCGTAGATTTGATACGCGTTCCGGTATAGATAGGAATAGCCAAAAATACCCAGGCAGACGATCGCGGTGAGGAGGAGAAAAGTTCTGGCCGCGCGGCGGGTTGGCGGCACGACGACTCTTAGCTTCATAGATCAGGGGCGCGCCGGGAGTAGATAACTGGTTCGCGCGTGAACGATGAGCTTCTGATCTCCCGCTCCGGTGACAGTGACTTTGATGTTTCGCAACCCACTCCTATTATCCGCCCTTACGGGAACGTAGCCGATCGAGTAGCGATTCCGCATGTCTTTGGCGATTTCGCGGCAGATTTCCGGCAGCTCCGAAAGATCTTTGGGAAGATAGGCGACGCCTCCACTGATCGCGGCGAGGCGGCGGAGCAGTCCGGGGTTGCGATCCGGATCCTCCAGATCGAAGACGCCTACTGTATAGATGACGGCGCGGGTTAACTGCACGGCCTCAAGGACATCCTGAAAATTATGGACGCTGGCGTTATCGCCGCCATCGCTGATGAGGATAAGACTCCTCCGTTCCTGCGTGCCCAATTCCAATTGATGTAACCCATCGAGAATGCCGTCGTAGAGTGCGGTCATGCCATCGGCGGTGTCAGTCAACAGGGCTTGGCGCAACGTTTCAGCGTTGTCGCTGAATGTAATCCCCACAGGAAGTCCGCGGCGGACGCGATCGTTGAAGTGAATGACGAACATTTCATCGCGAGGATTACTGGCATCGATGAAGGCGAGCGCGGAATTGACGACTTCCGGGCGCTTCGAACGCATACTGTGGCTGTTATCGACTACCAAGCCGACGGTGATGGGTGTATCTTCACCGCTGAATTGCGAGATAGTTTGCAATTTGCCGTTTTCGTAAATCTGGAAATTTTCTTTTTTCAGGTTCGATTGAAATCCACCTTTTACGGCTTTCACGCTGGCATTTAAGAGGACAAGTTCGGCGTGGGCGGTAAGAGTGAAGGGTGTGTCATTTACGGGCTGAACTACCGGCTGAACAGGCACGGATTGGCCATGAACCACAAGACCTGCGAGAACGAGAATCGATGAAATAGGCCTCATGCCGCATAGTTAGATACCACCGGGCATTTTTTGTTCCAAGTGTCTTTAACTGTAAACTTTGCACATTTAACGGCAACAATTGCTGATTTCACGCGACAGAGAGAAGGGGCCTGTGTGTTGCGAACAACTTAGCGCTTTGGCCCTTCATCTGCATAATCAGGAGTTGTCGAACGTCGGACGATCTTTAGGAGGTAAAAGGAAATGATGAATTCAATACGATTTGCGGTTTTAACGTCTTTGGCGGCAGTGGTGAGCCTGGCTCCCATCGCGAAGGCGGATGAGTGGAACAAGAAAACCATCTTAACAGTCAAGGAGCCGATCCAACTTCCCCAATGTTGCGGCCCAAATATCACGCTCGAACCTGGCACGTATTCATTTAAGTTGCTCGATTCGGCGTCGGATCGCCACATTGTGCAGGTTTTCGACAGCAACGATCACATTATCACAACGATCTTAGCGATCCCGAACTACCGGCTGCGACCCACCGGTAAGACCGAGTTCACGTTCTGGGAAGTCCCGGCTGGCCAGCCGCCTGCAATGCGGGCATGGTTCTACCCTGGTGACAACTTCGGACAGGAATTCGCATATCCGAAGAACATGTCTGCACAGATCGCTTCGGTCGCAAACGTTCCGGTTCCGACTGCAACCGTAGCCTCGGCGGAGGAGTATAAGACTGCCCCTGTGACGGCGACAGATCAGACTGGAGCCACTGCCACGCTGGATGCGAGCACGTATACTGCTCCGGCACCGGCACCGACGCCGACTCCTGTTGCTGTCGAAACAACGACGGAAGTCGCTGTAGCGGCACCGGCTCCTGAGCCGACTCCGGCCCCCGCGCCGCAGCCTGCGGAAGTTCCGCAGGAATTGCCGCACACCGCGTCTGCCGTTCCTTTGATCGGACTGATCGGACTGGTATCGATGCTGGCCTTCTTTGCAGTTCGCCCGGCGCGCACTCGCTAGAAGCGGTTTCGGTTACCTTACCTCAAGAGGCGGGAGCTTAAAAGCTCCCGCCTCTTTTTCATTTGAGATGTCCAATATTCGTCACTTGACGGCGATTTTCGTCACTTAAATATCGTAGTAAAGCGCGAATTCGTAGGGATGGGGACGTAAACGGATGGCATCCGCTTCGCTCTTTCGCTTGTAGCTGATGAATGTTTCGAGCAGTTCCTCGCTAAACACGTCGCCCTTCAGAAGGAAGGCATGGTCGTCTTCGAGACAACCGAGCGCTTCTTCAAGCGACGAAGGCATAGATGGCACGGCCTTCATTTCCTCAGGCGTCAGATCGTAGATGTCCTTGTCGAGCGATTCGCCGGGATCGGTCTTGTTCAACACGCCGTCGAGACCGGCCATCATCATTGCCGCGAATGCCAGGTACGGATTCGCCGAAGGATCGGGCGGACGGAATTCGACGCGCTTGGCTTTCGGCGACGCCGAATACATCGGGATACGCACGGCGGCCGAGCGATTGCGGCGCGAGTAGGCCAGATTCACGGGAGCTTCGTAACCAGGAACAAGGCGCTTGTAGCTGTTGGTCGTCGGGGCAATGATCGCCGAGAGGGCGCGGGCGTGCTTCAGCAATCCGCCAATATAATGTAGAGCCATTTGGCTAAGGCCGGCGTACATGTCGCCCGCAAACAGAGGATTTTTGCCGTTCCAGAGGCTCTGATGGGTGTGCATGCCGCTGCCGTTATCGCCAAAAAGAGGCTTCGGCATGAAGGTGACGCTCTTGCCGTACTGATACGCCACGTTGCGGATGACATATTTATAGAGCATCATGTTGTCGGCCGATTTGAGCAGCGTGTCGAAGCGCTGATCGATTTCGCACTGGCCGGCGGTGGCGACTTCGTGATGATGGCACTCGATATCGAGCCCGACCTTAATCATGGTCTCGACCATCTCCGCGCGCAGGTCCTGATAATGATCTGTCGGTGGAACGGGGAAATAGCCCTCCTTAAAACGAGGGCGGTAGCCGAGATTGTTGTGCTCCCGGCCGGAGTTCCAGCGGCCTTCTTCGGCATCGATGAAGTAGTAGCCGGAGTGGGCGTTCTGATCGAAGCGGACGTTATCGAAAATGAAGAACTCGGCTTCGGCGCCGAAGTACGCGGTGTCGGCGATGCCGGAATTTTTGAGATAGAGCTCGGCTTTCTGCGCGATCCAGCGGGGGTCGCGATCGTAGTGTTGACGTGTGATGGGATCGATGACGTCGCAGACCATGACCAACGTTTTAGTTTCGTAGAAAGGATCAATGACTGCCGTCGAAGGGTCCGGGATCAACAGCATGTCGCTTTCATTGATCGCGGCCCAACCGCGGATGCTGGAGCCGTCGATACCGAAGCCTTCTTCGAAGGTGTCTTCCTTCAATTGGCTGATGGGGTATGAGATGTGCTGCTGCAATCCCGGCAGGTCAGTAAATCGCAAATCCAATTGCTTGGCGTCATGCTTCTTTGCATACTCCAAGACGTCTTTCGGGCTTCGTCCGGCTGTGCTCATCACTACATAATACTTGAGTGCCCGGCGGCTTGCCTGATAAAAATTTTGAATGGGTTCGATAAACACGCAGAGGGTGCGTTAGTGTAGTGAATTGGAACAGATCGATATTAATTGGGGCCTGGCGCCGGCCTTTTACTCCGTCAGTGAACTGACGGGCGCGATTCGCGGGCTGCTGACCGACCATTTCTCAGACATCTGGGTAGCGGGCGAAATTTCCGGGACGCGCGTTCCGGCGAGCGGGCACTATTACTTCACCCTGAAGGACGAAGGGGCGCAGTTGAAATCGGTCTGCTATAAAATGACCGCGCGCTATTTAAAATTCAAACCGCAGGATGGCATCGCGGTGTTGGCGCGGGGGCGTATCGATATGTACGATGCGCGGGGCGAAGTGCAGTTTGTGGTGGAGGCGATCGAGCCGCAAGGACACGGCGCGCTGCAACTGGCGTTCGAACAATTGAAGAAAAAACTGGCTTCCGAAGGGCTGTTCGAGAGCGCGCGAAAACGGCCTCTTCCGGCCCTGCCTGCAAGGATCGGCATTGTCACTTCGCCGACGGGAGCTGTCATCCGCGATATTTTGCAGATTCTCGAACGGAGATTCCCGGGGCGTCATGTGCGTATTTACCCGGCGCAGGTGCAGGGCGAAGGCGCCATGGAGCAGGTGGTCGCGGGGCTCGAATATTTCAGCCGGTCGAAGTGGGCGGAGGTGGTGATCGTCGCGCGGGGAGGCGGGTCACTGGAGGATTTATGGACGTTCAACGAAGAGCGGGTGGCGCGAGCGATTGTGGGATGCGCGGTGCCTGTGATCTCCGCGATCGGGCACGAGACTGATTTCACGATTGCCGATTTTGTGGCCGATTTACGGGCTCCCACGCCATCGGCGGCTGCGGAACTGGTGATTCGCACCAGGCAGAGTCTGTTCGAGCTGCTCGATTCGTCGACGAGCAAGCTGACGCAGACGGCGCGGCTCGCGATCGCGATGAGGGCGCGCGCATTGCATCGGATTTCGGTCGACCGGGCGACGCTGCATCGCGCGATTGGGCGGCGCATGCAACGGATCGATGAGCTGGAGTATCGGGTGCGGGAGCTGGTTCGCGCACTGCTCAACCGGCGCAAGAAAGCGCTGGAGCGAAACGGTTCGAGGTTGGCGCAACTAGATGTGCGATTGAAGTTCGCGGCGGCGCGTAGAAGGATCGAAGCGTCTGATGTGAAATTGCAACATGCAATACGGCTGCGGCTGGGAGGCGCGCGGGGCAACCTGTCTCCGCTCGCAGCGCATCTGGCGCAGTTGAGCCCGTTAAAGATTCTCGAGCGCGGCTATGCGATTGTAGAAAATAACGGGAAAATCGTAAAAGCTCCCATCGACGCGCCTGTCGACTCGGAAGTGAAAATCCGTATCGCGCAAGGACATCTGCGCGGACGAATTCTGTAAAGATCTTAATTCCGCGATCCCAAATTATCCTTGACAAGTATTTCATCCAGGCATACTATTGATGAAATTATTCTCTGTCGAGTAACCTCGCGTCTTGTGAGCCGCAATTTGTAAGGGGCATTGCAACTCATCGACTCGTTCGCTGTTGAGTAAAGGGGAGGGGTATGAAAAGCAATAACACATTTAGAGGGATACGTGTCGCCATACTTTTGGCGGCGCTTTTAGTTTCCTGCCTTGGCTTATGGGGACAGGCTACAACCACCAGCTCGATTATCGGACTGGTGACAGATTCGACGCAGGCGGCAATTCCCGGCGCGGAAGTGACGCTCACGGATCTGGGGACGAAGATAGCTCATACGGTGACTACCAATGAATCCGGGCGGTATATTTTCCCCACTCTGGATCCGGGCACTTATAGTATTACGGTCATCAAACAGGGTTTCGCGAAGTCCGAAATTCCGTCGCAAGTGGTGGAGGTTAGTTCCACTCTTACCCTGAATTTCAAGATGGAATTAGGTACCTCTTCGACGACGGTGGAAGTACGGGCAGTCACAGGCGCGGAGTTGCAGACTACCAATGCAGCGGTAGGAACGACGATTAACGGGTCGGCTCTGGAGTCCCTGCCGAATTTCGGCCGCGATGTGACCACGCTTTCCGTGATTCAACCCGGCACGACGCTGGGCGGATTCACGGCGGGAGCGTATTCGGATCAGAACTCTTACACACTTGACGGAGGCAACAACTCCGACGACATGGGCGGCAACGTCACTGGCTACGTGACCAACTTCACGGGTCTAGGTGGGACGCAGACCAACGGGAATCCTTCAGGCGTGATGCCGACGCCGGTGGAAAGTATCGAAGAAATCAAGGTCAATTCTTTTAACCAGACGGCCGATTTCAATGCCTCGATCGGCGGCCAGGTGGTGATGGCGACCAAGCGCGGAACGAATCAGTTCCACGGATCGGCCTACGGTTACTACTTCGATACGGCCCTCGGAGCGGCCAATTCCTGGGCCAACGACCATACTCCGGACAAGGCTATTGGCTTGCCCTACACTCCAATTGTTTCCAACCACCGCGATCGCTTCGGCTTCTCGATCGGCGGCCCGATTACAACCAAGAAGTTTCTTGGCGGAAAGACCTACTTCTTCTTCAACCTGGAAGATCTTCGCTTCCCGAATGCCTCCAATTACGAACATGTAACACCGACTGCTCTGTTTCGGGCCGGCGTGATTCAGGTGCCGAATGCGGCGGGAACGTATGTGCCGTATAACCTGAATCCGAATCCGGTCATTCTGAACGGCGTTACCTATCCCACGGCGATCTGCCCTGGAGGCGGCTGCGATCCGCGCGGGATTGGTCTGAATCCGGTCGTGAATCAGATCTGGAGCAAGTACATGCCGCCGCCCAACGATCCGCTTTATGGCACGGCCCCTGCCGACGGTTACAACGTGGAGGGTTATCTCTCGACCATCCGCGCTCCACTGACGTCGAACAATTATGTCGGCCGCATCGATCATGACTTCAACGACAAATGGCGCTTCTATTCCACTTACCGTGACCAACGGCTGATCAGCTTGACGACGAACCAGGTAGATATCGGCGGCGCGATTGGGAGCGATAAGTTTGGTGCGCCGACGGCGCTTGCTCCCCGCAACCAGATCCCCGATTATTTCGTGACCGGTCTCACTACGAACATTTCGCCGACAGTGACCAACACATTCGTATTTAATTACATCCGCAACTTCTGGCAGTGGGCGAGCGACAGCTCCGCGCAGGTTCCGGGCACGGGCTTGGGCGGCGCGCTCGAAATCGGCGGTGAAGTGGCCAACGGGCTGATCCCGTTCAACGTGAACACGCAGAGTGTCCGGCAGCGTTTCTGGGATGGTCAGGACAAGATCTACAAGGACGATGTCACCATCATTAAAGGCAACCACCTGGTGCAGGTGGGCGGCTCTTATCAGCGCAACTTCGATTACCACACCCGCACGGATAATGGAGGCGGCATTAACAACGCCGTGGTGTATCAGAGCACGAGCGCGGGAATCAATTTTTCGAGTTCGCCCTATATTCCAGCGACGGTGCCAAGCAGCCAGTACAGCACCTATGAAACGCTCTATTCTGAAGCGCTGGGATTTGTCAGTCAGCCGCAGGTAGCTTACACTCGCAGCGGAGCGAATCTCGCGCTTCAGCCGCTCGGAAGCACGGCATTCGACAAGAGCATCATTCCGACTTACAACGAGTACGTCAGCGACACCTGGCATATGAAGCCGACCTTTACGCTGATCTACGGCTTGGGTTACACCATCGAAATGCCGCCTTATGAAATCGACGGCAAGCAAATCGTGGCGGTGGATCAAAGCGGGCAGCCGATCAGCTCTGCCAACTACTTCGCGGAGAAGCAAACGCAGGCTTTACAGGGCCAGTCCTACGATCCGCTTCTGGGTTTCGCCGGGGTGCGCACGATTGGGACGGGACTGAAATACCCGTATAACCCGGTTTATAACGAATTCAGCCCGCGCTTGGCGTTTGCCTGGAATCCGAACTTCGATTCGGGAATTCTCGGCACGGTACTGGGGCATGGCAAGACAGTTCTTCGCGGCGGCTATGGCCGCATTTACGGCCGGCTGAATGGAGTCGCTCTGGTTCTCACCCCGCTGCTGGGCGTCGGTCTGATTCAAGCGGTAACCTGCCAGGGTCCCAGTATGACCGGACAGTGCCTGGGAAATAATGGCGTGACGCCGGCAAATGTGTTCCGCGCCGGAGTCGACGGGGCCAATGCGCCGCTCCCGGCGCCGGCGCCGACATTGCCGCAGCCGTTTTACCCGGGTGTAAATGGCAACGCGACTGCGGGCGACGCCGAAACTCTCGACCCCAACTACCGGCCGGAAACAACGGACAACGTCACCCTGACGATCCAGCGCGAGGTCAGCCGTAATTCGACGATTGAAGTGGGATATATCGGAAGAAAGATTCGTAACGAGGGGCAGATGCTGAACCTCGACGCCGTGCCGACGATGATGACGCTGAACGGCCAGCAGTTTTCCTCGGCGTTCGCCAACATGTACATTTCGCTATGCGGCCTGGGTCCCACTTGCGCCAACAACAGCCCCAGTTCCATCGCCGCGCAGCCCTTCATCGAATCTGCTCTCGGCGGAGCAAATTCCGCTTACTGCTCAGCCTATGCAAGCTGCACGCAGGCGCTGCTAGCCAACAGCAAGTCGCTGATCGCCGGCGATCAGGTTTCGGATCTTTGGCTCGCCATGAGCAAGGCTTCCTCCTGGACGCTGGGCCGCACCACGATCAGCGGACCGCTGACCGCCGGCGGTACGGGCCAATTGACTGGTGCGGGCTTGCTTGCCTCCAACGGCTTTGGCAGCTACAACGCCATGTTCGTCACCTACCGGATGAAGGAATACCATGGCCTTTCGTTCACGTCGAACTTCACCTGGAGCCGGGCGCTAGGTACTGCCACGGTGGCGCAGTCCTCCAGTGACTACACGGCACTCAATCCCTTCAACATGCAAGCGAGTTACGGACCCCAGTCCTACGATATTCCCTTAATCTTTAACTTTGCGGCTTACTACCGGCCCGATGTGTACAGGACACAGAAGGGAATCATCGGACATATCGCCGGCGGATGGACCATCTCTCCGCTGTTCACCGCGCAGAGTGGCTCGCCGATCGGCGTCGGTATAATCGAGGGAAGCTGCGGCGTTGGCGCAGGCTGCCAGGCCTTCGGCGAAGTAGCGGATAGTGCTTCAGCGTTCGGCCCGGTAAATGAAAACGCGGTCTTAAACTCGAAGTTTACCGGCGGCAACAGCGCGAATTATAACGTCGCCGGCTCGGGAGGCGTCGGGACGAACAACTCGCAGGGGATCAACGTATTCGGCAATCCCGCGGCGGTTTATTCTGAGTTCAGAAGGTGCATCGTCGGCTACGATACAAGCTGCGGCGGTGACGGCAATCTGCGGAATCTGCCCACTTGGAACGTCGATGCTCAGGCGCTCAAAACGATCGGCATCTGGAAGGAAGGCAAGGTGGGCGCGACGCTCAGCCTGCAAGTCACCAACGTATTGAACCACGTGCAGCCGGGTACTCCCTCGCTGTCGATCACGGCTCCAACCACTTTTGGCCGCATTACGACTGTAGCCAACACGCCTCGCAACATGGAGATCGGCATTCGCGTCTTCTTCTAACGCGAATCGGTAGGCTTCACCCATCGGGGACCGGGAAACCGGTCCCCTTTTCTATTTAATGAGAGTGCCGGGGAACCACTTTCGCCAGGTCGCGATACTTCACCGCAAAATCGAGGCAAGCGCCGGTCTCCAGTTGTCCGGTATGCGCACGGTAAAACTCCTGCCAGGGTGAGTCGTTCGTCAACTCTACCGGCTTCAGCGCATTCCGACGCCGTTCTATTTCTTCGTCGCTCAGAAGTACATCCACCCGTCGATTCCGCAGGTCGACCTTGATACGATCCCCGGTTTCCAAAATCGCCAGATTACCGCCGGCCGCCGCTTCCGGCGAAGCGTTCAGGATGGAAGGACTCTCCGAAGTGCCGCTCTGGCGGCCGTCGCCCATGCACGGCAGCATTCTCACGCCCGCCTGAAGCAGATAACCCGGAGGCGTCATATTCACCACTTCGGCCGATCCTGGATACCCAATGGGACCCGCGCCCCTGATCACCAGCATGCAGGTTTCATCGATGCCGAGCGCGGGGTCGTCGATGCGACGGCGGTAATCCTCCGGTCCGTCAAACACGATGGCGCGCGCGGTAAAGCAATCCTCCGCGCCGGGCTCCGACAGGTAGCGGCGGCGGAAATCGTCGCTGATAACGGAGGTCTTGATCAACGCCGAGTGGAACAAATTGCCCGAAACAACCAGCAATCCGGCGTGTTCCTTGAGCGGCGCCGCATACTCCAGAATGATCCTGTGATCGAGGCTGCGGGAGTCCGCGCAATTTTCGCCGATCGATTTCCCCGTAACCGTCAGTGCGTCCGTGTGAATTTTCCGGGCCTGCATCAGTTCGCCGATCACCGCCGACACTCCGCCCGCGCGATGATACCCTTCGCCGAGGAAGTAACCTGCCGGGGCCACGTTGACCAGCAGATGGATCTCATGACCGATCTGTTCCCAATCATCGATGCTCAGTTCGACACCGGCGTGTCGCGCGATCGCAGTAATGTGCGGCGGGCAATTGGTCGAGCCGCCGATGGCCGAATTAACGACAATCGCATTTTCGAACGCGGCCCGTGTCAGAATCCGGCTGGGAGTCAGATCCTCATGCACCATGGCGACAATGCGCTTCCCGGTTTCGTATGCCATCTTGGCCCGTTCTGAATAGGGAGCAGGGATGGTCGCGCAACCCGGCAACGACATTCCGAGCGCCTCCGCCAGCGAGTTCATCGAGAGCGCGGTGCCCATCGTGTTGCAATGTCCCGCGCTGGGAATGGTGCGCACCACGCGATCCACTAGTTCCCCGACGTCGATCCGTCCCGCCGCGACCAGGCGCCTCGCTTCCCATAGCACTGACCCGGAGCCGGCCAGTTTCCCCTCAATGTAGCTGTCGAGCATAGGCCCGCCGGAGAGCACAATCGCCGGCAGATTCACCGTCGCCGCAGCCATGATGCACGCAGGCGTGGTTTTATCGCAGCCGGTCGTCAGGACCACGCCATCAAAAGGATAGCCGACTAAAATTTCCACCAGGCCGAGATAAGCTAGGTTCCGGTCGAGCGCTGCTGTCGGACGCCGGCAGGACTCCTGGATCGGGTGAACCGGAAACTCAAACGGGATGCCGCCCGCGTCGCGAATGCCGTCCTTCACCCGTGCGGCGAGCGCGACGTGAATCCGGTTACAGGGCGAAAGATCGCTGCCGGTTTGCGCGATTCCGATCACCGGCCGCGCGGACTGCAACTCGTCCCGCGTGATTCCGTAGTTGTAGAACCGCTCGATATAAATGGCCGTTTCGCCGGGATCTTCTCGGTCGTTGAACCAAATCTCACTGCGCAGGCGCTTGTCGGTGCTCATAGGTCTCTTCTAAAGATAGACAATAGCGGAATGAGATTCTTACTACTATTAAGCAGCATGAGCATCCTGCTGGCGCAGACTGGCAACCCTGCGATTCGCGTCATCGCCTTCGGCGCGCATCCCGACGATTGCGACATCCGTGCCGCGGGAACAGCCGCGCTGCTGCATGCCGCCGGAGCGGCGGTGAAATTTGTCGCGGTGACGAATGGCGACGCCGGTCATCAGACCATGAAGGGCGCCGCGCTGGCCGCGCGCAGGAACGCGGAGATGAAGGAATCGGCACGGCGCCTGGGGATCGAGTACGAGGTGCTCGACAATCACGACGGGGAACTGCTGCCGACGCTCGAGGTGCGGCGGCAGATTATTCGCGCGATCCGGGATTGGAAGGCCGACGTCGTACTCGCGCCGCGGCCCAACGATTATCATCCCGACCATCGCTACACCGGCGTGCTGGTTCAGGATGCCGCGTACATGGTGGTGGTGCCCAACATCGTTCCGGAAGTGCCGGCGCTGCGGAAGAACCCGGTGTTCCTCTATTTCGAGGACAACTTTCAGCGCCCCAATCCATTTCGGCCCGATATTGCGGTCGATATCGATTCGGTCATCGACAAGAAAATCGACGCGTTCGATTCTCACGTATCGCAATTCTACGAATGGCTGCCCTGGGTGGATGGGAAACTGGCGGAAGTGCCGGCAGGTCCGGAGGAGCGCAAAGCATGGCTGAAGCGAACCCGGACTCACGAAATGAGCCCGCAGGTCCGCGCATCGCTCATCAAATGGTACGGCCCCGAAAAAGGCGGCACGGCAAAATATTACGAAGCTTTCGAGATTTGCGAATACGGCGTCCAACCCGACGAATCCCGCATCCGCCAGTTGTTCCCGATGCTTCGCTAGGCTTAGACGGAACTTTATTGGTCGAACTTCGTCTCTTAGACAAATGAGCAGGATACTTGCGTCTTTTCTTCTGACTGCCCTTGCAACGCTGGCTGCCGATATCTCCGGCGACTGGGAATTGTCCGCCAAGGTGCTCGGCGATACCATCTATGCACGCACCACGTTAAAGGCCGACGGCAATAAACTCACCGGCAGCTTGAATGAGCTGAAACTGGAAGGCTCGATCGACGCCGCCAAACTTACCTTCGCCGCGACGCGTCCCAACGGCGAGGCATTCGGCACCTTCGAAGGCATCATTTATGGCGATGAGATCCGCGGCACGGCTCTGTGGAACAAGACGGAAAAGGTCGAATGGATCGCCAAGCGGCCCTTGCCCGCGCCGGCCACACCTCGCACGCTCGATTTCGAGCCGAAGGAGTTCTATCGCCTGTTCTCCGACGCCATTCCACCGGTACTGCACGTCTTCCCCGGCGATACCGTTCGCACGTGGACCGTCGATGCGGGCGGCGTCGACCCCAAAGGCGTGCGGCGATCCCAAGGAGGTAATCCTGAAACCGGTCCTTTTTATATAGAAGGTGCATTCCCGGGCGACACGCTGGTGGTGAAGTTAACCAAGCTTCGGCTTAATCGGAACTCGGCCCAAAGCGGCGACCGGATCGCCGGCTCGGCGCTCAATCCCGGCTACGTCGACGACAATAAATATAAGGATGATTTCGATAGCAACTGGATCATCGATTCCGATAAAGGCGTGGCACGCCTGAAAAATCCCAGCGATCATCTGAAGAATTACACAGTGAAACTTCAGCCCATGATGGGATGCATCGCGGTCGCTCCTCCGGCGCATCAAGCAATGCGCACCGGCTTCCTCGGTTCCTACGGAGGCAACATGGATTACAACCAGATGCGCGAAGGCGCCACGCTTTATCTGCCGGTCTATGCACCTGGCGCTCTGCTCTTCATTGGCGATGGCCACGCCGCGCAAGGCGACGGTGAATTGACCGGCGACGCGCTCGAAACGTCCATGCAGGTGGAATTCAAGGTCAACCTGATTAAAGGGGAAGCGATGGGAGGGCCGCGGGCGGAAAACGACGAATATCTTATGTCGCTGGGGATCGGCAATTCGCTCGAGGACGCGCTCCAAATGGCCACCACGCGGCTTGCTAACTGGCTGCAAAAGGATTACAAACTGGAACCGAACGAAGCGGCGATCGTGCTGGGCACGGCAATGCGTTACGATATCGCTGAAGTGGTGGATCCGTTGGTGCACATCGTCGCGAAGGTTCGCAAAGACGCGCTCGCGGGCATAAAATAATCGCTTCCTGACGCGCGGTACCGCCGATAGATTAATTAGTGAGAAGTGCCGAGTGAGAAATGCCGAACTGGAAAAGCAGGCTGATTTCGACTTATCCAGCCGCGCCGTACAGGGGGTATTCACATATCTCGTATGCGTGATAGTACTCTACTTCACGTCCCCTTATCCTCGGGATTTCCCCTGGTTCTTTGGGCTGGTGGCCAGCGTGACATGCCTGTCCAGCATTCTACGCGGCATCCTGATCTGGCAGAAGAAGCGCATTTATGCGTGGAGCCGGCGTGTGTGGCAGAGGGGGTTTTTCCTCGCGCTGCAAGGGGCGGGCGGAGCGTGGGGCCTGATGATGTGCCTGTCCGTCGCACACTATGGATTCCAAAGTTGGACCACACTGATCATCATGATCCTGTCATCGGCCAACGCGTTTGGAACCACTATCGTGATGGTGTCCCGGCTGCGATGGCTAATGATGCACGTCCTGCTGCTGGTAGGTCCGACGGTAGTCGTTTGCTTCTGGATCGGTGGCACCCAGGCAATATCGGTGGGCGCGCTGGCCGCGGTGATGATCGCCTTTATCCTGCGCCAGGGCAAGGATCTGCATTCCTCTTACTGGGAGACGATCGAGAGCCGGGCATTTGAGCGGGACCGGTCGTTAGCGCTCGAAAATGCCATCCGCCGGGCCGAAGCGTCGAATCGCGCGAAGAGCGAATTTCTCGCCAACATGAGCCACGAGATCCGCACGCCGATGAATGCGATTCTCGGGATGACAAGTCTGACGCTCGATACCGAATTAAGTACTGAACAGCGCGAATGGCTGGACACGGTGAAGGCGGCAGGCACCAGCCTGCTGGCGATTCTTAACGACATTCTGGATCTGTCCAAGATCGACGCCGGCAAGCTGGAAATCGAAGAGATCCCGTTCTCCTTGCGGTCCTTGCTCGAAGAGGCGCGCCGCACTTTCTCGTTTCAAGCGGAACAAAAGGGACTGCGCCTGGAATGCAGCGCCGATCGCGCGGCGCCTGATTCCTGGTTGGGCGACCCTGGCCGGCTGCGCCAGGTGTTGCTCAATCTGATCGGAAACGCCATGAAATTCACCGAATCGGGAAGCGTCACGGCCCATGCTTCGGCGCTCGAAAGCAATGGATATTTCGCGTTGAGGTTTGAAGTGAAGGACACCGGCATCGGGATTCCGCCGGAGAAGCAGGCGCAGATTTTCGAGGCGTTTTCGCAAGTCGACGGATCCATCACCCGGCGATTTGGAGGCACCGGTCTGGGGTTGACGATCTGCACCCGTCTGGTCGAGCGCATGGGCGGAACCATCAGCGTGAGAAGCGCGCCTGGAGAGGGCAGCACTTTCGTGTTTACCGTCCTCGCGGAGCGAATAGACGGCAAGGTGCAGGCGCTCCCGAGTGACGCGCTCACGACGACATTGACTCCCTTGCGCATTCTGGTGGCGGAGGATCATGCCGTCAATCAGACCGTGGTGTTACGGATGCTGGAGCGTGCCGGTCATACCGTCGCGATTGCCGGAAACGGGCAAGTCGCAGTGGAAATGCACTCCTCCGGCGAGTTCGATATGATCCTGATGGACGTCCACATGCCGGTTTTGGACGGTTTCGAAGCGACGGCAAGAATCCGCGAAATAGATCGCGAAAAGGGCGTTCATACGCCGGTGATCGCGCTCACCGCGAGTGCCATGTCCGGGGATCGGGAGCACTGCCTTGCCGCCGGAATGGATGGTTATATTACAAAGCCTGTAAACCGGGATGCGCTGCTCGAAACAATCGCCCAATTCACACCTCGTTCAGACCCGCCGGAGCCGCCGTGCTATACTGATCTCGTATATCGAAAGTAAATCCGCTTCCTTCCCTCGTTCGATGCTGTTCTTGCAAGGCTCGCTGATTCTTTCCCCCGAAAGATTGAATGAAAACTTTTTCTGAATTTCCTGTATCCGCCGTTTTGCAAGCGAACCTCGCCCAAAATAGCTTTGTAACCCCCACGCCTGTGCAATCGCAATCGATTCCGCCGGCGCTCGAAGGGCGAGACGTCGTGGCAACGGCGCAAACTGGAACGGGCAAGACGCTGGCATTTGTGCTGCCTCTGCTCGAATCGCTGCTGAAGCAGCCGATTGAAACGGGCGTTAGCGCCGTTATCCTGAGCCCCACCCGTGAGCTGGCCATCCAGATTCACGAAACATTTGTGAAGCTCGCAAAACACACCGGCATTCGCGACGCGGTCGTGGTCGGCGGCATGAGCGAGCATCCGCAGCTTGATTCCATCCGCCGCGGCGCGCGCGTATTGATTGCGACGCCGGGCCGATTGTCCGATTTTATTGAGCGGCGCCTGGTGAAGCTTTCGGGAGCGCGCATTCTGGTGCTGGATGAAGCTGATCGCATGCTCGACATGGGCTTTTTGCCCGGCATCAAAAAAATCATGGCGCTGCTGCCTGCCGAACGTCAGACCATGTTCTTCTCGGCGACCATCGAATCGAGCGTCGCGCATCTGATCAACGCTCACGTGAAGAATCCGGTGCGCATCACCGTCGGTTCGGCAACCAAGCCGGCCGAACACGTCGATTTGCACGTATATGAAGTGGAACAGGACCGTAAAGTCGGCCTCTTGCAGAACATGTTGAAGGACGAGAAAGGTTCGTTCCTCGTTTTCGCTCGCACCAAGCACGGCGCGGACCGCCTGGCGAAGAAGCTCGCGACCGGTGGAGTGAAATCCACCAGCATTCATGGCAATCGCACCCAGAGCCAGCGGAATCGGGCTTTGAAGGGCTTCCAGCAAGGCGAATTTCGCGTTCTTGTCGCCACAGATGTAGCGGCGCGCGGCATTCACGTCGAAGGCATCGCGCATGTGGTGAACTTCGACCTGCCGCAGGTTCCCGAGGATTTCATCCATCGCGTCGGCCGGACCGGACGCGCCGGAGCCCGCGGCACCGCGACCACCTTCGGAACCAAGAGCGAACGCGGCGATATCAAGAAAATCGAGCGCGCGCTGAATATCCGCCTGACGTATCAGTACGCCAATAACGCAGTCCACGCTTAGCATCTCTTGCCCTTCTTTGAGAAGGTGTAAAGCGTTTGTGAAACTTCGGTAAGACAACTCTGGAGCGGGCCAATCGCGTTCTATCATCTGACTGAACGATGATCCAGGGCGCCAGGAAACACCTCGACAGTCTGGCCGTAGCCGCTGGATTGTGCGCGGTCCCATTATCGATCGCCGTCAGCGAAACTTTGCTGACAATTGCCCTGGTGGCGCGCGTAACCGCGCTGATTCGCAATCGCGTGACTCTCGATCTGCCGCGGGTCTGCTGGTTATGGCTTATCTGGGCCGGCCTCGAAGTCGTGAGTTGGCTCCATTCTCCGCAGTTGAGCGCGGGAGCCGGTGAGATGCGCCATCTTCTCTTGCTGGCGGCGATTTTCGTCATCTTGCCGGCCCTGAATCGTGCCGGATGCAAGCGGGCAGTCTGGCGCGGCATCTTCCTCACCTCAACCGCCGGCGCGATCGCACTCATCGTCACCACCGTTACGCGTATCGTCCATTACCGTCCCGAATCCATCGGGGGCGACGCCGCTTTTTATGTTCGTAATGGTGGTTTCCTGCACCACTGGATGATCTACGCAGTCGTAGAGCTTCTTATCTTCGGAGCGCTGCTGGAATTCAGGCTGTTCTATCCGGAAGAACGAAAATGGGCGACGCCGGCCCTCGGCATTCATTGCCTTGCGATTCTCTTCAGCCTCACTCGAGCGCTGTGGCTCGGCTGCTTCCTGATCGTTGGAGTGCACCTTCTCTGGAGGCGTTCGAAGTGGATTCTAGTTCTTCCCATCGTACCCGTCGTAGCCTTCCAGTTAGCCCCGTATGCGGTCCGTTCCCGCGTCATCGATTCGTCTCATGCCGATTACTACTCGAATACCGAGCGGGTACAAATGTGGCACGTCGGCTGGAAAATGGTCCGTGAGCATTCTTTATTGGGTGTCGGCCCTGGGCGTATCGAAGCGTTGTACGCAAGCTACTTGCCGGCCCAGGAAGCGGTGCCCGCCTATCATGGCCACCTGCATAACAATTGTCTTCAGTTAGCCGCGCAGTTCGGCCTCCCGGTTCTGGGCGCGGCCGTGCTCTGGCTGGCGATCCTTCTCAAGGATCTCCTCAAAGCATACCGTCGCGCGCGGAGTCGTGAAGAGCGTTTCCTCTGTCGCAGCGCCTTCCTTGGAATTGGCGGATTTCTGATCGCAGGCATGACGGACTACGCATATGGCCATGCCCTGGGGCTCATTCTGCTTAGCTTCGTCGCGCTTTCCCCGCTGACCGGCGAGTCTCCGGGGATTAGTCGCCAACGATCGCTTTAAAATCCACGTGATTCGGCAGTGTGCCGAACGCGCGCCCCGCGTCTCCGTCCAGTCTGGACGCACAGAACGCATCTGAGATCGCAGGCGGACTGAACCGAATCAAAAGCGACGCCTGTAACGCGATGGCGACGCGCTCGGTAAATCGCCGGGCTTCGGATTCCGCCACGTCAGCGCGAACCCCGCTCACAAATTTTTCAACTCTGGAATCATTCGCCAGCCGAATTTCCGCCAGTACCCGCTCCAGTGCGTCCGGTTCCTTCTTAATCGCGCGCAAAACATCGAGTGCGATCACATTGCCGGAACCTTCCCAGATCGAATTGAGCGGCGCCTCGCGATAAAGCCGCGGCATCGCCGACTCTTCCACGAATCCGTTTCCACCCAGACATTCGAGCGCCTCCGCCACCTGCGCCGGAGTTCGCTTCGATACCCAATATTTCCCCGCCGCGACCGCGAGCCGCGCAAACGTGCGTTCGCCTGCATCACCTTGGTCGAACGCCCGTGCCAGCCTCATCATCAGTACCGTGGCGGCTTCGGATTCGATTGCCAGATCCGCCAGCACGTTCTGCATCAGCGGCTGATCGATCAATTTGCGTCCGAACGCCTGCCGGTGGCGCGCATGATGCAGCGCCTCGATCAATGCGCGCCGCATCAGCGCCGTCGCTCCGATCACGCAATCGAGCCTGGTGTGATGGACCATTTCAATGATCGTCGCCACTCCCCGGCCTTCTTCGCCGATCCGCCGCGCCCAGGCGCCGTGAAACTCCACTTCGCTCGATGCATTGGACCGGTTGCCGAGCTTCGATTTCAATCGCTGTAAATGAAACGCGTTGCGCCGGCCGTCGGGAGTCCAGCGCGGCAGAAAAAAGCAGGAAAGACCGCCGGGCGCCTGCGCCAGCACCAGAAACGCATCGGACATTGGAGCGGAGCAGAACCATTTGTGTCCATCTAGAACATATTCTCCATTGCCGATGGGTTCCGCCCGAGTGCTGTTCGCGCGCACGTCGGAGCCGCCTTGCTTCTCCGTCATCGCCATCCCGATCAGCGCCCCGGTCTTTTGCGTGGCAGGTTGAAACGAAGAATCATAGTGGGTCGAATGAATGCGCGGCTCCCATTCGCGGGCCAACTCGGCGTCGCGCCGAAGCACCGGCACCGACGAATAGGTCATCGATACCGGACAGACGTGTCCGGCTTCACATTCGGACGCGAGCATTGCAGCGGCGGCGCGTGCAATGTGCGCACCCTTGCGCGGATTCGCCCAAGGCGAACTATGCACGCCATGCTCGACCGCGAGCCGCATCATGTTGTGCCAGGCCGGATGAAACTCCACCTCGTCGCGGCGATTGCCGTAGCGGTCGTGCGTATGGAGCACCGGCGGATGCGCGTTGGCGAGCGCCCCGCATTCCAGCATTTCCGCGCTCCCCAACTTGCGGCCATATGCGGCCAGATCGTTCGACGCCCACTCCGCGCCTTCCCGCACCACGGCTTCCCGCAATGCGCGATCGCTGGAAAAAAGATCGATGCCGGCCAGCGGCGGCGGCTGATTCTGAACTTCGTGGTTCACGCAGGGTATTATAGCGGTCCGCAAAACAAGTTAGTAAATTCCGTGCATCTGCGAGCGATTGAGCGTATAGTATATGCAACGCTGGAGGCTGCCACTGCCTGTCCAGCGATCTGTCAACCAACGGGGAGTGTCTACGCGGTGCAGTGTGCGCTTCGATATTTCGCGCTGCCCGTTGTGCTCACAACGGGCTTGCTCTTACTCGGCGGGCCACGCTGCCGTGCGCAGGATCTCGCCCCCGCGAAATCACTGGCGAATATGGATGCGCAAGCCGATCAAATTCCGCCCTATAAGTCGATCACGTTGAAGCAGAAGTATATCTATTCGCTGGAGCAGATGTTCAGCGGTCCCAGCATGATCACGATCCTGGCGCACACAGGCATCGACCAAGCCATGGACAACCCCCACGCCTGGGGCTCGAACGCCCCGTCGTTCGGCATTCGTGCGGCGTCGCTGTTTGGACGGAGCTTTGTGAGAGCCACCATCGGTTCCGGCATTCGCGGACTGGACCATGAGGATCCGCGATATTTTTATTCGCACAAGGCCGATAACTGGGATCGCACCAAGTACGCCATCGTTCATACCTTTAAGGTCTACAATGACGATGGGTCGATGATGCCCGCCTACAGCCGCTTTATCGGAACTTTTGGAATGCCGTTTCTCGCCGAGACTTGGCACCCAGGTGGCTTCAATGCCCCTACCGCACTCCGGTCCGGCGGCATCGGCATCGGCTTGGGCGTCGGAATGACGATTGCGCAGGAGTTTTGGCCCGATGTGAAACATGCGCTGCATCTTGGTCCGGGTGTCTCGGGTCTCATCACGCCGGGTACGGTACATTAACGAAACAATGCGCCGCGCTGCGTATCTATTTTTACAGGAGTCCTGATGCCTTGTTTGCTGCTGCTGTTAACGCTCGCATTTCCGCGAGTTGTGATGGTTGTGATGTTCTTCTTGTCGGATTACCTGCAACGGGCCTATAGCGCAGCCGTGGGTAAAACGAATGCGCTGATTGCCATCATCATCGGCTTCATTTTCCTGCCGCTGACCACCATTGTCTATGCCTGGATTGTGAACTCCCACCAGACTGTGCAAGGCGTCTATCTGGTCGCCATCATCGTTTCGGTCCTGATAGACCTGGGCCTCCTCGGCCACGGCGCGCGCAGCCGCCGCAGCGATTAGTAGCCTGTCGCAGCGAGCGCCGTTAGACACCCGTAAGGGCGGGGATTCCGAGGACAGCTTTAGTTTTTGTAGGGCGGACGCCCTCGTCCGCGCCGGCCCCCACTGGTCCGGCTTTCAAATCCGCATGCCTGTTAGTATGATCAGCATGGGCGGAATTCGAATTATTCGCGCCGGAGAGCTGGATACCAATACTCCTCAGACTCCGGGCATGACGCGCGCGGCCGCCATCACGCATGCCACCGCCGGCGCTTCCAAGCTTTGGGCGGGTACGGTTGTCGTGGAACCGAACGTCAGGACCGCCGCCCACCATCACGGCGAACTCGAAACCGTGTTGTATATCGTCAAAGGTCGAGCTCGTTTTCGCTGGGGCGAAAAACTCGAGTTCGTCGACGAAGCCGGCCCCGGCGACTTCGTTTTTGTTCCTCCGTTCATCCCGCATCAGGAGATTAACGCGCGTCCAGACGAGCCGGTGGAGGCTGTTGTCGTGCGCAGTGGACAGGATCCGATTGTGGTCAATCTCAATATCGAGAGCCCCGAGCCGGCGTCAGCGCCATCTCAACCCACCCCGTTTCACCCGATTCGCGGCAGCGTGAAATAGAACGTCGAGCCTTCGCCCGGTATCGATTCCAGCCAGATTTTCCCGCCCGTCCGCTCGACGATGCGCTGGCATACGGCCAACCCGATACCGGTGCCTTCATACTCGGCTCCATGCAGCCGTTTGAAGATGCCGAAAATCTGCTTGGCGTATTGCGGCTCAATGCCAATCCCGTTGTCCTTCACTGAAAACTTCCAGAACTTGTCGACAGGCGCAGCGTCGATCCACACCTCCGGCACGTTGTCGCCGCAATATTTCAGCGCATTGCCCACCAGGTTCTGAAACAGCAGCACCATGTGGACGGAAGGCGCCGCCACCAATGGCAATTCTCCAATGTGGAATTGGGCGCCCGATTTTCGCACCATCGCTTCCAGATTGCCAAGCGCGGCAGCCAGCGCAACGGCGGCGTCGGACGATTCGCTCTGCCCCGCGGCCGGTCCGGCGCTCACTCGCGAATACGCCATCAAATCCTGCAACAGGCGCTGCATACGCTGCGCGCCGCTCACTGCAAAATCAACATAGGAACGTGCAGTCTCATCAAGGACTCCGGAATATTCCTCTTGCAACAGCTGGGTATAGAGAGAAATCATCCGTAACGGTTCCTGTAGATCATGGCTCGCGGCGTAGGCGAATTGCTCCAGATCGGCGTTGCTGCGTTCCAGCGCCTCGTTCGTGATCCGCAAATCGACTGCGTAGCTCATCTGGTCGTTAATGTCAGTGCACGCGCCCAGCCATCGCACGATCCGGTTGTCCCGGCCGCGAACGGCGACGGCCCGGCAAATGAACCAGCGGTACGTTCCGTCGGCCGCGCGGCGTAAACGGACCTGTGATTCGAACATCTTGCCTGATGCCATCGATTCTTTCCACCGCTCCATGTGCGGCCCCGCATCTTCCGGATGAAGCAGTTCATCCCAGAACAAGCGCTCGCCGGTCGTTTCCCGGTTGGAACTGGTGTACTCTCTCCAGAGCGAATTCGCATATTCGAGGTTCCCATCCGGCTTCGACGACCACACCAGTTGCGGAAACGCAGTGGCCAGGCCCTGAAATCGCTCGTCACTTTCCCGGATCTCTTCCTCGCTGCGCCGTTGGTCGGTGAAATCGGTCAGCGCGCCCACCCACAAGCGCACGGTGTCCTCGTCGTCGAAGACCGGGACGGCGGTGGTCGACATCAGCCGGTATTGCCCATCCTGGCGCCGCATACGGATCTCGGCCGTAAACTTCCTGGAACCGGCAAACCCGCGCTCCCACGCTCGGAATAATTCCATGTCCTCCGGATGAATCGCGTTCCTTGCACTGGATCCCCGGTACTCTTCGAACGTCTGCCCGCTAAACGCTGCCCAGCCCGGCTGCTCCTCCGTGAATTCACCCTTGGAGTTGCTGGTCCAAATGACGTCGCCCATCGCTTCCGCCGCGGCCCGAAAACGCGCCTCGGAGTGGCGCAGACCCTGCTCCGCCCGCTTCCGGTCTGAAATGTCGGCAAAGTAGGCCGCGCGAAATATCGGCTCGCCGGCCCCATTGCGGAAAACGGTCATGTCGGTCACGGCGTGGAAAGATTGGCCATCCTTCCGCCTGTGCAGCGACTCGTAAATCGCATGATCCTCCGTCCGCTGCCGCGCTTCCTCGTAGTTCGATTCTCCGTCCACCAGCTCCGCGAACGGCTTATCGCGAAGCTCCTCCGGCTGGTAGCCGTGCATGCCCGCAAATGCCTGATTCACTTCCAGAATCGTCCGGCCGTCGTCCACCAGAATCGCGACCCCGAATCCGGATTGCTGGAAAATACGATGCCATTTGTCGATTTGGATCTCCTGTGCGCGCCGTTTGCTGATGTCGCGAAATACCAGCACCACGCCCAGCACCTGGTCTCGCCTGTCGCGAATGGGCGCTCCGCTATCGTCGATCGGGTATTCCTGGCCCTGCTTGCCGATCAGGACCGTATGATTCGCCAGGTCGGCGGTCATTCCCGTCCTCAGCACCTTGCTCACGGGACTTTCAACCAGCGCCCGCGTTTCCTCATTCACGATATGAAAAACCTTATCGACCGGCTGCCCTGCGGCATCCTCGAAAGTCCATCCCGTAAGCTCCTGGGCGACGGAATTCATGAGCGTTACCCGGCCCATCTCGTCGGAGGCGATCACCGCGTCTCCGATACTCATCAGCGTGACCTCAAGCTTCTGCTTCGCCTGATCCAGATCCCCCGCCAGTTGTTCGCGCGCCTTTATTCCTCGATCGATGGCCCTTTGCAGGAATAGGGTGACGAAGAACAACCCGGCCAATCCCGCGATGGTGAGCCACAACGCCTGCTTCGCGGATTTCCGGGTAGCCTCCCGCCGCTCGGTCAGCAGTTCTGTTTCGCGATTGGTCATATGCTCCCCCACCGCGCGGATCTGATCCATGGCAATTTTACCGGAGTTATTCAGAACCACCGCCAGCGCCGCGTCCAAGCCCTTTTCCCGGCGAAGAGAAACGGTGAGCCCCAGCTCCGTGAGCTTCTCATCCGAATAACGCCTGAGAAGACTCGCATCCTCCGCCAGAATTCGATCGCCGCCGGCAGCCTCGGTCACCTTGTCGAGTAAACCGGGAATTTCTGCGATTGCCTCGTTATAAGGCGACAAGTAGTCTTCGGAGCCGGTCAACAGGTATCCACGCTGGCCGGTTTCCGCGTCTTTCAATTTCGAAATCAGCGCGTTCGTACTGACCAGAAGCTGCCGGGAATGTAATTCACGGACCATCATTTCCTTCGTCTGGACCCAATTCCAGTAGGAAGAAAAAGCCATCGCCACCAAGACGAGCACCACTAAAATCAATAAGGGCCGATCAAGCCGTCGAGGTAACATGATTGGAGTTGCAGTCTCTTAATTGTATGCTTTCAGAGAAATCCCATTCTGACGTTGGCCAGACCGATGAGATTCAGCACTTCTTGCAATCGGCCGTGCATGATCTGCGTGCCGCCCAGCGCCGGACTGGGATCGCCGCCGAGCTGCTGCTCCAGTCCTCCAGCGATCGGGAACGGGCCGAACTGACCGCGCAAATGTTGCAAGGTCTGTCCCAAACCGAGCAGTTGCTTCTCGGCATCAGCCGCTATACCAACGTATTGGCGCCGGCCCGTTACTCCATCTCGGTTTTCCCCTCCGCCTCCGCCGTCCGATTCGCCCTTGCCAACCTCGATCGCGAAATTCGCCAGACCGGCGCGACTATCACCGTCGGCGATCTTCCCGAGCTTACCGGAGATCGGGACCGCTTGACCGAATTATTCGAACACCTGATTGCCAACTCCCTTAAGTTTCATGGAACCGATCTTCCTACCATCGAAATCCAGGCCCGCCCCGTTCCCGAAGGCTGGCTCTTCTCCCTTAAAGACAACGGCTTGGGGATCCCGAAGAAGTACCGGGACCGGCTTTTCACGGCCTTTCGGAGGCTGCAAGGCGCCGATATCCCGGGCGTTGGATTGGGCCTCGCTATCTCAAAGAAAATCGTAGAAGCGCACGGTGGCCGTATCTGGATTGAGGATCAATCCTCCCCTGGTGTAACCTTTTGTTTTATTTTGCCGTCCGCCGATGGTAATGAACGTGCTTGAGCTGATATCGTGGTAAAGAGTCAAATGATCGTCCCGGCAAATATGACCAGAATTCTACTGGCGGAAGATAACGATGGCGACGTCTTCCTGGTCCGCCGGGCGCTCGAAAAAAGAGGCCTCACCCATGAGCTGGTAGTAGCCCATAATGGTGAGGAGGCTATGATTTGGCTCGATGCCCATACTGGCCAAAATGCCAACCATGAAGATCAGGAGAAGCGCAATCCCATCCCGCAATTGATCCTGCTGGATTTAAACCTTCCCCGCATCGATGGCGGGCAACTTTTGTCACACATACGTAAAAGTGACGCATTTTCCCGCACGCCCGTGATTGTGCTCACCTCCTCTGATTCCCCGAAGGACCGCCAAATGGCCATGGAACTCGGCGCCAACCTCTATTTCCGGAAACCGACCGATTTGGCCTCTTTCATGGATTTGGGCCGCATCGTAGAGGAAACGCTCGAGTCCGGTTGCCACGCCATCTAATCTGGCGGGCTTATCCGAACCCGAGCGTCTCTGCTTTAACCTACTAACTGCTCTTTACCTACCTCGAACGCCACCCCAATACCCTCTGCGGTCGCCTGCGCGGCACGCTTCGTCCGATTCAATTTATCGACTACGGAATCCCGCAGCCCCATGCCTTCGCGCGTCACATAATCCTGGCCTTCGCGTGCTGTCTCCACGATCTTTCTGCGCGTCTTGACTCCAGAACGCGGAGCCATCAGCACACCCGCCGCCACCCCAAGTCCGAGTCCGAAGAAAAAACATCTGGTTTCGCTCATAAAATTCCTCCCTTGGAGTGAATGCAATCGACCGGCCATTGTGCAACACTACTGGCATGGTATTAACCTCCTCCTCTGCTCGCGTCCTCGTTGTCGACGACGATCAGCAGGACCGGCAAAGACTGGCCGCAATTATTTCCGACCTCGGCTATCTTTGTGAAACGGCTGCGGATGGCGAGGCAGCTCTCGAAAAGCTAGACTCAACTCCTTTTGATGTCATCATTTCGGACCTGATGATGCCCCGCATGGACGGGTTTGAATTGCTGCGCACTCTGTTCGACCGCGGCGATCTGACCCCTGCCATTGTCCTTACCGGCGCCGGCAGTATCGACCAAGCCATCTCTATCGTTCACGATCTGCGTGCTTTCTGGTTCCTCGAAAAGCCCGCCCGCCCCGCGCCCCTGGCAACTCTTCTCGAACGCGCCATCC
Organism: Bryobacteraceae bacterium; assembly: GCA_049521155.1. GTDB lineage: Bacteria > Acidobacteriota > Terriglobia > Bryobacterales > Bryobacteraceae > Palsa-187. Next base: position 42,426 of record JBEKPC010000008.1, read on the forward strand.
AGCATAAATCGCTGGTTAAGGAGACGGAGCGCCTGCACCGCCAGTTGAGCCAGCAGGGCTACCTGGCCGATCTGATCGGAACCTCGCAGCCCATGCGCGAGGTTTTTTCGCTCATTCAACAGATCGCACCCAGTTCCGCATCGGTCCTGATCACGGGCGAGAGCGGAACCGGCAAGGAACTGGTGGCCAGCGCTATCCATAAGCTCAGCCCCCGTGCCGTCCGTCCTTTTGTCGCCTTGAATTGCGCCGCACTCCCCGAAACATTAATTGAGAGCGAGCTCTTCGGACACGAAAAGGGCGCCTTTACCGGAGCCGTGGGACGCCGCGCCGGTTGTTTCGAGCAGGCCAATCAAGGTACCTTGTTTTTGGATGAAATCGGCGATATGCCGATCGCAATGCAGCCCCGCCTGTTGCGCGCCCTTCAGGAATCCACCATTCGCCGGCTCGGCGCCACCTCGGAGGTTTCCGTCGATGTCCGCGTCCTTGCCGCGACCAATAAATCCCTGCCTGAATTGATTCAAAATAAGTCGTTCCGGGAAGATCTGTTCTACCGCCTCAACGTTTTCCAAATCGATCTCCCGCCCCTGCGCGACCGCAAGGACGATATTTTGCCGCTGGCCGACGCGATCATTCGCGACTTGAATCGCAAACATGATTACCGCGTCACGGACGTTCATCCAGCCGCCCTCCAGCGATTGCAGGAACACTCCTGGCCCGGCAATGTGCGGGAATTGCGCAATGTTCTCGAACGGTCGCTCGTCGTCGCGCGGGAGGGCACTTTGTTGCCCGCCCATCTGGCCCGGACCTTCGGAATATCAGCACCCGTTCAGGCCTCCCCCGATGTGCCTCTGACCAGCGGCAATTCCATTTCTATGGAGGCGGGCCGCCCGCTCAGCGAGGTAGAAAAGGCATACATCCAGTTGACCTTGAAGAGCACCGGCAACAATAAGAAGCGCGCCGCGCAGATTCTTGGCATCAGCCTGCGAACTTTGCACAGCCGCGTAACCGAGTTCGCCGCCGAGGAAGACCTGAAGCGCGAAGGCGCCGTCGGCTAGCGCAGTTCAGATCACCGTTCTTTTCACACAGACTCTGACGCCAAGGGTTATAACCCCGTCCCGTGAGGGCGGGGATTCCGCAGCCTGCCCGTGAAAACAGCCTAATCCTGTGAGAGACCCGTATTTTGTGAGGCGGCTCCACACCCCGATCGCTACTGAGCCGTGACCACAGGGAGCGGAGTCTTCGTAAATAAAAAAAGGACCGCAGCCCGGTACAGCGGCTACGGTCCTGATGAACAGCCCGATCCCTCGCGGCTATTACGCCGCGAAAGCCTGTTTGCGGTTACTACTCGCCCTTCTTGTAAGGAGCCCAACGGTTCAGCGTGTCATACAGCGGTCCCGCAATCCCCGGAGCCGGTAGTTCGCCGCGGAGAATTTCGCGCTGCGACACATGATGTCCATAGACCCGCTCATTGTCTGCATGGTCCGGACGCAACGTTGCGCCTTCGAGCGATACTCCGGCGAAAACACCGCGTGATCGCGACCACGATAGAATTTCAGCGTGCATCATCGCATCCGTTTCGGCCGTGGTAGAGCGGCCAACTGGACCGGCCATGGCGCTCGCGTCTCCGCCGAACGTCATTTTGTCTTTCTCTAAGCTGCCCATGCCGCCGCGATCCTTCACGATAAAGATCAAATCAGTCTCGCCCAGACCAATCTGGAATCCGATGCTGCCGCCTTCCACGATCACCGTCGAGGGTCCGCTCCAGCCCGTGCCATCGCCCGTGCGGCAAGTCAGTACGCCTTTGCCGTACTTGGCGCCGACCACGAAGCCCGCCCGCTTCAGATTCGGAATAATGCCCACGCACTGCGCGTGCTGGAGCAGATCTTCCGGAATCCCTTTGTCGCCCGCGTTCATGATTTCGCCCAGAACCGCACCCGACTCGCGAATTCGCTTCGCGACGTCTTCTGTCCTGTCGTCTGCCTTTACCATAGGCGCGACAAACATCGGCGCGGCCAATAATGCGCTCAAAAATAGACTTTTCATAGTATTTCTCCTTTGTTTCCGTGAAAGTGGGTTAGTTGTTATGCCGCATCTCGCACTGCTGCCCGTGCGGATGAATAACGATCTTGCAGTTGCGAGGCTCTTTTTTCCAACCTCGACCGCGTGGCCCGCCGGGCTCGCAGCAATCGAATGCGGATTGCGGTCTCAGTGACGCCTTGCTTCCGGGCGATTTCTTCCGTGGTCGCTCCGTGCATCTGCTGTTCAAACAGGATTCGTTCCGATGGCCGACAATAGTTAAGGATGCGATGAACATCGATCGCCGCCATATCTATGCCAGTTGGGCTAACAACCTCCGGTAATTCCTGGCTCGGAGCCTCGCGCCGCATTACACGGCGGTAAGCGTTCAAAGCAATGGTGTTCACCCAGGTAACCACCGTCGCTTCGTCCCGGAGCTGATAAAGACGCTCCCAGCCGCGGACCCAGGCTCCCTGCGCGACCTCCATCGCATATTCTCTCTGAGCCCCTCGTGAAAGGAGGAACCGAACCGTCAAGTCAAACCCCTGCTGATAAGCAAGACCGTATCGTTCTCTCGTCATATTTGCCTCTGCCGACTGCCAGAATGCTTCATGGCGTTTTGCAAGGCACTTCACATGCCACAGTCACAGGTGCTTTTAAATCAAGGGCTCGCGAATGAAATTCACAAATCGTACGCAACTTTTACGGGTCTGCTGCAAGCTTTGCACGGACGGATGTCAATATTCGACTTTATTTTCTATATTCAAATGTATGGCGGTTCGCTTGCCTGTTCAAAGTGCATGAGACTCGACTTCGTAGTTTGCCTCAGCATCCTTCTCGCAGTCCTGTTCATCGGCACCACGGGAGCTTTCTTTCTCTACGTCCCGGGGTTGGCGCTCTTGACCACTGTGACTCTTATTCTTGGACTTAGCCTGATGTACGTTCTAGGTTTGATCACCGGCAGCAGGTGGCGGAGATGGTCTCTGTTCCAGCACCGGTCCACGCCTAAACTTTCGGCCATTAGATAGTACCGAACGGACATATCTACTATGACGGCACTCACTACATTTTTCAAAACATCGGAAACTTCTCTCGGAGTTTTTTACCCGACCGGCTACATAATTGCCACCTTTCCAACTTTCACCGCCAGCGAAAAAGCTGCGCAGGCTTTGCGGGGCTCCGGTTTTAGTGAAGATGAAGTGATGGCGCTTCCCGCCACTGAAATTCTGAAGTTCTTCGAAGAGTTTCGCTCCCGCGCAGGCTTGTGGTCTGGCGTGATGACGATGCTTTCGCGAGCCTTCGGTACGGAACAGGTCTTCGCCGATAACGACGTGGAGCATGCCCGGGCCGGCGCCGGTTTCCTCGCTGTTTATGCGCCGCTCGAAACCGACAAATCACGGGTCCAAGCTCTGGTCACGCCATTTGAGCCGGTCGCTATGCACTGGTATGAATCCGGCGGCGTCGAAAGTCTGGTGTGATAGTCATTCAGCCAGGGAAAATCACTGTAAATAGACAGTATGTAATCCCGAAAACCTAGCCTTATTTATCATATTTGTCTTTGTTAGCCAGCTGAGTGAAACTTCTTTTCCGATCTCAGTATCTGAGAAAGTGAAGGGAGTTTTCACATGAAAACAATCATTTTGACATCATACTTCTCCTTCCTGTCGGCTGGTCTACTCAGCGCGCAGGAAGTCGCGCCATTCACTGCGAATATCGGTGGCGGCATCACGCAAACGGTCGGCCTTACCGGTAGGAATCTCGATAACGGCTGGAATCTTCAGGGTGCGGTGGGCTTTAACTTAAATGCCTACCTCGGCGCCGTGGTCGAAGCCGAGTATAATGACCTCGGCATTACCGGCGCCGCCGCCAACAACCTGGGGTTTGGCAGCGGCAGTGTCCGGGTGTTTTCGGCAACCATTGATCCTGTCGTCCGCCTCCGTCCGCGGGGCCGCTTTGATCCTTATATCATTGGCGGCGGCGGAATGTATCGCCGTATGGAGCAGTTTAATGCGCCCACCGGGTTTGCCCCGTCCGGCTACAATCCTTTCTTCGGATTCGATACCCCCGGCGTTTCCGCATTCGGCATGAACACCACTTATTCCGTGAACAGGCCTGGATATAACATCGGCGTGGGCGTCGACTTCAGAACGAAATGGCGCACCAAAATTTACGCCGAGGCAAGATACAATCACATCTTCATGCCCTCAGGCGAACACACCGACTTTTTACCGATCACCTTTGGCGTACGCTGGTAGGCTCGGCCTACCGAACGGGGGCGTAGTATCCTTGTCGATACTGCGCCCGTAGCGCGGGCATTCCGTCCGGAGGAACAATATTCAGTTTAATTTTGCGATATTTGCCATCTCGATCCATGTTCGCTGGCGAATATCCCAACACATATTGATTGCGAAGCTCCAGGCCAATCCGCTCGCTGATCTGCGGAAGCTCATTTAAATCATTCACCGGATAGTGTCTGCCGCCGGTTAATTCCGCCAGTTCATTCAGTAGCTTCGGACCATTTACTTCCTCCGGCGGATGCTTTTTCGGAGAATCATCCAGATCGAAAATGCCCATGGCGTAGATCTGCACATCGGATTCCAGCAGCGCGTTTTTGATCTGTCCCACCGAATAGCGGCTGCAATTATCGCCGCCGTCCGATACAATTACGATCGCCTTGCGTGGATTGCTCGCTTTCTTCATCTGCTGGATGGCCATGTGGATTGCGTCCAGCAGCGAAGTCCGCCCCACTGTCCTTGTGTGAACAATGTGCCGGTATAATTCGTCCGCATCGAAAGTGAAGGGAATCGCCAGGTGGGGGCGTTCATTAAACTCCACCAGAAAGAATTCGTCTTCCCGGTTGGCTGTCTTAAAAAATGCCGCCGCCGCTTCCGATGACTTGTGCAGCTTGTTGTGCATGCTCGCGCTCGCGTCGAAGACCAGGCCAATCGACAGCGGAGCATCGTCTTTTGCAAAGTGGGTAACAGGTTGCTCTACGTTATCTTCGTAGATTTGAAAATTTGTCTTGCTCAGATCCGTGACCGAAACTCCCAGGGGAGTCGTGACGTGAACCGGGATCAACACCAGCGACGTATCCACCCGCAGTTGAGCCGCGGGCAAATCGGTCGGTGGTTTGACCGCCACTCGCGTAGCGATCTCCACGTTTTGGAATCCGTCTCCCAGGGAGCAAAACCAGAGAGCCAGTAAAAAGGCGCGCGTCATGAATGGGTGCCAGTATATCACCAGGAGATTTAAAATGTCAGACCCAAAACCATCAGAACCGTACCAGGATCCCCCGGGTCCAGATCCAGATGTGCCCGATTCCGATGAGAATATGCCCGTCTAAGGCTTCTTATCACATGTATTTTGCGAGGTTATGGCCATTTAAGGTTTAGTATGGTAGTATGGCGTTAGTATGGTAAAGGTCACCTTCACACTGGACGAGAAGACGGTGGCCAAGCTGCAAGATGCTTCGCAGCGTCTCTCCAAACCGAAGAGTGAAGTGGTGCGAGAAGCGGTGATTGATTATCACGCGCGGCTGGGAAGGCTAAGCGAAGCGGAGCGAATAAGAATCTTGCGGGCTCTCGATGAACTTGCCCCTCTGGTTCCGGGCCGGACGCGCGCGGACATTGACAGCGAGCTACAAGAGATTGAATTTGCACGGCGATCCGGTGGGCGGCGCACGCCGGTGAAGTGATCTTTCTCGATACATCGGTCCTGATCGAAAGTTTCACCGGCGGCCAACCGTTGCTGAATTCGTTCCGCGCTTTGATCAGGCAGAACGAACGTCTGGCTCTTTCCTCGGTTGTGCTCTACGAGTGGCTGCGCGGACCACGTTTCGCAGAGGAGCTTGCTGTACAGGAAGCCGCATTCCCGAGCGAATCTATCGTCCACTTCAATACGGAAGACGCGACGATTGCCTCACGTCTTTATCGATCGCTCCCGCGGCCGCGAGGACGGGAGGTCGATATTATGATCGCCGCGTGCGCGATCCGGAATGAGGCGGAGTTGTGGACTCTCAACTCCGCTGATTTTGAAGATATTCCCGGACTGCGCCTGCTACGCTAAGTCGAACTTTTCATGGTGCAATAGCGGATCGCTCTTCACCAGAACCGGCCGCCGGAGAATTTCTTCCAGCTCCTCCAGGAACTTGTTCTGATGTGACTTCAACAGCTTAGCGACGTCGGGATGCACGCGCAGCATCACATCTTTGCTATCGACGGTGCGCGCCATTTTACGGGCTTCGGTGAGAATTTCGCTGACAACCGTCTGCACGCTCTTCACATAGCCCGCGCCTTCGCAATGCGGGCAGGGGGAACAAAGCGTCCGCTCGAGCGACTGCTTCACGCGCTTGCGGGTGATGGCGACCAGACCGAAATCGTTGAACTGGAGAATCTTATAGGGAGCGCGATCGGCGCGCATCGCCTCCTCCAGCGCCTGCATTACTTTCTGGCGGTTCTTGCGCTCGTCCATGTCTATGAAATCAATGACGATGATGCCGCCCAGATCCCGTAAACGCGTCTGGCGCACGATTTCCTTAATCGCCTCAGTATTCGTTTTGACGATGGTATCTTCCAGACGATTCGACTTGCCGACGTACTTGCCGGTGTTGACGTCGATCGCCACTAGCGCCTCGGTCTGATTGATGACGATGTAACCGCCGGACTTTAACCACACCTTCGGGCGCAGCGCTTTCTCGAGCTCCGCGGTGACGCCGAAGGCATCGAAAATCGGAGCCTCGCGGGTGTAAAGCTTCACTTTCGGAACTAAGGCCGGCTGAAAGCGCTCGACAAATCGCAGCACGCTTTCATAGTGTTCTTCATTATCGATCCAGATGGCTTTAAAACTGTCGGCGAGTTGATCGCGCAGGATTCGCTGCACGATGTCGAGATCGTGGTGCAGCAGCATGGGCGCGGAACGCTTGTCGGCGCGGGTCTTAATATCCTGCCAGAGATTATAGAGAAACTGCATGTCTCCGGCGATATCCTCTTCACTCCGACCCTCCGCGGCGGTGCGGGTGATGAAGCCGCCCACCGGACCAGGGCGCTTGGCTTGCAAAATGCGCTTCAATCGCAACCGTTCTTCATCGCTGCCGATTTTTCTCGATACGCCCATGTGTTCGAGAGTCGGCATGTAGACCACGTAACGGCCTGGAAGGGCGATGTGCGAAGTAATGCGGGCGCCCTTTTGGCCCAGCGGCTCCTTGGCGATCTGAACGATGATTTCCTGTCCTTCCTTGAGCAAATCAGAAATGGAAGGCTGGCCTTGGGTAGGCCTCGAAACGATCTGCTGTTGCGGGCGAACAAACTCGGGACGAATGGCTTCAGAAGCAGGCGGTTCGGCGAGGTTCTGTTCCGGCTTCGGCGTATCCTGACCCAGCGCGGGACCTCCGGGACCACCGCGGCGGCGGCGGTTGCGGCGCGATCCGCGATGGGGAAAACGACCGCTGCGCTCGCGCACCGAGGCTGTGCCGCTTTCAGGCGCAGGCGCCGATTCGGCTGCTGTTGAAGATTCCTCAGACCCTTCTTCGATCGTGTCGATGCCGTCAATATCGCCTAGAATCATCGCCTGAATATCGCGATCTTCTTCTTCATCTAAGCCGGGCGCGATGGCCGGTCCGCCTTCATTCTCTTCGGCTGCTTCCTCTGCTGCATCTTCTTCTTCGATGGAGGATTCGGCAGGCGCAGCGTCTATTTGCACTTCCTGCGGGGGCTGATGCGCGGCGACGTACTCTTCAGGAAGCGGAGGCGGAGCGATCGGGGCAGCCTCCAAGACGGCCTCGGGTAAGACTTCCCGATGCACGGGCGCGTCCGGCAAGGCGTTTTCAGCGGGATAGTGAATGGGCTCGTCGAATTCTTCGACCGGCTCTGGCTCATGAGCGGGCTCCGCCGAGATCATCTCCTCCAACTCCACGCGGTTCTCTTGGAGCAGAGATACCATCTGCTGCATGCCTGGAGACAGCGCGGCCGGTGGTGTATCCCGGTACTTTCGGAGCGATTCCCCAGGCAGAATCAGGGGCGTGATCTCTTCCGAGGTCTGTTCGGGCAGTAATTCCTCGGACTCCGCCGCGTCCGTTTCCTGGCGTTCGACGGGAGCCGCCGGCTGCCGGAATCCCGAAGGGGGACCGGACTGCCTGTGCTCCGCTCCGCCGGCAGACGCGTATTTCGAATCGGGAAATCCGCGACCTCCGTTTCGGCGGCGGCGCGAGCGGCGTCCACGGCGGTCACCTTGATCGCCGCCTCGGTCACCACCTCGATCAGGCCCGCGATCGCCAGACCTTGGTTCGGACGGAGGAGAGGCAGGGCCTAGAAGTGCGCTGGCGGCAGTTTCGGTCGATTCGGCGACGGGCGCGGGGGCAGGAGGAGCCTGCGGAGGGCGGCGGAATTCCCGACCTTCCCGGTCCCTACCTTCGCGGGGCTCCCGATCTCTGGATTCTCGCGGCGGGCGGTCCTCGCGAAATTCCCGCACGGGACGGTCGTCACGTGATTCGCGGACCGGACGGTCCTCTCGGGACTCTCGCGCAGGACGCTCGTCACGTGACTCTCGCGCGGGGCGCTCGTCCCCGGTCACCTTATCGAAGTCTTCGTGCTCTTCGAGGAAATCGGATACGTAGAGAAACGTATCGCGCTCCAGGCCGAGATCGACGAAGGCCGACTGCATTCCAGGAAGGACACGCGTCACGCGTCCTTTATGAATGCTGCCGGCGAGCGAATATTCATTGGCGCGCTGGAAGTAAACTTCGCACAGTTGATCGTCCTCGATCAGCGCCACTTTGGTCTCGTGCCGATTGGCCGAGATCACTAGTTCCTTGCTCATTCAGGCCTCCTTGCCCGCGTTTATCGCGAGGCGATTGAGGACCTGAGCGCCTATCAGAGGCGGGACATTGCGAAGGCGGTTCGGATCGGAATGGCCGGTCAAAAAACTACCGGAGTGGAGCCGTCCCTCATACACCCCGGCGACAACAAAACATCGCCCGACCAGCACTGCGGAGACGCTTCCCGCGAGGGCCAAAGGACGAGCGCCGCGGCGACCCATCGCTCCCGGAAAACAGCCCCAAAAACTTGTTGTACCGAAACCCGCTTCACGTACCCGCGCCGGCTAACTTGCGCCAGGCCCGGCTAAAAAAATCCCTTAAACTGCTAACTGGCAAATCGCCGGAGCCGCACATTATTTACCAGCCCCAGCATCACAAATACCGACATCGTAATGGATCCGCCCGCACTCATCAACGGCAACGGAATCCCGGTTAGCGGCATTTCGCCCGCCACCATCCCGACATTGACCAGCAGGTGGCACAACAGCAAAGCCGCCACCCCCATACAAATGTACATCCCGGCGCGATCGGGCGCCGTTTGCGCATTTTGCACGATCTGCATCAACAACAAAAAATACAACCCGAGAGCGACCACCACCCCGACAAATCCATGCTCTTCCGCGAACCCGGAAAAGATTAAATCGTTATGTGCCGCCGGGAGGAACCGAAGCTGTGTCTGCGTGCCTTTCGTCAGGCCCGCTCCCCAAATCCCTCCGTGACCAATCGCAATCTTGGATTGGATCACCTGATAACCCGCGCCCCGCGGATCCAAAGACGGATCGCGAAACGTCAGAAACCGCGCCCGCTGATAATCCTTAATCAAATACCAGCCTACCGGCAACGCCAGCGCACAAACCAGCGCGATTCCCGCCACATATTGCCACCTTAGCCCAGCCAGCAAAATCCCAGCCGCCAAAACCGAAAGGCAGGTAATGGCCGTGCCCAAATCCGGCTGATAATACACCAGAATCACCGGGATGGCGACCAAGCCCCCTAATTTCCACAGGTCCCGCAGACTCACCTCGTCGCTTTTCAGCTCCGAGAGATACCTTGCCACCATCAATATTATCACCACTTTGACAAATTCAGAGATCTGAAAACTGAACCCCAGCACAGAGATCCACCGCCGGCCACTAAAGGCGACCCTACCGATCGCTACTGTGGCGATCAATCCGAGCACCGAAAGGCTATATAAGATCGGAACCTGTCCCAGCAAGGTGTGGTAGTCGACCGAGGTGGTGATCCACATGAGTGCGAGGCCGATCAAAATCCAGATGATTTGCTTCCACCATGCGGTATGCCATTTGGTGCCGTGGGTGGCGGAATAAATCTGCATCACACCGAGCGCGGAAATGATGAGGCTGATGATCAGCAGAGGCCAGTCGAGGTCGCGGAAGCTGCGGTAACGAGGCAAAGTCGTCCCCTATTCTATCAGTGTGGATTTGGGGATGGAACTCCGCTCGGCAGAGTCCTAATGGGAAGACGGTTCGGCGAACAAAGATAACTGGGTGGGACCGGGACGCGCCTGACGGGCTTTCTTATCGAAGTACGCCTTAATCACATCGCGCACGATGGGCGCGGAGAAGGCGCCTTTTCCGCCGCCTTCCCAGAGGGCGACCACGACGATTTCCGGGTTTTCACGCGGCGCGAAGCCGACGAACCAGCCGTTATCTCTCATTGCCAGGGCGAGCGCTTTATTGGACTTCGCCAGCTCGTTCGAGATGCGCTGGGCGGTGCCGGTTTTACCGCAGATTTCAAGGCCGGGAATGGCGGCTGAGGCGCCGGTACCGCCTTCATTCACCACGCCGCACATGCCGGAAACGACGGTCGCTACGTTCTCCGGATGAAAATCGGCATGGCGCGGAGGATCGATGCGGGCGTTCTTCACCAGGTGGGGTTTATACCAGATCCCGCCCGAAACCAGGCCTCCCAGCACCGAAGCAAGCTGGATCGGCGTCACCATCACCGCGCCCTGGCCGATGGCGACGGAGATGGTTTCGCCGGCGTACCACTTCTCCCGCTGGGCGCGCAGCTTCCATTTGGGCGACGGCATCAGGCCCTCTTTTTCATTCGGCAAATCTATGCCCGTCTTCTTGCCGATGCCCGCCAGTTGCGCGTATTCGGCGATGCGCTCGATTCCCATGCGGTTTCCAACAGTGAAGAAATAGACGTCGCAGGAGTGAACGATCGCGTGATGCAAATCGACAGTGCCATGCACTTCGTCACATTTAAAAGTGTGTCCGTAAAACGTCGCGCTGCCCGGACAGTACACGGTGTTCGCCGGATCGAGCATTCCGGTCTCTAAGCCGGCAATCGATACGATGGGCTTAAAAGTCGAGCCGGGCGCGAACTGCGCTTGAATCGCCCGATTCATCAAAGGATTATCTGGATTGTCCGTCAGCTCCTTCCAATCGCTTTTGCTGATACGGCGGGTGAAAAGATTAGGATCGAAGGCGGGGCGGCTGACCATGGCGAGCACTTCGCCCGTGCGCGGATCGAGCGCCACCACTGCGCCGCGGCGGCCTTCCATCGATAATTCCGCGACCGCCTGCAAATCCAGATCGAGCGTCAATTGAAGATTCTGCCCGGGCGTGGCCTCCTGGCTTTTCATCTTGGTGCGCTCCCGGCCCAGGCTGTCGACTTCGACCTGGCGCTGGCCGTCGATGCCCATCAGGAGGTCGTTATATTGACGCTCCAGTCCCTCTTTACCGACTTTATCGCCTTGTGAATACTTGGCAAACTCCGTGGTATTGAGCTCCTGGTCGGACACTTCGCCGACGTATCCGATGACGTGCGCGGCCAAACCGCTTTGAGGATAGAGGCGGCTTTGGCTAGAGACCAGCTCCATTTCAGGGAAGGTATCGCGGTCGTTGTGCGATTCGACGAAGGCAAGCTCCGAAGGGGTCAGCTCCTGCTTGATCAGCACGGGAAAATACTTGGGAATATGGCGCGATTCAGCGCGCGCCAGGGGCGTGCGGATCTCCTCAGGAGTCATATTCAAACCGTTGGCGATGGCGGCGATATGCTCCGGCTTCAGCGTTTCCCGCGAGATCCGGAATTCAAACGCGGAATGGTTATCGACGATGATGCGCCCGTCGCGGTCGAGAATTTTTCCGCGTGGGGCGAGCAGGGGAACGGTCTTGATCCGGTTGCGATCGGCCAGTTCGCTGTTAAATTCGCGATCGCGAATTTGCAGCACCCAGAAGCCGCCGATCAGAATCAGAAAAACAGCCACGCTCAAATACTGAAAAACGGCGATGCGACCGAGCGCGAAACGAGTATCGTCTTTGAACAGACGGCTCGGCGTCATTTCCTGCGATTGCCGGCGCTCTGGCTCAACGGGGGGCATGGGATTTTTAACCGGTAATCTTCAGTCTATCCAACAGTTGGAACAGGAACACGGCCACAATCGCGTTGAGGATCGCCAAAACCAGGACCTGCACCACTTCGAACTCCAAGGCTTCGCCCAGCAGCGCGCGCGCCAGCACCCAATAAAGAAGCTGATGAAAGAAGAAAAAGAAGAACGCGAGCACCAGCCGCAGCAGGGGATTGCCTACATCGACCCGGAGGCTTACCGAGGCGGCGAAGTAGCCGACCAGCGTCTTCACGATGCCGAACATTCCCAGCTCATGATGCGAGAGCGAGTCCTGCGCGAGGCCGATCGCCGCGCCGAATAACAGGCCGGCGATGGGCGAGCGCCACATCAGCGAAAAATACACGGTGACCAATAAAGGTAGTTCCAGATACTGAAGGTAAGGAACGAAACGGGAAACGTAGACGCGGAACAAAATCGCCACCAGAGAGATTCCGGTGATCACCGCGACGTTGACCATGGAACTGCGGTCTTTGCGCAAAGGCTCGCGATAACCGTCGGAGAATCCGGTCATGGTTTCGGCTCGGGTTTGGCAGGAGCGTTGTAGTTCGGCGCGCCGTTACTGCGTTCTCCATAGACGTGGTTGGTCTGCTCGCCGAACTTGCGGTATCGTTCTTTGATGCGGTCGGCATCGGTCGAAACGGGGCCGGTCTGTAACGGCTGGGCTACCGTCAGCGGTCCGCCGGAATCGGGCGGAGGGGGCGCGAGCAAATGCACCCCCTGATCCGTGACGGGAGCGTCGGGGATGGGCGCGTGGACTCCTTCGACGATGATCAGCACTTCCTCGAACCCGTTCTTGAAGCCGCTGAGCGAAATGTAAATCTCCTTTTCCGTTTTTCCCTGGCGGACTGTAGTGACTTCGCCGACGGGCCGGCCTTTGGGGAAAATGCGATCGTCGCCGGAGGTGTAGAACCATTCGCCCTGATCGACCTTCTGCTCGTTCTGCACGTGTTCGATTTTGCCGACGCCATCATAGCCTTGGCCTTTGAAAGTTCCATGGACGCGATTGTTTTGCGAAATCACGCCGGCCGCAAAATTCGCGTCGGTGACCAACAGCACCTGTGCCACGGTGGAAAATACGCGCACCACCTTACCGGCAATGCCATCGGGCGTGATTACCGCCATCCCGGGGGCGATGCCGCTGTTGCTCCCGCGATCGATGAACACTTCCTTGGTGCCCACACCGGTGTCGTTTCCGATGATATGGGCGGCGACGGTTTTCGAGGGCGAATGCTCCTGAAAGATGGCCAGAGAGTGAGCGCGGTCCGCGGTAGAAAGCTCCGTGCGGAGATACTGATTCTCCATCTTGACGCGGTCAAGCTCGGCCTTCATGCGCTTGTTGTCATCGCGCACGTCTAACAATACAAAGTAATCGCTAAAAAAATGGCTAACGCCGCTGCGGCTGGTTTCAATCACCCGCGCCATGGGAGTCACGGCGCCCACCGCCCACACGCGAATCAGACGCACATCTCCGTGGGTTCTCACCTGATAGGCGAGCAGCACCAATTGCGCGAGGATCGCCGCTACAAGCACCGAAAGATTGCGGTAACGACTAAGAAAAAACTCCATAAGACATTTTTTCTACTCGATAGCGATTCTCCGCAGCAACTTGAACTCAGTCAACATTTTTCCGGTTCCCAGGACTACCGACGCCAGAGGATCTTCGGCGATCGAGACGGGCAGGCCCGTTTCCTGGCGGATTCGTTTGTCCAGATTCTTGATCAGCGCGCCGCCGCCGGTGAGGACGATGCCACGATCGCTGAGGTCGGCCGAAAGCTCAGGCGGGGTACGTTCGAGGGCCACGCGAATGGCGTTCATGATGGTCGAGATGCACTCCGAGAGCGCTTCCCGAATCTCGCTATCGTCGACTGTGATCGTTTTCGGCACGCCTTCAATCAGGTTACGCCCCTTGATCTCCATCGTCAGCGGCTTGTCCAGCACGTACGCGGAGCCGATCGCGATTTTGACCTTTTCCGCCGTGGTTTCGCCGATCAGCAGGTTGTACTTGCGCTTCATGTACTGCATGATGGCGTCGTCCATTTCATTTCCCGCGACGCGCACGGACCGCGAGTAAACGATGCCGGATAGAGAAATCACCGCGACATCGGTAGTACCGCCGCCGATATCGACCACCATGTTGCCCGATGGCTCCGTAATCGGCAAACCCGCGCCGATGGCCGCCACCATGGCCTGCTCCACCAGATAAACTTCGCTCGCTTTGGCGTGATAGGCGGAATCGATGACGGCGCGCTTTTCCACTTGCGTGATCTCGCTGGGTACGCCGATAATGATGCGCGGATGCACCAGCATCTTGCGGCCGTGCGCCTTCTGAATGAAATAATTCAGCATGCGCTCGGTGACTTTGAAGTCGGCGATGACGCCGTCCTTCATGGGCCGGATCGCCACAATATTGCCCGGCGTGCGCCCCAGCATCTCCTTCGCTTCGCGCCCCACCGCTTCCACTTCGCCGGTTGTTTTGTTGATGGCGACGATGGAGGGCTCGTTCACCACAATACCCTTGCCTTTGGCGAAAACCAGGGTGTTCGCCGTACCGAGATCGATAGCAAGGTCGGAGGAAAAAAGACTGAACAACGACCGCAGATTCATATGAAATTGTCTACTTGGGTACTGCCGGGCCCACCGGGACGCGGTACACCTTATTAAAAATCATGCAAGCTCGCCCGCGTCTTCGTTGTGGGCGACTCACTTTATGAGGTGGGGTCCTAAGCGCCCAATCTGAACAGTACCACAGCGGCCAAGTCTCGGCAAGATTTTGTTTTATTTTCAGTGGACTACACTAGTCTTGTGATCTGTCGTCCAGTAACCAGGCGCGCCCTTTTCGCGATGCCTTTTGCCGCCGCTTTCTGTAACAACTGCGGTACCAGCCGCCGGGGCGGCTTCCGGGGCTATGCGTTCATCGCCAATGAAGAAGGACACGCTGTGGCCGCTGTCGATCTGGAAGCGCTGGCGGTGGCGCGCCACATCCCGCTGGACGCCGCACCGGTCGATGTGCTGGCGCTGAACACGCGGCCTGTGGTCTATGCGCTGACTCCCGAAAACGGGGCGATTCAGGAAATTCGGGCGGACCGGCTGAGTTTCGCCCGCAAGCTGGCTGTCGGTGCGCAGGCAATTTCGATGCGAAAGTCGGAAGACGAACGCGTCATGTATGTGCTGACAAAGGAGCCCAAGGCGCTGGTGCGGGTGGCGCTCGATCGTTTTGCAGTGGATTGGAGATTGCCGCTGTCGGAGGATCCGCACGATTTTGCGATCTCGAAGGATGGAAACTCGGCGGCCATCAGCGCCGGCGAATCGGTGCGCTTTGTGGACTTGGCCGCGCGCCGGCTCGGCGAGCCTTTGGGTCCGCCTTCGGACATCGGTGCGGTGAGATTTCTTTCGGACAGCCGAACGATGGTCGCGGCCAACCGGGGCGAGCGTTTGCTGTCTCTCTACGACGTCGCGTCTTCGAAATTGATCACTCACCTACCCATCGCCGTGCGTCCGGACAATCTCTGTTTCAGCAACGACGGCGGACAACTCTTCGTCACCGGCCAAGGTGTGGATGGCGTGGTGATCGTCTACCCGTATTACACGCCGGAGGTCGGACAAACAGTGCTGGCCGGACACGCGCCCGGGGCGATGGCGGCCTCTCAATCGTATCTATTTGTCGCGAGCCCGCAATCGGGCGATGTGAGCATCCTTAATATCGGTACGCAGAAGGTCATTGCCGTTCAAAACGTAGGCGGCGACCCAGGTTTTGTCGCCGTCACTCCGGACGATCAATATGCATTAGTGCTGAATCGCAAGTCGGGCGATGTCGCGGTTCTGCGAGTCGATTTGATCACTCCGAGTCGTTATAAAGAGCGGGTGGCGAAGCTGCTGACGGTGATTCCGGTGGGATCGAAGCCGGTGAGCGCGGCGGTGCGCGGAGTTTAAGGCTTTTCGACCTTATCGTCGGCCTTATCGCGGCTTCTGCTCTTGCCCGCGCGGAGTTGAGCATCTTCGAGACGCTCGGCTTCCTGCCACGTGAAGATCATGCGGTGAATGACGGTCAGATTGCCGAGCACCGCAATGATCCAAAGTACTGGAGCCATGCGGTCGAACAACGCGCCGATAATCACCAGCACCACTCGCTCCGGACGCTCCATGAAGCCGACTTTGCACATCGGAATCGAGTTTTCCGCGCGCGCACGGACGTAGCTCACCATCACGCAGGCAATCATCGCGACCGCAGTCAACACTACGTAGGAAAATCTTCCAATGGACCCGTACCAGACCAGCAAGCCGATCAACAGGCCCAGGTCCGAGTAGCGATCCAGCACCGAGTCGAAGAAGCCTCCGAAGCGAGTCACACGATTGGTCTCCCGCGCAACGCGGCCATCGACCATGTCGAACAATCCGGCGCCGATGATCACCGCGCCCGCCCATCGGAATTGGCCCACCGCGAGTAGCCAGGCCGCTCCAACATTGATGAGCAGACCTAAAAACGTCAGAACATTGGGATGGATCTTTGAGAGCGCGAGCCCACGCACAATCAATAGGATGACCTTGTTGCAGGCCAGCCCGATCGCACGCGTAAACGTTAACTTCTGGTCCAAGCTCTCTTCCTTAACTCAATTCCTCGGCGCCAGATCGTGAATCGTCTTCAATTCCACGATCTCCATCTCGCGCACTCCACCCGGAATCTGGATGCGAACCGTATCGCCTACCGGCTTGCCGAGCAGACTGCGCCCAATCGGCGAACTGGTCGAAATGAAACCCTTCGCCACATCCACTTCCTCGCTGGTCACCAGCGTGTACTTTACCTTTATATCCTTGTCGATGTCGAGTACGACGACCTCTGAGAAAAGTCCCACTTTATCGCGCGGGAGCTTAGTGATATCGATCATCGAAATTTCGCGCAGCCGGCCGTTCAACTGATTGAGCCGGGCATTGACAATGCCCTGCCGCTCCTTGGCTGCGTGATACTCGGCGTTTTCCTTCAGGTCGCCATGGGCGCGTGCTTTCAGGATCTCCCGCGGAAGCTCCACACGGAACTCCAGTTCGAGCGCCGCGATTTCTTCCTGGAGTTTCTTGATCAGTTCTTGCATCGCCTACAATTGCGATTATAGCGCGGCTTCATTTCCCAAAAAGTTTCTGGCGCATATCGGGCCAAAATTCTTTCAGGATATTGAATCCGGCATCGCTCCCCACATCCAACGCCCACTTGTCGAGCACGGCGTGGACGTTGCGGCCGGATTCCGGATAGTAAGCCGACGAAATACCCGCCGCGACTCCGTTGCCGATAATCTCCGAGAAATTAAACTGCGTCGCTCCGGAATCGCCCCGCGTCACGAGCACTCTTGTTGCCGAGTATCCCACCCGCTTCCAGAACCCGTGGCCAGGTCCCATTCGAAAGAAGCGAGGATCCTGGCTCAACATGACCGGGAACAGCCCTTCCGTCATATAATTTCCGATGGCTCCATCCGCGAATGCCCCGCCATACCGTTTGGCATAGCCTCGTGCCCCCTGGCCAAATTGAGGATACTGATTGCTCCACTGGGAAATGCCGGCGTAAATTCCGGTGACCAAAAACGAGAATGGATCGAAGACATCCTCCGTAGCCAGCCAGAATTTGGTTTTCGAACTGATGGGGAGAATCACCCCGTTGGAATTCCGCACCGTGTCGTAATCGGGAACAATGCCCAGGATATGGGTCTCCTCCCTGGATTGCTGCGGCGGCTTTGCCGTTTCCGTTTCATCGCTTTGCGCCCAGGCACAGCCCGCGCAGGCAGTCAGGAACAGAAAGGGCGCAAGTCCACGGATCATGTTAGACACGAATACTATGTTGAATAAGACGACTCCGAGGGTGAATCGCGTACAGACTATTTTGACAATTCCCGGCGCATGTTATCGAGCGATTCCTGCATCGACGTACTGCCCGGCCAGGAGCCCGATCCTACGTTCGGCGTATGCTGCGAAACCTCGGCAAACAAAGGGACAAGCTCCGGGTCCCGCCAGCCACGCCGAGCCTCCTCGATCATGATTTCGATGGCATGCTGATGGGAAAACGCGGGCTTATACGGCCGCGCGGTAGTGAGTGCGTCGTAAATATCAGCTACCTGTAGAATCCGAGCCAGGAGCGGGATATCCTCGCCGCCCAGTCCGTCGGGATAGCCCGAGCCATCCCATCGTTCATGATGGCTGCGGATGATCGGCAAAACTGGAGCCAATGTTTTCATTGGTTTGCAGATTTCTTCGCCGCGAATGGTATGAAGCCGCATGGTTTGCCACTCTTCGTCCGTCAGCAAGCCGCGCTTGAATAAAATGCCGTCCGGAATTCCGATTTTGCCGATATCATGCAGATAACTGCCGCGATATAGCGCTAACTGTTCCTGACGCGGCAAACCCAGCGCCTGCCCCAGGGCAAGACTATAGGTCGTGAGCCGTTCGCAGTGCTGCCCGGTGTACTTGTCACGATGCTCCACCGATTGGGCGAGCGCGAACAGGATGGTTTCGGCTTCTTCGAGCGAATCGGTCAACGCTTTATTGCGCAGCATGGCGCGAATGCGGGTCCTGGCCACCGCGGGCTGCATGGGCTTAATGAGAAATTCGTCCGCCCCGGATTCAATGCCCGCCACTTCATTCTCAGTGCCCTGCACGCTGGTGGTCATTAGGATAGGAATCAATTGCGTGCGCCGCTCGCTTTTTAGCAGATGGCAGAATTCCGGACCGCTCATTTCGGGCATAACCAGGTCGACCACTACCAAATCGACCTTTTCCCGTTCCAGAATTTCGATCGCGACAGAAGGCCGCGCTGCCTCCAGAATCCGGTATGCCGCGGTTTTCAGCATCGCCTTTAGGAGCCGCCGGTTAAGCTCGATGTCATCCACAATCAGTATCGTGGGCGCCTGCGCGGCGTCCTCGAGCACGCTCTCCCAGCGCGGGAGATGCATGTCCGGACGCAAAACAATAGAGTCCTTCACGACGCCTTTTTTGACGATTGTGGACAATCGGGTTCCTATTCAAATCTATCGGCCCCGCCTTAGAAAACGATTAGTCGCAAAACAGGAAATGGTACTAAGATAATGAGCGTTATGCCGCAATTGACTCCCGAAGATCGTGCATTTCTGACAGCCCATCTGAGCCAGACTCGCGACCAGGTCCTGAGCGAGGTCGCCGGCCTGCGTCCCGATCAATGGACCTTCCGCCCGGATGACGATACCTGGTCAATTGGCGAATGCGCAGACCACATTCTGACCGTCGAGAGGAGAATTTTCTCGATGGTCTCGAAGCGCATGCAGGGCGATTCTCCCAATCCTGAGCGTGCGGCCGAGGTTCAAAAAAAGACGCCGTGGATCCTGGAAGCGGTCCCGTCCCGCCATCAGCGCGTCAAAGTTCCGCAGGGCATTGAGAATCACACACACTTCGAGACACCGCAGGAATTTGCGCAGGCCTTCGAGGAGCGGCGCGCGTCGGTGCAAAAATATGTCGCCGAAACCGGTGACCCCATGCACGACCGCGTTGCTCCCCACATGGTCTTCAAGGATCTCGATGGCTGCCAGTGGTTGCTCATGATTTCGCTCCACAGCCTGCGCCATGCGGCACAGATGGCAGAGGTGAAGACGCATCCGGCTTATCCGAAATAGCTCCGCGGAACGTGAAATAATACCTCATGCTCCGAGTTTCCATTTTCCTTTGCGCGGCGCTCCTCAGCGCCCAGACCAGTCCTCCCGAGCCTGACCGCCAGCTCGCTCGATCTATATATAAGGAGTTCATCGAGGTTCAATCCGGGTTTTCCACCGGTGCGACCACCCCCGTGGCCGAGGCTGCGGCGCGGCGTCTCAAAGCCGCCGGCTTCCCCGACTCCGACATCTTCATCGGCGGAGCCATTCCGAAAAAAGCGAATCTGGTCGTCCGCTATCACGGCACCGGCGCCCGCAAACCGATTCTCCTGCTGGCCCACACCGACGTCGTCGAGGCCAAGCGCGAGGACTGGAGCATGGACCCTTTCCAGTTCATCGAAAAAGACGGCTTTTTCTATGGACGCGGCACCGCCGACGATAAAGCGCAGGCCGCCGTATGGATCGCCAACCTGATCCGCTACAAGCGCGAAGGTTTCAAGCCCGATCGCGACATTATCGTCGCCCTCACCGCCGATGAGGAAGGCGGCGGACCTTATAACGGCGTGGATTGGCTGCTCAAGAATCACCGCGAGCTGATCGACGCCGAATTCGCGATCAACGAAGGTGGCTGGGGTGAAGAATCGGGCGGCAAGAGAGTATCGAACGACATTCAGGTCAGCGAGAAATATGTGCTCACGTTCCGTTTCGAGGTGCGGAATAAAGGCGGCCACAGCTCGCTGCCGGTGGCCGATAACGCGATCTATCATCTAGCCGCGGCGCTGGATCGCCTTTCGAAATTCGCCTTCCCAGTGAAGACCAACGAAGTTACAGCCGCTTACTTCAAGCAAATGGCGACTCTTAATAAGGAACCTCTCAAATCCGATTTGGAAAAAGTCGCGCAAGGTTCAGAAGATGCCATGCGCCGCATCGCACAAGTCTCGCCCGCCTGGAATGCGACGCTGCGCACCACCTGCGTCGCCACGCAACTCGAAGGAGGCCACGCCATCAACGCTCTGCCGCAGCTCGCCGCCGCCACGGTAAATTGCCGCGTGCTGCCGGAGGATTCCGTCGAATATGTCCAAAGCGAGCTCACAAAAATAATCGCCGACGACCAGGTCAAACTCACCATCATGGGCGATGTTCCGCGAGGCCCGGCATCCCCCATGCGGCCCGACGTGATGAAGGCCGTCGGCCGCCTGACCGATACGATGTGGCCTGGCGTGCCGTCGATTCCCATGATGGTGATGGGCGCGACCGATGGCCGCTCCCTTCGCGTGGCTGGCATTCCCACTTACGGCATCCAGGGCTTTTTCATGGATACCAACGACATGCGCATGCACGGCCGCGATGAGCGGATGAGTGTCCAGTCCTTTTATGAGGGTCAGCAGTTTTTATACGCGCTGGTGAAAGCTCTCTCAAGTTGACCGAAACGTCGCCGGTAGCATAGAATCCTCGTCATGAACAAGCTGTTATTTGCGATTGTCATAGGCGCCTGCTCTGCCTATGGGGCCGGGTTGCCCACTACCGCTCCGGAGCGCGAAGGATTCTCCGCTGAAAGACTCAACAAGATCAACGTCGTGATGAAACAACACGTGGCTGCGGGCCGTCTGGCCGGCGCTTCCGGACTCATCGTGCGCAATGGAAAGATCGTCTTCCGCGAGAATTGGGGCGAGATGAAGCCCGATTCCATCGTGCGGATGTATTCGATGACCAAAGGAGTCACCGGCGTCGCCGCGATGATCCTTTATGAAGAAGGCAAGTTCGCCATGAGCGATCCGGTATCGAAATATCTGCCGGAGTTCACGAACATGCGCGTGGGCCGCGAAATGATGCAGGCCGGTAAGACGATCTACTACTCGGTTCCCGCCGAGCACCAGATCACGGTTCGCGATCTGTTCCGCCACACCTCCGGCCTGGACTATGCAGGACCCAAAGACGAGAATGGCGAGCCGGCGTATAAGAAGATCGAAATGATGGGCGGTGCTCCGCAGGTGCCGTTCGACCTGGCCGAGGCGGTGAAGCGCCTTGCCACCGCGCCTTTGAACAACGAACCAGGCACGATGTGGCGTTACGGCTACTCGATCGACGTGCTCGGGCGATTGGTCGAAGTGCTCTCCGGCAAGCCGCTCGATCAGTTTTTCGAGGAGCGTATTTTCCGACCGCTGGGCATGAAGGATACGGGATTTTTCGTGCCGGAAGAAAAATGGAGCCGGCTCGCGACCCTCTATGTACCTAAGAAGGACGGTGGAATCGAGCGTACCTCCGCGGCTCCGCAGGAAAGCTTCAAGAAGAAGCCGGCCTTGTTGCTGGGCGGAGCCGGGCTCACCTCCACCATGGAAGATTACTCGCACTTCTACGCGATGCTGCTCGACGACGGCCAGTATGATGGCGTCAGAATCCTGAGCCGTAAGTCGGTGGAGCTGATGCGCGCCGATCATCTCGGCTCCCTTCCGCACGTTGCCCTGCTGCCGGATTGGGAAGGCTTTGGCCTCACGTTCGCGGTGAATCCGGGTCCCGGAAAATCGCCCGAGATCGGTTCTACGGGATCCTACCGCTGGGGCGGCGCGGCGGGAACCACGTTCTGGATCGATCCGAAGGAGCACATGTTCGGCATGTTCCTGATCCAGATCCTTCCTCCGAACGTCACCGCCTCAGGCGAGTTCGAGCGTATGGCCTACGCCGCGCTCATCGGCAATTAGTGCTTGGTGAAATAACCGAGCGCCGCCATCCACTGCTGAAGCTGATCCGGCCAATGAGAGACAGGCAGGCTCGCAAACGCCGGCGTTCGGCCGGTCATCCCGAATCCATGGCCGGCGGTGAGGTAAATATGCAGTTCCGCAGGTATCTGCGCCGCTTTTAACTTGCCGTAATATTCCGCCGCGGCCGCCGACAGAGGATCGTCGTTCGCGACCACAATAAATGTCGGCGGAGTATCGTGGGGTACGCTCAAATTCGCGTTGCGAATACCGGGATAGCCGAGCACCACGAAATCTGGACGGGAGCCGAGCCGGTCGACGGGGTCCGCGGCTGCCGGATCGCCTGGCTTGAACCTGGTTTCAGCCAGCGCGGCGAGTTCTCCGCCGGCGGAGAAACCCATGATGCCGACGCGCGCCGGATCCACGTGCCACTCCTCAGTGCGGCTGCGGACCAAACGAATCGCCCTCTGCGCATCCGCCAGGGACTCCACGTCCGCTTTGTATTTCGATCCTGGAGCACGCGCCAGCCGGCTCTTCAATACGAACGCCGCCACACCCATTTCATTCAGCTTCTTCGCCACCAGGGAGCCTTCGAGGTCCATCACCAGATAGGCGTGGCCGCCGCCGGGGCAAACGATAAACGCCGCGCCATTGGCCTTCTCCCGGGGCGGCAGAAACACCGTGATCGATGGATCGTGAATATTGGTGACGCGATGAAAACCGTCGGTACTGGGATTCCATGTTTCAGGAGCGGTCTGGCCCTCGCTGCCCGGCGCGCCGTGCGCCCACAAATGAATTTCTGGCTCCGGAAATCGAATCGAGTCGTCGGGCAGAGCGAGCAGGAGCGCAAAGAGAAGAGTCGGCATCTTGCTAACGATGATAACTCTTCGATTTCAAAATATTCGACCAGCTCCGCTGGATGATCCGTCTGGATGCCGGCCGCTCCCCAGTCAATCGCATCCTGCCAACCGGGAGGGAGCGGACACCCGATTCGAGGTACGCCGGGTTATGGTCGACCTCAAACTTGAAATCCCGGCGACGGACGCTGTCGAGGTGGACGCCGAGACGCCGGCGGCAATTGATCGGGGTATCGAGTCCGCCGATGAGGGTCGCACCGTATCCCTCGAAGAAGTGCGGAAGATGATCTCTCAGTGGATTTCCAAGTTCGAATCTCAGACCCGGCACTAATCGACTTCGAGGATATCGTCAAATATTCCTGGGCCAACCTTTGATCCACCGCGGGAGCGATTCACGCGTTACATGATAGAATCCTGTTTCCGCTCGCTGCGGCGAGTGAGAAAACTCCGGAGGTAGACTCAGTGCCCGCGTACTTACAGGCAGACAGGCCGCTCAAAATTACCACGCCGCTGGGCGCAGATATCCTGCTCCTCACTGGATTGAAGGGTCACGAAGAAATTTCGCGCCTTTTTGCTTTTCACGTCGATCTTCTGGCGGACCTGAAGAGCGACGTCCGCTTCGACAAAATCATGGGCCAGAGCGTAACCGTCGAGATGCGCCTTCTGGACGGGAATAAACGCTATTTCAACGGCATCGTGCAGCGCTTCAGCCAGGGCCGCCGGGACGAAAATTTCATGCACTTCCAAGCCGAAATCGTCCCCAAAGTCTGGTTGCTGACGAAAAAGGTGCGTAGCCGCATCTTTCAGCATCTTTCCGTGCCGGATATTCTTCGCCAGGTGCTCACCGGACTCGATATCAATTACGATATTTCGGGGACTTACTATCCGCGCGATTACTGCGTCCAGTACCGCGAATCCGATTTCGATTTCGCCAGCCGCCTGATGGAGGAAGAGGGAATTTATTATTTCTTCAAGCATGCGGACGGCAGCCATCAGATGGTGATCAGCGACGCCACCAGCAAGCATCCCGCCGTGCAAGGGCAAACCAGCGCCATCTATGGAGAGGTGGCCGGCGAAGAGCGGACCGATATGCGCGTGCTGGTTTGGGAAAAGACCCAGGAGCTGCGCTCCGGCGAATGCACGCTCTGGGACCACTGTTTTGAGCTTCCCGGCAACCATCTCGAAGCCAAGGAAAAAACCATCGATAGTGTCGCGGTCGGCAAGGTGGTCCACAAGCTGAACCTCGCCAACGATCAACTGGAAATTTACGATTATCCCGGCTGCTACGCGCAACGTTTCGATGGCATCGATCCTACCGGCGGAGACCGCCCTGCCGATGTCAAGCATATCTTCGAAGACCGCATCCGAACCGTCCGGCTGCGCATGGAGCAGGAAGAGGTTTTGGGAATCCGGATTGAAGGGGACAGCGATTGCGGCCAGTTCCTGCCCGGGTGCAAGTTCACGCTGGAGCGCCATTTCGACGCCGACGCATCCTATCTTCTGACGCGCGTCGAACATGTGGCCCACGACGAATCCTACCGCAGCGAGGCAGCGCCGGACGGAGACGCTTTCCACTACCGGAATCACTTCACCTGCATTCCCGAAGTGCTGCGTTACCGGCCCCAGCGCGAGACGCCAAGACCGGTAATCGCCGGCATGCAGACTGCCACCGTGGTCGGTCCGTCCGGCGAGGAAATTTTCGTCGACAAGTACGGCCGCGTCAAAGTCCAGTTCCATTGGGATCGCGAAGGGAAGATGAATGCCGATAGTTCCTGCTGGGTGCGCGTCGGCCAGGTGTGGGCCGGCAAAGGCTGGGGCGGATTCTTCTGGCCCCGCATCGGACATGAAGTGGTTGTGATTTTCGAGGAAGGCGATCCCGACCAGCCTCTGATCGTGGGAAGCGTGTACAATGCGGACAATATGCCGCCCTTCGTGCTCCCTTTGCGCAAAAAAATCGGCGGCATTAAGTCGGCGAGCGTCAGCGGCAGCTCCAAGGAAAATTTCAACGGGATCGTGTTTTTTGATGAAAAAGGCCATGAACACACCTCCATTCATTCAGAGCGTCACATGACTCTGCACGCCGAATTCGATACCAGAATGAAGGTCGGCCGGCACAGGGGAGAGCGCGTCCCCGGTGCTTCCGTATTAACGGTGGGCCGCATACCAGGAGGGTCATAAAGTATGGGATCGCAATATCAACCGTGGGCAAATCCCGATCCGCAGTCCGTCTTCGGACTAAACTCGGCGATGGTCTATGGCGAAAATATCGCCTGCACCGCAGGCGTTAATCATTCGGTTACGGTTGGCAGCAACCTGCAGCTTGTCGTCAACCCCGGGACTTTGGTAGCCATGCTGGGCGGCCCTAAATGCGCCGCATTCTCTGATATTTTTGGCGCCGGCGGAATGACAGGAAACATGCAGCTCACCATCGGCACGCAATCGGTTGTCAATTGGGGCAACGCGTATACGGTTAACCTGGGCGGGGAGGCCATTACTTATGCTGACGCCGATTTAGCAGAATCATCGAAGAAGCTGTGCGCCGTCATAGGTGCGCTCACCGTTGCCTATGCGATCGCATATGGCGCTTGCTCGGATGAGGACGGCAGGGCCACCATTGTGATTGTCTTCCAGGTGGCGGTGGATGCTCTGCTCGGATGGTTGGTGGCCGCCCAGAAGCTAAAAAAGAGCGGCAAGCAGTCTTACACCAAGCTGATGAAGTCGTTATTCGTTGCAGCGTCGACCGAGCACACCACCAAGTGGGAGAACGCAGGATATATGATCACGGCGCTCATTACCGGGGTGCTGGCAACCATTGTTACGCCAGTCGTAGCCGTCGCTCTAGAGGAAGGCCACTTTGCGGCCGAGCAGAGCCAGACGCAGAGCTCGACGACCGCGTCGACAACACCTTCCACAACCCCGGCTGCCTCCTCGTCAACCCCGGCTTAAAGGATATAATTCATGAGCGATAATTTCAAAATTCAGTGCACCCGCCGGTTCGTCCGGAAGCATCCCGTGTCGGAGCCTTGGGCAAAAATGGAAGAAGCCATCCTAAAGGGGAAAGAACCCCTGGGAGCAGGCTCGGGAGGAGATCCCGGGGATGGAGGACACAGCGAGTACCACGATGGACAGTGGGCCCTCGGGGCCGCCCAACTATCTCTCTGCGCCGAAGGCTCTACGGGGGACGATGCGATGTCTCCCGTCGTTTCGATTCTTGCGGGGATGGGAATGGGGGGCTCTCCCGATGGCATCGTATCAGCCCATGGGAGCCAAGGGGTACGGATCTCTTCGGGACCGCCGAAACAACCCGCCGCGATGAGTACGACGGTGCTCAACGGGGTGCAAATCGAAGTGGGAACGGCGCAGGAAATAATCGTCCGCCGGGGTGTTCCCGCTGAGCAGACGATCCAAATATCGCCCGGCCTCATGGTGGTCGACAGCCCATCGCAAATCATCATTCAAAGCGCCACCGAGATCGAACTTTGTGT
>JBEKPC010000009.1:0-59046 GCA_049521155.1 Bryobacteraceae bacterium
CAGAATCCCCAGCCGGCCCGGGCCGCAGCCACCGTAACGATCGCGGTGGTCGTCATCGCTAAAGCCTCCAGGATGCCAAGCCTCCGGTAGTCCATGTCGCGTTGCAGCAGACCGTAGGGCACGGCCTGGAAGCCGGTAATCAGAAAACCAACGGCGGTGATGGCAAAAAAAACGACATGGTTGCTGCGAAAAAACCAGGCAACGGCGGGCGCGGCGAGCACTCCCAGTCCACAAATTCCCGCGCACAGGAGCAATGAGAACAAATGGAGTTGCCCCAGAGTCCGTCGATCGAGCTCTGGCATGTGCAATACGGCGGTCCCGATCCCGAACTCGGCCATCGTATTTGTGAGATTGAAGAAAATGCCGGCGATTTCGCCGATGCCCACATCAGTGGTCGACAGCAGCCGCGCCACCATGGCCACGGAAGTCCAGGTAATGAGCTGCGTCGCCCATTTTGCGCCGGCAGTCCAGGCAATTCCTCCGGCGAACCTCGCATCGGTTTTGCGCTGGTCCTGGAGTTGATCCGGAGTCATCGTTCCGGGCTGGCCTTCCCGCCACTCGTCCTGGCAAGAAGAGTACCGCGCTGGTATTGACCGAAGGCTACAGGCATTTAATGCAAAATCTTCACCGGAAAATTCTCCGCGCTGACTTTCAAGTTAACATAGCGCTAAAACGTTTCAATATCGTCGCGGTTTAATTGTGCCACAATCAGATGCAAGGCCAATCGATGCAGCCATCCGGATCAGAGGTACACCAGGGTCGCCTGCGTTCGTTCTTCCTTGGTTTACGGAGGCACACCAGCTCCGGTTTCTATGTTGCCGAGCTCGATGGCCTACGCTTTGTGGCGATTTTATTGGTATTTATTTACCATCTCTCGGGGGATGTAGTCCGTCACAATTTGCCCGGAGTTCCCGACCCTGCGTCTGGCGTTTTTGTTCTGCTGGGACGCCTCAATATCGGCGTTCCTTTATTCTTCGCGATTAGCGGAATGATCCTGGGGCTCCCTTTCGCGCGCTATTGGCTCAAGAACGGAACAAAAGTCTCGCTGAAACGCTATTTTCTCCGCCGAGTGACGCGCCTTGAGCCTCCCTACGTGGTCGCGATGGTTCTATTCTTCCTGTTAAAGTACTTCGGTCATCGCGGAACGATCGGAGAAATGCTTCCCCATCTGGCAGCCAGCCTGGTCTATCTTCACGGCTTGATCTACCGGGAGTTCAGCAACATTAATTCCGTCGCCTGGTCGCTTGAAGTGGAGGTCCAGTTCTATATTCTGGCGCCGCTGCTCGCGACCGTGTTCGCCATCCGGAATGCGCCACTAAGGCGAGCGACCATAGGAGTGGCGATGCTGCTCGCGGCGATCTGGACTCCCTGGCTCACGGATTTGAATGCAGCCAGGCTCAGTCCTTCGATATGGCTGAGACACTTGAGTCTCGCCGGTAATGTCCAATATTTCCTCGCCGGCTTCCTGTTAGCGGATTTCTTTCTTTCCCTCCCACCCGCGGCGCACCGCAACCGGCGCTGGGATATCGTGACGTTGGTTGGCTGGCCTCTTTTCATGCTCCTGTTGTTAGAGACCCCCAACGTGGCATTCACTGCTTTACCGGTAATCATTCTGACACTCTATGTGGCCGTGTTTTATGGAAGCTCATCCACCCGCGCCTTCGGGACGGTTTGGGTCGCGTCTATTGGCGGCATGTGCTATTCGATCTACCTGCTTCACAACTACTTAATCGTACTCATCGGGTTTGTAACGGAAAGGATCGGGCAATCTCTCCCCGATGAAGTCCGGTTCGCCATACAATTCCTGATCATGACTCCGATCGTGTTGGCCGCCAGCATTAGCTTCTACCTTCTCATCGAACAACCATGTATGGACTCGGATTGGCCATCTCGTCTGAAAAATTTTGTATTGATTAAACTGCGAAACATCCCGCCGGCGTTTGGTTTCCCGAATTCCGCCCCGTAGTGAAGACCACCAATCACGTCCTCTGGCGAAATGCTAAGCGTCTCCTTATCAGATGGTTACTACACCTTCGCGCCCGCGAACAGAAATCGACTCATGCATCCTTCGATCGGAAACACCGTTTTCTACGCGAGTAGATTGCGGGGTTCAAAAAAAGGAGAATGTCGAACACCCATGATCCGGTTAATTACATGGTCTATCTTGGCGGTAGGAGTCCCTCTCGCGGCGCAAACACAGGTTGATCTTCGGACTCAGTCTAAAGCAGTGGATTTCGGGTCGGCGCAATCTACCAGGCCTTTTTCTACCGGCGGCGCGCTGCCTCCGACATGTGTGCAGGGCGACATGTTCTTTCTCACCGTAGCGGCCTCCGGGGCGAATATGTATGGTTGCACCGCTACGAATACCTGGTCTCCGGAGTCCGGCGTTGGCAGCGGAGTGGTGCAGATTCAGAACACGGGAACCACCGTAGGTTCGCGCCCGATCCTGGACCTATCCGCCGGCCAAGGAGTCTTTTTAGCGATCAGTGACACAGGGCAGGCCATATCGATTCAAACAAGTCTGGACACAACCTATGTGCAAACGATCGTGGCCGGCCAATCCGGAACATCGCTGCTCTGCGCGACAGCGAGTGGCTCCGGAACAACCTATACCTGTGTACTTTCGCCCGTATTAACGGCCTACGTCACTGGAATGATCCTGCATTGGGAGCCTGATGTGAGTGGCACCGGAGGCCCCACCACTTTGAACGTGAACACGCTGGGACCGATATCAATTAAACTGGCGGATGGTATCACCGACACCGGTCCGGGCGATGTGGTGGCCGGGCGGGTCTTGGAAATCTGGTACGACGGCACGGTTTTTCGGCTGATAAATGCCCCAATTCCCGAAGGAATCCTGGGAGAGGCGCAGCCGGCTTGTCTGGCAGCGGTTCGCGGGCGGCTATGGTTTGTGGCGGGGGCGTCAGGGATAAAGGATGGCTTGTGGGTTTGCGCCAAGGATGCCACAAATACTTACCTGTGGAGGGCGCTGTACTAGTCATGCATAACGCAAGAAAGCTGTTGACAATACTTTTGTGGGCACTGCTTCCCGGAGTTGCCTATGCCGGAGAATCGCTGGTACTGACCACCGGATCGAGTTCTGCCGGAACTTCTATCGATCCTTCCTGGCCCACGGCGAACCCGTACCGAGTCGAGTTTCAGATTCATAACTGGACGCTGCCGTCGGCGCTTACCCAATTCTTTCGCCTCGATGGCCTGGGGATGAGTGCGCAGTTGGGGCCGGGAGGCTTGCTGGTGCTTGTGGACAATCGGGACACTGCGGTCGCTGGTCCCTGTACAGTCTCTATTGCCGGGATGACGAATGCGCTGGTGCGGATGCAGCGGAATCCTGCCGGATTGCTTGTGACATGTGAGGCGTGGAATTTCGATGCCACACTCTACAATTCGTCATCCCAGGCGCTCACTTCGACCGGCTCCTGGTTCAATGGCGGATACTTTGGCGGCGTAGCAGTGGATATTGGATTCATTAACGTATTTTCGACGCTGATTCCGCTCGGCAGTCGGCCTCCCACGACGGCATCGCGCGGAGATTATACCGCGCTCGCGTTCGATTCCTGCCCCGGTGGCGGCCCTAACCTCGGATGTCTTGCAGACCTGAGTGGGAATGGTCACAATGTCACATGGACTTCCGGCTCGCCGACCTTTGTAACTACGCCCAACCAGATTGCGGTGGCGTTGCCCAAGACGTTTGGCGCTCCCGCCTGGACAAACTGGATATCGTTGCGCGCAGGTCATCCATCACAACTTGACGGGACTGCCAGCTATTCACTCTCGGACGGTAGTTCCTCGGTAAACTACCTGTGGCAGGAAATCAGCGGACCCAGCACTCTCATCTGGCTCAGCCAAATTAGCGGAACTCCAACCGTTACGGGACTAGTCTTCGGGACCTACAACTTTTCTCTACAGGTTACCGACGTGGCCGGCAATGTAGGTAATGCAACCCTCCTGACCGGTGCGGTTGCCTACGACGATAACGGAGTGGTTATCCCACCCGATCCTCGAGTCACTCAGATATTCGGTTCACAGATTGCCTTTGGCCAGAACCCCTGGAGTTATCAGGATCAGCAGAATCTGTTTGCGGTGAACGCGCAAATCCCCTACCAGGCTACTCATAACGATTTCTCATGGGTGACCACCGGACAGGGGACGGTCAGCTACTTATTCTCCGGGTCTTCCGGTACCACGCTGAGCGCTCCTATTTCAACTGCGACACAGACTACAGTCTCTCTCGTGAACGGAAGTTCCTTAAGTCTGGGCACGCTTCCGACTTCGATCTACGTGGGGAATGTAGGTGGCAATAACTTCGAAATGATTCGCGTATGTTCCGTCGCCTCAGGCAGTATCACCAGCGCCGTTGTTTTGAATGTTTGCTACGACGGACGAGGAGTATCGGGGAGCACTCCCTATGCGGGCGGAATTCCGAACCCGGGCCTTGCGGCCGCATGGCCCACCGGCACGGTCGTCACTGATCTCCGCGTGAATGGCACGGGAACGAAGTTTTTTAGCGATCCTAAAAAACCGGTTTGTCCCGCCGGAGTTGTTGTTGGCGGTCCCGCGCCGCAGGGAACGATTGTCGCTGGAACTCTCGGGACAGTGACTCTCACTGCCGGTTCTACAACTCTTACCGGCAGCGGAACCGGATGGACGTCCGCCGTAGTGGGCGACTTCATTGTCGTCGCAGCCACACATAGCTCGGCGACTTTCAATTTCATCGCTCAAATTAGCGCCTTCACCAGCGCTACCAGTCTCACTCTGAATCGCCCCGCCCCGGCGGGAGTTGATGCCGGTACCTTCTCTTATGTCCT
Organism: Bryobacteraceae bacterium; assembly: GCA_049521155.1. GTDB lineage: Bacteria > Acidobacteriota > Terriglobia > Bryobacterales > Bryobacteraceae > Palsa-187. The sequence goes on from JBEKPC010000009.1 coordinate 4,827, forward strand.
CACGCAGCCGATTTATCTTAGCTTGACGATGACCGCGCCGACTGGCGGCGCTGGAATCGGCGGTGAGACAATGCGGCTACTCTACCCGTCGTTCTATTGTGAATCCGAGACAGCGCTCATGTCTATCATTGCCCATGACATTCCCGGATTAGACGGAACTACCATTTCCGGCGCTCAGTATTCCTATAAAACGTTTCTTGGCGAAAATGTCTCGGGTGGCACCATCACCCCGAATTTCTATGGCTCCGGTGGACTGATGCCGCGCTCGTTTTACTATCGAAGTGGCTACGGCCCCGCGCTCACCCTGGCAAACTCCGTCGATGAGTTTTGGGTTCGCGATCCTGAAATCGGCGATGGCTACGGCGCTGGTGGGGAGCCTCTGATCTTTGGAGGCGGTGTGATTGGCGCGATGGCCGACCTGACAGTCAACACCTCCACACAACTGGTCTGGGCAAACGTAGAGCAGTTTACAGCAAATGGTCTCGTCCTTCCCTCGGCCGCTTGCAACGCCTGGGATTCTCGCGATGGAGGCTATATCGGCTCTGAACTAACCTTGGCCGCGAACTATGACACGAATTCGGCCTCTCAGTCCCGCTACAACACTGCTCTTGCTGCTTTGCTGACCAGAGATCAGACCTGTCGCCGTAATGCTTCGGATGGGTACGGGAACATAGCTACCGGACCTTCTTCGAATCTCGGCGAAGTGAACTCCTTTGCAAATACGTTCAATTCAACTGAGTTGGGCAACGGTGAAGGTCTCTGTGGAACGCCTTGCACCATCCCCATGACGATTTCAAATGGAAGCACGGCAGTCACAGGAACGGGCTTTATCCCAACCATGTGCAACGGTGTCGATAGCGGCACCATCACGGTAACAAATGGAAGTTCTACTGCCACCATTGTGAGCGGAAGTATCACTTTTGAGCTGCCGCGCATCTACATTACCGATACGACCTCCAGTCCGATTTATGTAGGGAGCTATGAGTATTGCGTTCTGAACGGCACAGTTTGCGCTACCTCTGGAAACTTTACCTCCGGCACAGTACAACTAGGAGGCGTTTGGCCGGGAGCTTCCGGTACATTTAGCTTCATGACGGAGAATGCCAGCACTCTTTCGGGAGGATCGTTCATGATGACAACGATCTGGACAAGCTCCGCGGACTGGCCGAATGTGAGCATAGCAACTGCTCTCGCCAATAACCAGGCGCTCCAAAAAGCTTGGGTTTGTATCTACAATAGTGCGTCCTCGCTTACCTTAAATAGGGCATGGGATGGGCCAAGCGGGTCCGCTTACTTTGAGGCGCAATACTACGACATAGGCTTCGGTCAGTCGCCCTATATGTTGGGAATCAAGACCAACCAGATGAGATGGGCGACCTTCAACAGCAACTCCACGACGGCAGCAGGCTACCAGGCAATCCTGCCAGGGGTTGGCAATTGGTTTCAGGCCTTTGGCGCGGATAACGTCAACAACGGAGGTACGTTATACTACACCATTTTTCAAACGTGCTCGCCGGAAGTTCCCAACGCCGGGTTTTTCCAGACCGTTCACGGATCATGGATGGGGATAGACTACTGCGCTTCAGATGGAGCGAACCATGCGGGCAATCTTGTAGGTACGGAGAGAGTGAATAGCGCCGAGGGCGGAGCAGCGATGCTGCAATACTACCTCGGCAGCCCGACGCCGCTCCGCCGCGCGACTGTAGACCAATTCTACGGGGGTATCTTTGGTCAGACCGGAACCTGTGCTCCGTCTGTGGCGAGCACATGCACGGGCGTGACAGCCAGTAACTATGATAACGGCAGTCTCTCATCCTATAAGTGGCCTGGATTTTTCTTCGGTATGGGAGGCTTCTTTACTTCGTCATGGCCGGCGGTTCGCAACGCTGTTCTTCTTCCGCGCCCCCGCGTGGTAACGATCGGACTCGACATGGGTAGCTCGGCAAGCGCCAATGTAATAGTGACCGCGCCTTCAGGGGCAGTCAACACAGTGTCATGCTCAGCCGCGCCGTGTACGATCACAGTGGACGATCGTCTAGGGACCTATTGGTATGTAGTTCAACGCCTCTCAAGCGCAGGACAGATTCTTTCGACATCTCGTCCCGTGCTCTTACCGCTGGCGCCCCAACGCTGACCTCGATCCTGTACCTCAGGGGGTGTCACTGTGTTGCCTTAATTGGCGGGTGCTCCAGATCCGCCAGTCTGCCGCTCCGGCATCCTTCCCGAGGACACCGCTAAAATAGAGATCAAGGCCTTCCAAAGGTGCACCTGCCGCGCCACTCGCTTGATGAGCCGACTTCTCTGCGATAAATTCAATGTGGCCCGAGCGAAGAAAATCGGCGGTGAGAGTCGGCGGCCTTTCCCAATTGGGGATGACCCGATTTGTCAGATGGCTTCCGGCAAGCCGGAAGTTCAGTGTCTCTTCACCTAAGTTGAGTATGCTGCTGCCGGGCTTCAGTTCGTCAATGACTTCCGGATATCCAAGGTAGGATGAACGGATCCAGGTGTGGTACCGGGCCGTTTGGATGATGGTGTAAACCGGTTCGAATGCCAGGATACAGGCTGTGATCGCGAAAGCCATAACATAAATAACTCTGTATAAGCGAGCAGGCCGCCGTTCCAGAACTACGAAAAACGGCGCCGACGTAAGAACCGCCAGCACGATCACAGGAAGCCCGAACCACTCAGGAAGAAGAGGCGGCTTACACGCAGCAACCACGGTACTCCGGCAAGATCAAGCAGCGCCAGGCATTGAACCGGCACAATCAGATTGCACAGCCAAAAGACCAATGTGAGAAGAAGGAAAAGAACGAACAGAGCGGGGGGACATCGAATCACCTGCCCCGAAACTTACCCACCAGCCGGCTTACGGACCGGACAGTATTGGAGATCGCGTAGGTGTTTACGAGCCAGAGACAGAAACTCACGGTGGCCAGAGACAAGCAAACGCGCTGTACTCTATTGCTCGAAGACATTTTACAAACATAGCATAGGCGATCCGGCTCGACGCTTCGGAAGCTAATGGTTTTTATAAAGACCGCGTTATAACCCCTGGAGAACGGTTCGATAGATGGCGAGTAGTTTTCGCATCCTCGCCTGCGGGGCGTGGCGTTCGCGAATCAGTTCTTGGCTTCGCTCCGTGAGACGTCCGGCGAGCGCCGGATCCGCGAAGATACTAGCAATCGCGTCCGTCATCGCGGAGCTATTGCCTGGATCCACCAGCAGCGCGCTTTCATTGTGAGTCACCATCTCGGGAATGCCGCCCACGCGCGTAGCTACTGCCGGTATGCCCGCCGCCATCGCCTCCAGCAAGGCATTTGGCGAGCCTTCGCTTCGTGAGGATAGCACCGCCACATCGGCGATACCGTAGTATGGCTCGGCCGAGTCTTGCTGACCGGTCAACGTCACCGCGCCTGTCATATTCAGGCTGCGAATTCGCGCTTCGATGGATCCCCGCTCCGGCCCTTCTCCTACAATCACCAGATGCGGAGAAGGTTTCATGCTATGCACTGCCTCAAGCAGTGTCAGATGATCTTTTTCGAGTGACAACCGTCCGACAATTAGAATCACCTTGCGGTCCGGCGCAATGCCCAATTTTACGCGGAGCGCCAGAGCAGCCCCGGGCGAACTTTTCCCCCAATCCGTCCGGATCGCGTTATGAACGATTTCAATACTTTCCCGCTTCACGCCTTTCGCGGCAAGCTCCTCGCGAAAAGGAACACTGACCGTGAGGACTTTTCGCGCGGCCCGCAAAGACCAGCGGTCGAGCTGGTTATAGAGCCGCGCCTTCGGCGATGTCCAGGTATAACCGTGATGAAACGCCACCCACGGCGCGCCCCGGTCAAGCTTCGCCCGCCGAGCTAGAAAGTGGGACTTCACGGCGTGCGTCTGAATGATGTCCGGCCGCACCCGATTCGCCAGATTCCGGAGCGCCAGGAGAACACTCGCATCATATGCGCCCCGCTCCAGAATCGCTTCCACGGGAATTCCATTTTCACGGGCAGTCTCAATAAACAAGTTCGTCGGCGCGCCTCGCGTAAACGTTGCGAGGGTGGTCTCGACTCCGGCGTCTCGCGCTAGATGCGCGAATTCCAGCAGGTTTTTGGCCGGTCCGGTAATGCTGTGGGCTTCGATGATGGCCAGCAGTCTCACCGCAGCCAGTCCTCATAGGTTGACCAGAGCGTTTCGCCGAGCGCCTCCCAGTCATAACGGGTCCGCACCAGATCCAAAGCGGCGGTGACGAGCGGCTGCCGGCATTCGGCCAGGCTCTCCAAATGGCGGACCCACGCTTCGGCGTCGTCCGCGCCCGCGATCAGAATATCGCGGCCCGGCGTGACCTCCAGGCCCTCCGCGCCGAGCGGCGTCGAGATCACCGGGACCCCCGCGGCCATCGCTTCCAGAATCTTCAGCCGTGTGCCGCCACCGGTGCGCAGAGGAACAATCGCGGCCCATGCGCTACCGTAGTAAGGACGCACGTCGGGCACTGTTCCGGTTACGGCTACTCCGGGCAACCGGGCCAACGCGACGACCTCAGGACCGGGATTTGCTCCCACGATCATCAGCCGTGTTTGCGGCATCCGCGCCCGCACCGCCAGCCATACGTTGCCGCTGAAAGAGACTGCCGCTTCGGCGTTCGGATAATAAGCCATCGAGCCGACAAAAACCAGATCCTGACCCGGCGCGCTCCTCATTCCCGCGTTGGCGAAGTACTGCATGTCCACGCCATTCGCGACCACCGCAATGCGCGCTTTGGGCGCAATCCGCTGTAATTGATCGCGCTCGCGTTGGCTGCACACCACGTGTCCGATCGCGGTGCGCAGGATATCGCTTTCGCAGGCTCGTAATTTCTGCGCGGTGTGGCGGGCATACCATCGTTTCGCCGGCGACGCCACCGTGGCGCTATATCGCTCCATCGCCTCCGATTCGATGTTGTGCCAGTTGTAGACAATCTTCGCCTCCGGCAATGCTTCGGCACAACGCATCATATGGATACTATCGAGGTGAACCAAGTCGAACCGCGTGCCGCTGGTCAGACGCGCGATTGCCGCCGTCATTTCCGGTGAGGTATAGTTCAGGATCGTCAAAGGCCAGCGTCCCGCTACTCCTTGGATCATCTTCCAGGGCCCGTAGGCACTGGGTTTTGGAACTGCCACAACCTCATGGCAAAACGGCAGATCCTCGCGAGTCAGCGGCGCCGATCCGGGCTCTGTGAAATGCAGATAGGTGACCTCTCCGCGCAAAGAAAGGGCCCGCAGGAAATGATATTCGCGTAGCTTGGCGCCGCTGTGCGCCGGCCAGCACTGCCGCGGGGAAAGAAAAAGAATGCGCACGTTACTTATGCGTCATGACCGTGGGCTCGCCGGCCCCGATACATTCCGCAAACAGGGTTTCATAGCAATCGACCACTTGCGCTGTCGAGAACTGCTGCACCATGCGCCTGCGGGCAGCCGCTCCCAGCCTTTTGCGGGCCGCCGGATCGTTCAACAGGCGCACCAGGCCGTGCGCGATCGATTCCTGATTCCCCAGCTCCGTCAGGATTCCGTCTACTTCATGGTCCACAAGCTGTGTGTGAGCCGGAATATTGCTGAGCACCGGCGGCAGGCCCGCCGACATTGCTTCGATCAAAGAGCAAGGCAATCCTTCGATCGCCGAAATCAAGGTAAACACATCGCCGGCCTGGAGCCACTTCAGAACTCCATCGCCATTCAGGCGTCCCGTAAAGATCACGTTCTTTTCGAGGTTCAGGCTGGCAACCAACTCTACAAGCTGAGCCCGCAAGGATCCATCGCCGACCAGGGCCAGCGTTGCGTCCGGAATTTCATGCACCACGCGAGCGAAAGCGCCAATCAACCAGGGAAGTTCTTTTTGAGGATCCAGCCGGCCCACAAATACGGCCAGTGGAGTTTCCTGGCCCACGCTCAGTTCACGGCGCAGCGCGATGCGCTCGGCCGCGGAACAGGGCGAAAAATGGACTGTATCCACAGGATTCGGCATCCAGCCAATGCGCTCCTTGTCGAATCCGCATTCCAGTGCTTCCTCCACCATTCCTGGATTCAGAACCAGAATCTTGGTCGCCCAGCGCCGCAGAAAATTCAGCTCCAGCCGCCCCAGGAAAGTATTCCGCAGCCCGACCACCAGGCTGCTGCACGAGAATTTCATGACGATCGGCTTGCCCAGCAGGCGCGCCACCGGAAGACCGGTAGCCAGGTGTAATCCCGACATCAGGAAATAGACCACCTCGTAGTCATTGCGTTCTTTAAAAATTGTCCAGGCAGCTCCCAGCGCGTAAACAACATCGCGCCATCTTCGCGACGGACCGTTCCCATAAATTCGGATGCGCAGCCCAAAGGGATCCACCCACTCCCCGGCGGCGGGCATCGGCGGGCCGCCAGCGCACACAATTCGAGGCCTATGACCGCGCTTCTGCAACTCGTCGGATACCCTTTGGGCCTCCACCTCCGACCCCCCGAGAACAGGCGGATAGGAATGGCAAATCAGGATGTAGGAGACCGGACGGCTGGCCATCTTAACTGGTGTCAGAATATCATGGAGCCGCGCGTGGACGTTTTGACTCATAGCTTATAATCGGCTCAATGGGCTTGATCTATCCCGACGCCAAACGTTTATGGGAAGCCCGCCTATCAGGCATATCGTTTGAAAATATCCTAACCTGTAGCCATTTACAGTTGTTTCTTCATCCTCCGGAGTTGGAAGCCCTTCGCCAGGATCATCGCGCCCGCTCCAAAAACCCTCCTTCAGAGCCCCTGGCCAGCTACCGGTTTGGCCAATATGCCGATCCTTTCTGGAGCCAGTTTCTCGAAGCTAAATCAGTGGAAACAATGGACTATTCGGAATATGAAGGAGCCTCCATCGTTCACGATTTAAACCAGCCGGTCCCGCCGCACCTTCATGGCCGTTACGACGCCGTGATCGAGGCCGGGTCCCTGGAACATATCTTTAATTTCCCCGTGGCCATCCGCAACCTCATGCAGATGACGAAAGTAGGCGGCAGGATCTTTCTCACGACCTTGGCTAACAACCTCTGCGGACACGGTTTCTATCAATTCAGCCCGGAACTGATTTATCGCGTCTTCTCGCCCGAAAATGGCTTCGAAACCACCAGTGTAGTCCTGTTGGAGGCCGCCTTTCTGTCGGTCGAACTCGCTCCGGTCCGGGCGGCTTATCAGGTAACCGACCCTGTGAATGTGCACTCCCGGGTGCAGCTTCAGAATGCGCACCCGGTACTGATGATGGTCGACGCCAAAAGGATTTCCGATGTCGAGCCCTTTCGCACGACTCCCCAGCAAAGCGACTATGTTGCTGCGTGGGAGAAGAATACTACCCAGGACCCGGCTGCCGGGAGCCCGCTTCGCTGGCCTACCCGCGTCTTTCAAGCACTCCCGATTCAGTGGCAGAATCAGATCAAAGGACGCCGGGAAAAGGCCCGGTTTAGCTTTCGCAACAAGGACTTCTACCGCAAACTCTTTTAACGGCGTCCATCCGGTCCAGAACCAGTTGTCTATGGCAAGTACACCGCGCTTGCCTGTATCATGTTGACATGGGCCGCATGTTATCCCCGAAAGCTCTTCGTCCGTCGAGGGGACCTCTTGGCGTGCCCGGTCAGACTGGTTCGACCACCTCAACGGCGATGGCGCCGCCGCCGGCTCTGGTTGCAACAAGGCCGCCGGTCCAGGCCGAACTCCCCAGTGCAGCCGACCTAAAGGACAAGTCCGAGCGCGAAAATCCCCTGCGCAAGATCGCTCTTTACGCGAGCCTAGGCTTTATATTTCTGCGGGTTAGCGTACTATCTGAGCTGCTGCTTTACGTTACTCACGTCAATTTTTATCTGCTCTACCTCTTCGGCCCTCCCGCCATTTTCGGTGTCCTGGTCACAGGCGGACTCGGGCGTACCCTGCGCGGGAACGCGGCCAAATATTGGATGGCGTTTTTTCTCTGGCTGATTCTGTCTACCCCCTTCAGCTCCTGGAAAGGCGGATCGACGGGAATGGCGTTGAATTATGCCCGATTCAACTTTCCCATGCTCTTCATCCTGGCCGGCTTGGCGATGACCTGGAAAGAAGTCCGTTTGATTTTCTATACCTTCGCGATCGGCGCGATGGCTAGTTTGGGCACCACTAGGCTGTTCGGAAAAATGGATGACGAAGGCCGCATGCGGCTCGATTCCAGCGGTAATATCGGCAACTCCAACGATTTGGGAGCTCACCTCCTTCTGGTGCTGCCGTTCCTGATCTACGTGATGCTGGACCGCAAGAGAAGTAGCTTCCTCCGGATGGCCATGATTCCTCCCATCGCCTACGGTGTGTGGATTGTGCTGGGTACGGCTTCGCGCGGCTGTCTGCTGGCTTTAACAATCATGTTTCTCTTTTCGCTCCTCCGCGCGAACGCTGGGCAGCGAGTCGCGGCTTTGGTGGTGGGCGTTGTCATGGCCGTCACGATTCCATTCCTGCTGCCTTCCAATGTTCGTGGGCGTTTGAGCACATTGTTTAGCGAACAGAACCAGGATCCCCTTCTGGCTCAGGAAGCCCGAGAGTCTCGCGAAGCGCGCGAGTATCTATTCAAGCAAAGTGTCCGCTATACCGTTGAGCATCCTCTTTTTGGCGTTGGCTTGGGCCAATTTACCAACTACGAAGGGAACGAGCAGGTTTCCGAAGGCCGCCACGGAGCTTGGAGCGTGACCCACAATTTTATGACGCAGATCTCCTCGGAATGCGGCGTTCCGGCGTTGATTTTTGCCTTGCTGGGCATCGGTTCCGCCATGCTGATGGTGGGAAGGACTTACCGCGAGGCGCGGAAAAAAGGGTTTCGCGATATCGCCAACGCCTGTTTCTGTTATCACCTGGCGATGGTCGGCTATCTTGCCTCGATCGTCTTCCTGGCCCAGGCTTACCACTATTACATTCCGGCCATGATTGGCTTGGCGGTTGTGATGTGCACCATCGCAACGCGCTACATGTCCGCTCAGGAGACGATGCCTGTGGCGGCTGTTCGCTAAGCAAACCGCGCCGCGCCTTGCATGCGAATTCTGTATATACATTCCACCGTTGTTCCGCCTCCCACGGACCTTCGGTTGGACCGATTCAACCTGCTTTCCGGTCAGTTGGAGGGGGAGATTCTGCAACCTATCTGGTTTCAGACTCCGGCTGAGGTGGAAGCGGTATTCGGGCCCGGCTCCTATCCTGTTTATTCAGTCGGAAAATTTCGCTACCACTGGATTCTTTCGTCCAATGTCCGGAACCTGCGGCAGCGCCTAAAGGTGTTCTGGTCTTATCTCAAACTCGGACGGCGCTTGCATCGGGAGCGGCCGATTGACTGCATCGTCGCCTATTCCCACATGACGACCGGATTGCTGGCGGCCGCCGTGAAGCTCCTGACCGGGGCCAAACTTGTTGTTGAAATCGCTACCAGTCCGGAGCTGATCTATATCACCGAGCGTCCCAACCCTGGTTTTAAAGAGCGGCTGATGAAGACTTACTCGGACATCTGCCTTCACTTATCTGTCTTTTTTGCCGACCGCATGCATCTCCTTTATGCCGGCCAGTTGTCTCACTACCCTCTGCTGCGGAAGGCCCGCAACTCGGTATTTCATGAATACGTGACGGTCTCTATCATTGACCGGCCCCCCGCGGGCGAAACGCGGGAAGTGTACGTGCTGCTGACGGGTGCGCCGTGGTATTTGAAAGGCGTCGATGTATTGATTAAGGCCTTCCAATCCCTAGCCGCCGACTTCCCGCAAGTGAAGCTGAAACTCCTCGGTCACTTTCCGGATCGGGCACAATTTGACCCGCTCATTGCCGGCTCCCCGCAAATCGAGGTGATCAAGGCAATGCTAAACGCCCCCGCGCTTGAAATCATCAAGCGCGCGGCGATTGTGGTTCTGCCCAGCCGCTGTGAAGGAATGGGCCGGGTATTGATTGAAGGCATGGCCGGAGGCGTCCCCCTGATCGGATCAGACGTGGGTGGAATTCCTTCCATGATCGACCACGGCAAGAACGGATTTCTGATTCCCGTCGGAGATTGGCAAGCCCTCGCGGTCCGTCTGCGGGAGTTATTGAGCGACCCTGCTCTGCGCCGCCGCATGGGCGATTGCGGTTATGATCGCGCTCATCAGGATTTGAATGAGCAGGTCTACGTTCAGAAGTTCACCGCCATGATCCAGGCAACGCTGCACGGCGATCCGTAGACTGCTGGAAAACCTAAGTACACCGCTCCCTTCGGTCACGGCTCGGAAGCCAGGCGACAGGTCCGTTACCGAGCTGTGACCGCAGGGAGCGGTGTTTGAGAGAACGAGGTACTGCCAATGGGGTCAGCGCTTAGAGGAATCTTTTCGCGCTTTGGGATGGGCGCGGTCGTAGACAGCCATTAGATCGACCAGCGAGACCTGGGTGTATTTTTGCGTGGTCGAGAGGCGGGCGTGGCCCAGCAATTCCTGAATCGCGCGAAGGTCCGCGCCGTCCGCCAGCAAGTGGGTCGCATAGGCGTGGCGCAGACTGTGCGGATGAAGGGACGAATCGCCGTCCAGCAAACGGGCGTACAATTTCACGATGCCGCGGGCGCCGCGGTCGGAGAGCCGGCCGCCATGATGATTCAGAAACAGCGCAGGGTCGCTCGAATTGCGAAGGGCCAGATATTTTTCCAATGCCGAGGCGGCTTTGGAGCCGTACGGAGTCTGCCGTTCCTTGCGGCCTTTGCCCCTGACCAGAACCCAGCGCTCCGCCATGTCGAAGTCCTTCAGGTCGAGTCCCACCAGTTCGCTGATGCGGAGGCCGCAGCCGTAGAGCAACTCGAACAGCAGCAGATCGCGCTCCGGATAAGGACGGTCCATCGTATCGGCGCCCACGCCTTCGATGAGAAGACCGGTCTGCTCCGCGGTGGGCACGGAGGGCACGCGTTTGGCGCCTTTCGGCGTGCGGACAAGCTTGGCCGCGTTGGTCGAAATCGTCCCTTCGCGCAGAAGAAACTTGAACAGTGATCTGACGGACGCGAGCTTTCTGCGGATCGAGATAGGATCCAGGCCGCGCTCATAAAGGCTGCCCAGCCACTCGCGTAGCTGCAAAGCGTCAATTGCGGAAATGGGCTGCGGGACGATGCCGAAATAGTCGGCGAACTGCGCGAGATCGGCGGCATAATTCCGCAGCGTGTGCGGAGAAGCGTTGGCTTGGCGCAGGCTATCAAGATAGCGGTCGATTGCTTGAGCCAGTTCAGACAAAGTGAGGCGGACCCCCGTCGGCCTGTGTTTCGCAATTCGACAGCCGGACCGGGGGGGCCGGCGCGGACGAGGGCGTCCGCCCTACCAAGAACAAGTGTTCATCGAGTGCGGCGCGGGCACGGCGGCAGACTTCGGCTTGGCGGACCTTCCGGTCTTTTGGTGGGTTCTCGAGTTTTGGCAATAGATCGAAAGTGATGTTCGCGGGTTGATAATTCTTCGGATCGGCGCCGGAAACGTAGGCGCAGAGCGATCCCAAAGCAGTTTCTCGCGGAAATGCGCGAGGCGATTCGGTGATCGCGGCCACGCCGGCAATCAGGCCGGTGGCGATGGATTCGACATAGCCTTCGACTCCGGAAATTTGTCCCGCGAAGAAAATATTCGGATGCGTGCGAAGGCGCAGGGTCGCATCGAGCAGCGCGGGGCCGTTGATATACGTGTTGCGATGGACCTGGCCGTAGCGCAGAAACTCGGCGTTCTGAAGGCCGGGAATCATGCGCAGCACGCGGGCTTGATCGCCGAAGCGCATGTGGTTTTGGAAGCCGACCAGGTTCCAACTGCCGGCGCGGGCGTTTTCCTGGCGCAGTTGCACTACGGCCCAAGGGCGGCGGCCGGTGCGAGGATCGGTCAAGCCCATCGGTTTCATGGGGCCGAAGCGAAGCGTATCGCGTCCGCGGCGGGCGATTTCTTCAATGGGAAGGCAGGCTTCAAAATATTTGGCGCTATCTTCTTCGATATGCGCAGGGACGCTGGATGCGCCGAGCACCGCGTCCAGGAACGCTTCATACTCGTCGCGATTGAACGGACAATTCAAATAGTCGTCGGTGCCGTCGAGCGATTTGCCGTAGCGCGAGGCGCGGAAGGCGATCGAAGTATCGATGGATTCGGAATCGACAATGGGGCTGATGCTGTCGTAAAAAAACAACCGCTCTGCTCCGGTGACGCGGGCGATTTCAGAGGCGAGCGCATCGGAAGTCAGAGGTCCAGTGGCGATGATCCAGGTTCGATCGTCGGTCAGCGCCGTGACTTCTTCATGACGCAGTTCGATGGCCGGCTCATTTTCAATGGCGCGCGTGACCTCCGCCGCAAAGATCTCGCGATCGACGGTTAACGCGTGGCCTGCGGGGACGCGGGTGCGGTCGGCGATTTCTATGAGCAGCGATCCGAGGCGCCGCAGCTCGTCTTTCAACAATCGGGACGCGCTGTTCTCCTGCTCGCTCTTCAGCGAGTTGCTGCACACCAGTTCGGCGAGCCACGCGGTTTTATGTGCCGCCGTTTGCTTGGCGGGGCGCATTTCATAAAGAATCGCCTGGCCGCCGGCGCGCGCGACCTGCCAGGCTGCCTCGCAACCAGCGAGACCTCCGCCGATGATGTGAACTTGTTTGCTCATTACGATATGCTTATTCCATTATGATGAACCGCCGCGACATGTTTCGTACCGCAGCCGTGTTTTCCGCTGCATCCTATCAACGCATCCTGGGCGCAAACGACCGCGTTAACCTCGGCCTGATTGGCGCGGGAGATCGCGGGACCTACGTGATGAGCGTGTTCCAGAAGAACTCGGCAGTCGATGTAAAGGCCGTTTGCGATGTGTATGGGACGCGGCTCGATCAGGCGCTGACCAAGGCAAAAGGCGCGACCGGATTCAACGACCATCGCAAGCTTCTGGAGATGAAAGAGCTGGATGCGGTGCTGATTGCCACGCCCGATCATTGGCACGCCGGCTGCGCCATCGATGCCGTGCGCGCGGGCAAGGACGTCTATTGCGAGAAGCCTCTGACGCTGAAAATCGAGGAAGGGCCGGTGATCGTGAAGGAGGCCCGGATTCATGAGCGCGTGTTCCAGGTGGGCATGCAACAGCGGTCCGGTCCGCATTATATGAAGGCTCGCGATGAGTATATTCAGGCCGGAAAGCTGGGGAAAGTCACGCTGGCTAGAACCTGGTGGCACGGCAACACGTATCATTTGCGGAAAGCGCCTCCGGCGTTGCAGACGCAGCCATCGAATCTGGACTGGGCGCAGTTTTTGGGTCCGGTGAAGTGGCGCGAATACGATCCGCAGCAGTATTATAATTTTCGCGCGTATCTTGATTTCGGAGGCGGCCAGGTGACGGATCTGTTCACGCACTGGATCGACGCGGTGCACATGTTCATGAAGCAGGACGATCCGGTGGTGGCGTCGGCGGTGGGCGGAATTTACAACTATAAGGACGGCCGCACGGCTCCGGATACAATCAACGTGCTATTGCAGTATCCAAAGGAATGGACGGCGACGTTCGAGGCGACGCTTGCGCCGGGGATCACGGGCGCGGCGATCGAAATGTGCGGCACCGAAGGCCGGCTGTACATCGACCGCGGCCAGTTTACGTTTACGCCGGTGGGACGAGGAGCACAGCCTGAAGTCGTCAAAGCCGAGCGCGAGTTAACGATCGACCATGTCGAGAATTTTCTCGATTGCATGCGCACCAGAAAGCGTCCGAATGGAGACGTGTATATCGGGCATCGATCGGCACAGGCGTCGCATTTGGGGAACATCGCCTACTTGCAGAAGCGGCAGATTCATTTCGATCCGGTAAGGGAAGAGATTCTCCCGCTCTAATGAAATGGCTGCTGGCACTGGCGCTGGTGCAAGAGAGCGCGACGTTCAAGACCGGAGTTTCACTGGTCCACGTGGACGTGGAGGTTACGGACGGGACGCGCCTGGTGGGAGGATTCCACAAAGAAGACTTCCAGATTTTCGATAACGGATCGCCGCAGACGATTCTTTACTTCTCGCAGGAAGAGACGCCGCTCGACCTGATTTTGCTATTCGATATCAGCGGCAGCATGCAGCCGAAGCTGGAGAAACTGGCTAGCTCGGCGCACGCGGCGCTGGCGGAATTGAGGAAGGGCGACCGGGTCGCGGTGATGACGTTCACGACCAAGAGCGCCTTGGTTGCGCCGTTCTCAGACGACATGCAGGCGGTGGAGCAGACGATCAATGAAAAGGTTCTGGGCAAGGCTCGCGGCGGCACTCGCATCCTGCGCGCGGTGAGCGATGCGGCGGATTATTTTCTGAAAGAACCGCGCACGGAGAGGCGCCGCGCGGTGCTGATCGTGACCGATAATCATGGCCAACCGTCGGGCCGTAAGGACGCGGTGGTTCGAAATCTATGGGAGGCGGATGCGCTGCTGAGCGGGTTGGAATTGCGGTCGACGGGCGAGAGCGCGCTGCTTGGCGCAGGCTGGGTGTTGAGTCCGCAGACGGCTTGGCTACAGATGGAGAATATGACCGGAGTGGTGGAGAAAACCGGCGGCGATCTGATCAAGGGTCACGACCCGGGCGCTGATTTCGAGGAGATGATTCACCGCATCCGGCTGCGCTATACGCTGATCTACGCGCTGCCGTCGGCGAAGGCGGGCGAGGAACGGAAGGTTAAGGTCGATCTCGGGGAGGATGCGCGGAAAAAGAATCCCCAGGCTAAAGTGCGGGCTCGGGAAGGCTATGTGGTCAAATGACCAGTTACAATGAGATATGAAGCATCAGAGGGTCAGCGTGACGGAGTTCAAGGCGAAGTGTCTCGCGCTGTTGGATGAGATCCATCGGGAGGGTGGAACGCTGACGGTGACTAAGCGGGGGCAGCCTCTGGCGACGGTCGGGCCTGCGAAGAGGAAGCCGTTTAAATCCTCGGCGAATATCCTGAGCGGGAAGTGCAAAATCGTGGGCGACATCATTAATATGGACGATTGCGAGCTTTGGCAATGGGATTGTATGAACGGTTCGGACGATGGCGAGAAGGCTCCTTCTCGCAGGAAGAAGTAATTGCGTTTGCTCCTGGACACCCACGTCGTCATACGGTGGCTGTCCGACATAAAGAGACTTTCCAGAGAGCAAATCAGGGCTATCCGCCAAGCGGAGCGGCGGGGAGAGCCGGTGGCGTTGTGCGCTGTTACGCTGGTCGAAATCGTGAACCTCCTCAACGAGCGTCGTCCTAGACTTGATGCCAATATTGAAGACATCTTCGAGCAGTTGGAAGAGAATCCGTTATTTCGAATTTTACCCATCACGATCCCGATTGCGGCGGAGACGCGTCATCTGAGCATTCTTCGCGATCCGGCCGACCGGACGATTGTAGCTACGGCGCGAATGCACAGACTACGGCTGTTGACTTCCGATCAGCGGATTATCGCTTCGAAACTGGTCTCCTTTATCGACTAAATCTTCCAGAGTTTGGGGCAGCCCGCCACAGACTGCCCCCCTCCTAACGTTAGCCGCGGCATTTCAACCACGGTGGTCCCAACGAACCGTCTGTCACAACGATCCGCCGGGATGGGATCCCGATCCGTGTAATGGCTCCCACGGCAAAGCCCGCTGTTATGGTCGCTGATACCACCCAATTTACTCAGACGATCCCGCTTAGAGCTTCGAAGACTTTTGCGAGTCGCGAACCAGGCGTCCACTGGGATACCCCTGGCTTCTTGATTGAATATTAGGCACGGTTTTTACAGACCGGCGTGGGTGAAATACGTAAGGTGAAGAAATTGCGGGAAATAAACATCTACTTCAGGCGGCCAATTTTGCGACTAGTCCGATCGCTGCGCCACCCAGCACTACCCAAACGGTATCGATTTTCGTCGCCACTAAAACGGCGAAACTCAGCAGCGTGATGACCAAGGTCAACGGGCCGGTGATGGCGTCGCGAGCCAGGGGCAGGGAGGCCGACAACAGCAATCCAGCGCTGGCGAGCACCACGGCTCGAATGGCGCTTTTCACGCGCGGCGATTCGGAGCGGGCGCCGATCCATCGGATGAGAGGCAGCACGAGAAACGCGGGCGTAATCATCGCTAACATTCCTGCCGCTGCGCCGGGCAATCCGTCGACGTAGTATCCGACGCTGACCAGGTACAAGCCGTTCGGACCCGGCCCGGTTCTACCGGCGACGACCGCGGTATTCAATTCGCGGTCGGTGAGCGCTTTTCGGTCGACGACCAGATCGCTCCGCACCATGGGCAGCGAGGCGAGGCCGCTGAACGACGTCAAGGTCGCTTTGAGCAGGAGGGCGTAGAGCAGGAAGACGTTCATTTATTTTCGAGCCATAAAAACCCTGCGAGCGCGGCGATAAAAATGACCGGCACGGGCGTCACGTGAAATTTCCAGGCGGCTAGAAACGCGCCTCCGGTGAACAGGAGAGCCCGTAATCCCACGTAAGGTTTTACTAGTATCCAGACGCTGGCCCACATCATCCCTGCAACGGCGGCAACGGTGCCGCCGAGGGCAGCCATCGCCCATGGATGCGCGCGCCAGAGCTCGAAGCCGTGCGTGAGCAATACCACCAGAATCGCCGAAGGCACGGTGACGGCCAGCACCGCGGCGAGAGCTCCGCGCAGACCGAGAACACGCGCGCCAGTGGCGGCGCAGAAGGCCAGCACATTGGTTCCAGGCGTGATGCGGGCCAGCGAATAGGCCAGCGCAAAGTCTTCGCGCGTGATCCATTCGCGGCCGATCAATGTGCGCTGGAGCAGGGCCATGGTGGGATCTCCGCCGCCGAACGTGGTGTTCCCGATGCGCAAATATAGGCCTGTCAAGGCAGCGAGGGATGGTTTGGTCACGCGTTCATTTTATCGTGACGCTGGTATTGGCCCCTGGGCTGCTCTATAACCGGCAGAGGTGAACCCATGAAGTATAAATCTGTATTTGGTTTAACGACTCTGGCGATTGCGGGGATGCTTGCCGGATGTTCATCCGCGCCGAAATCGCCTGAAGTGGCGGACGGAATTCGGAAGTCGCTGGATCAAGCGGGCTACAAAGACGTCTCGGTATCGCAGGATCGCGAAAAAGGCGTGGTGAAGCTGACGGGCCATGTTGCCGCGGATGGCGACAAGGCGCAGGCGGAGCAATTGGCGAAATCGATGGCTGCGGGGCAGGTGGTCGCGGACGAAATTATCGTGCTGCCTCCTGGCGCGGAGAAAGACACCAAGGCCGTAGTTTCAGATGTCGACGCGGCAATCGGAAAATTACTGGATGCGGCGCTGATCCAGAACAATCTTCACGACGTGGTGAAATATTCGGTCAAGAACGGCGTGTTGACGTTGACGGGCAGCGTTCATTCGCAGGCGGATCGCGTGACCACGCAGAATCTGGCCGCAGCGATTCCGAATGTGCAGCAGGTGGTGAATGAGCTACAGGTGACGGAGCAGAAAGCCACTGGCAGCAACTAATTTCTCCTTCAATGTGGGCAGGCTACCCAGCCTGCCCACATTGAAGAAATCAGGCCTTCTGTGCGCAGAGTGGATGGCCGCAGCCACAAATAATGTCTGCGGTTTTTGCTTCCCCTTCGCAATAAGTACTGCAATAATCGCTATCCGGCCGTGCGAGGCAATGGCAAGCGGGGTGCGCGCATTTCTTTTGGTCGCTCATGTGATCAGTTCTCCAGTGATTGGAGCCGGCTCGGCGTCGTCCGTTTCAAACTATAAGATCGTGAGAGCCTGGTCCAGATCCTGCATGAGGTCATTTGCGTCCTCCAGGCCGACGGAGAGGCGGAGCAGCGATTCCGGCGCGCGGGTGGTCTTGCCTTCGATCGAGGCGCGGTGTTCGATCAGCGAGTGCGTCCCCCCAAGACTGGTCGCGCGCACGATGATCTTCAACGCGGCGGCGACGGCGAAGGCTTCGGTACGGCCACCGCGGACTTCAAACGCCAGCATGCCTCCGAAATCTTTCATCTGCGTCTTCGCGACGGCATGGCCGGGATCGTCCGGAAGACCCGGATAGCGGACCTTCGCGACATTCTTGTGGGTGGAAAGGAACGCGGCGACCTGGCGCGCGTTTTCGCAATGCAGCCTCACGCGCGGCACCAGCGTTTGCACGCCGCGCAGAATCAGCCAGCAATCGAAAGGCGAGAGGATGGCTCCACCGGTGTGCTGAAAATCGCGAATTTGCGCAGTCAGCGCGGGCTGATTTTTGAGCGTGACGGAGCCGCCCATGGCGTCGCTATGGCCGCCGAAATATTTGGTCAGCGAATGGACCACGATATCGGCGCCCCATTCGAAAGGACGCTGGAGCACCGGCGTGGCGAAGGTATTTTCCGAGACCAGCAGCGCACCGGCGGCTTTCGCGACCTCCGCCACGGCGCGGATATCGACCACTTCGATCAGAGGATTGGTGGGCGTTTCCACCCAGAACATTTTCGTCTCCGGCCGGCAGGCTTTCTTTACCTGATCGATGTCGCGCAGGTCGACAAAAGTATGCGTGAGTCCCCACTTCGTGAAGAAGCCTTCCATTAATTCGCGCACGCCGTAGTAGACATCGCGATGCAGCAGGACGTGATCCTTGGGCGCGAGGGATTGAAACACGGCCAGAGAAGCGGCCATGCCGGAGCTGAAGGAGACAGTCTCGTCGCCTCCTTCAAGCGCGGTAATGCAGGTTTCGAGCGAGTCGCGATTAGGGGTCGAGGCGCGGATATAGGCGTACTGACGGGAAAATTCTCCATCGGGGTCGCGTTCAAACGTGGTCGAGGTGTGCAGGGGCAAAGTGACGGCGCCGGTCGAGGGGTCGACCGACCGGCCGGCGTGGATACTAAGGGTTTGCAGGCCGGGATCTTGGGACGAGGGCATGTGGTCTATTATCTCGCGCCGAATGGCGCCGGCGAATTGAAAGCAACGCGGCGGCGATGATTTTCGTCACACGGGATGGATCGATTATACTGCCTAGAGCCAGGAGTCACTTCGGATGCCGGTACGGATGAAAGATATTGCCCTCGACCTGGGCGTCTCCCTGATGACGGTGTCGAAGGCGCTCCGG
This sequence comes from Bryobacteraceae bacterium, assembly GCA_049521155.1. GTDB lineage: Bacteria > Acidobacteriota > Terriglobia > Bryobacterales > Bryobacteraceae > Palsa-187. The sequence goes on from JBEKPC010000009.1 coordinate 23,827, forward strand.
AACCATAGCGATATCAGCGCGGTGACGCGGGAGCGCGTGCTGAAGCGCATGCGCGAGTTGAACTATCAGCCGGATTGGATCGCGCGCAGCATGGTGACCCGGCGCACCTATCTGGTGGGTCTGATTCTGCCGGATCTGATGCATCCGTTCTTCGCCGAAGTGGCCAATGGCGTGGCCCGAAAGCTATCGCCGCTGGGCTATCACGCGGTGATTCTGAACACCGAAGAGAATGGCGAGATGGAGCGGCGTCACGTGGAAATCCTGCTGACGCGCAAAGTGGACGGCCTGATTATCGCATCGGCGCAGCGCAGCGGGCAGGTGGAACTTTTCGAAACGCTGCGCACGCGCAAAGTACCGTACGTACTGATCGACCGGCTGATCAACCGCGTGGAAGCGAACTTCGTGGGCACGGACGGCGAGGCGCTGGCCGCGATGGCCACCGCGCATCTGATCGACCAGGGATGTAAGACGATCGCGCATATTCGCGGTCCGCAAAACGCCACCGGGACTTCCCGTTTAAGAGGCTACCGGCGCGCGTTGACCGAGCACGGCATGCCGGTCCGCGCGGAACACATCGTGAGCGGCCAGTACTTCGAGAACACCGGTTACGAAGCCATGCGCCAGTTGCTGCGGACCACTCCCCGGCCGGACGGTGTGTTCTGTTACAACGATCCAGTGGCGGGCGGCGCGGTGAAAGCGATCCTCGAAGCCGGTCTGCGCGTGCCCGAAGACATCGCGATTATTGGGGCCGGGAACGTGCATTATTCCGACCTGCTGCGGGTTCCCCTTTCGACCATCGACCAGTGCAGTTCCAGCGTCGGCGAGGCGGCGGCGGAGCTGCTCTGCGAATGCATGGAAGCGAAAACGCCGGCCGCGGTGAAGCACGTTTTCATCCCTCTGCGGCTGGTGGTTCGCGAGTCCAGCCGGCGTGCATGAATACGCTGCTCCTGCTCGCGCTTTATGCGCAGACGTTCGACGTCGCCGCGTTCGACCGGGCCCGTGTGATGGCCGCCGCCGATAAATATCTCGACGATCAACCGGTGACTGTGACGGCGTCGCACTCGCCTCGCAGCGCGGGGGGCGTGCACGATTTCTTTTCTGAAGGCGATTACTGGTGGCCTGATCCTGCAAATCCCGGCGGCCCTTACATGCAGCGCGACGGCATGACGAATCCGGATAATTTTGTGGGGCATCGCCAGGCGCTGATGCGGTTGAGCGTGGAGGTGCCGGCGCTGGCCGCCGCGTGGAAGATCACGCACGATGCGCGCTACGCGAAGCACGCCGTGCTGCATCTGCGCGCCTGGTTTGTCGACGAAGCGACGCGCATGAATCCGAATCTCGAATACGCGCAGGCGATTCACGGACGCTTCACAGGGCGCGGCACCGGCATCATCGATACGATTCATTTAGTAGAGGTCGCGCGAGCCGTTGAGGTGCTGGCGCCGGCGCTCGACCGTCGCGATTTGGGCGCGGTCAAAAAATGGTTCGCCGAATATACCGCGTGGATGATGACGCATCCCTACGGCATCGCGGAGCGGGATGCAGCCAATAATCACGGCACCTGTTGGGCCATGCAGGTGGCCGCGTTCGCGCATCTCACCGGAGATGAGAAGACGCTCGCCTATGTGCGGGATCGCTTCAAGACAGTGCTGCTGCCGAATCAGGAAGCCGTCGACGGGAGTTTTCCGCAAGAGATGACGCGGACCAAACCGTACGGATATTCGCTGTTCAATCTGGAGGCATTTTCAACGCTTGCGCAGATTCTCGATCTGTGGAACTTCGAACTCAGCGACGGGCGCGGTCTGCGGAAGGCCGTGGCGTATATGGCTCCCTACATTCGCGATAAGAGCAAGTGGCCGTTGAAGCCCGATGTGATGTATGACGATCGGTGGCCGATGCGCCAGTCGAGCCTGCTGTTCGCGGGATTGGCGTACGGCGATCGCGCGTATATCGAGCTATGGAAGACGCTGCCGGCGGATTCGACGGTCGATGAAGTGATTCGGAATTTCTTCATCCGGCAACCGGTGCTGTGGGTCGACTGACACTCGTGTCGGCATGTTATGAAGCCAACGGCCGCCCTACACGGACTACACTGCGCTTGGCCGCCAAAAAGATTTTTCGCAGGCATCGCCCGCGCCACTACTTCGCCGCGCGATCTTTCGTCTCCACCACCACCCCTTCGCGAATCGCGTCGGTGGGATTCAGCACTACCGCGTCGCCTTCTTCGAGCCCGGAATTGACTTCCAGCTCCGCGCCGAAATCGCGGCCTAGCACCAGTTTGTGGAAGTGGATTTTGTGATCCGCACCCACCACGGCGGCATGCGGGCCGTCGGTTTTCAGCACCAGCGCGTCGGCAGGCAGCATCATCACGCTCACCATTTTCGGCAGCGCAAACCGGACCCTGGCATACATTCCGGGCAGCAATTCGCCTTTGCGATTATCCACCAGCAGCACTGCCAGCAGGGATCGCGATGACGGATCGACCGAATTCGTCGTGCCGCGAACAACCGCTGGAAAAGTTCGGCCGGGAAATTCGTCGACAATCAAATCGGCCTTCTGGCCGGGATGAATCAGCGTCGAATAGGTCTGCGGCACGTTGACAAAAATTCGAATCGTGGAAATTTCGGAGACTCTGATTAACTCCCGCGACGCGGTGGTATTGCCGGAGCTGATCAGCGTTCCCGGATCGGATTGCGCGCTGCGAAATGTGATGACGCCGTCATAGGGCGCGACCAGCTTTGCGTAAATTTTCAATTCCCGCATCCGCTGCACGGCGGCCGCGTTCGCGTTGATGGTGGCTTCAGCGGCGTGAATGTTTTCCTGCGCCGCGTTGATGTTGGCTTCCGCCACTTCGGCCGCCGCAGCCTGGTTATCGTAATCCTGGCGGGCGACGCTTTCCTGCGCCAGCAGGATTCGATAGCGCTCCGCCGTGGTCTCCGCCAGTTTGGCGTTGCTTTTCGCGACCGCCAGCGCGGCCTTGAGCTGTGCGAGCGTAGCCTTCGATTGCGTCAGTGTCGCCTCAGCCTGCGCGATCTGGGCATCCAGATCCGGCGTTTCAATTTCGATCAGAAGGTCGCCTTTTTTTACCCGGTCACCGATGTCGACGACGCGCTGCTTCATATAGCCGTCGACCCGCGCGAACAGAGGCGTCTCCACACGCGCCACCAGATCGCCCGGCAATTCGATGGTGGATTTCGCACCCGATTGCCGCACGCGGCCGACGTTCACTACCGGCGCGCGGGCCGATTCATCGTCGGCTGTCGCGGCCAGCGCAGTGTCGTGCGTTTGCCGCTTCCACACGCCATAACCAACGCCCGCGGCCAGCAGGACGCTCAGCACCACGATCAACGCAATAAATTTTGCGTGCGATTTCTGGTGGTGCAGGCGCGCGCCGCGCGTGAGTTTCCGGTCGATTTGGTGTTCCGTTTCCATCTAATCTACTTCTTGAATTTCATCAAACTGTTTGGGCGGAGTTTTCCGCATCAAGCTATACACCACTGGAACGACGAACAGAGTCGCCACCGTTGCCATCATCAACCCGCCAATCACCGCGCGGCCCAGGGGTGCATTCTGCTCGCCGCCTTCGCCCAGGCCCATCGCCATCGGCACCATGCCCGCCAGCATCGCCACCGCGGTCATCACCACCGGACGCAGACGGGTGCGGCCTGCTTCATAGGCGGCTGTCATCGCATCCAGGCCATCGCGCCGCAAATCGTTGGCGAAGGTGACCAGCAAAATGCTGTTCGCCGTGCCTACGCCTATGCTCATGATAGCGCCCATCAAGGCCGGAACACTGATCGTGGTCCGCGTGAAAAACAGCATCAGCAGGATTCCCGCCAGCGCGCCCGGCAAGGCCATCAAGATGATGAACGGATCCGTCCACGATTGAAAGTTCACCACCATCAGGAAATAAACCAGCAAAATCGCGAACACTAAACCGTACGCCATGCCTGTGAACGAGGCTTGCATGGTGGCCACCTGGCCGCGCGTTTCGAAAAAACTGCCGGCGGGCAATTTCGATCTCATGCTGTCGACTACTTTCGCCACATCCTTCGAAAAGCCGCCCAGGTCGCGGCCCTGCACGTTGGCGTACACATCGTAGACCGGCTGCACGTTATAGTGATTCACCACGGAGGCGATGTGTCCGCGCTCCATCTGCGCCAGGTTGCTGAGCATCTGCGAGCCTCCGTTGCCGGTATGCACCGCGGTATTCATCAGCGCTTCTTCGGAATCCACTTTATAGGCCGGTGTCTGCACCGCCACCAGATAATCCACTCCGTTGGCCGGATTCACCCACCAGTTGGGCGATACCTGGCTGCTGGAGCTGAGGGACATCAGCATGTCGTTCGCCACGTCCTGCTGCTTCAGGCCCAATTGGCTGGCGCGCGTGCGGTCGACATTCATGCGCATCATCGGCACGTCGTTTACCTGATGAACATGCACGTCGGCGGCGCCGGGAATCTTCGTCAGGCGGCGCGAGATCTCCTGCGCGATGTCGTAATTCTTCGCCGCGTTCTTGAGCGGTCCAACGAGTTGTACGTCAATCGGCGCGGGCAGTCCGAAGTTAAGAATCTGGCCCACGATATCGGCCGGCTGGAAGAAGAAGGTCAGGTCGGGATACTCGCGCCCCAGCCTGCGGCGCAGGTCGCGCACGTAATCCCAGGTGGGGCCGTGATTTTCCTTCAACGAAACCAGAATCTCGCCGTCGAACGCGCCCAGCGTTACACTGTCGCTGAAGGCCAGGTTGAAGCCGCTGTAGGGCAGCCCGATGTTATCGATAATGTCGGCGATTTCACGCGGCGGAATCAGCTTGCGGATGGAATCTTCCACCTGCGAAAATCGCAGCTCCGTTTCCTCGATGCGCGTGCCGCCGGGGCAGCGTACGTGCAAACGAATCTGCCCCGCGTCCACCTGCGGGAAGAAATCGGTGCCGATCAGAGGATAGAGACCCACGCAGCAAATCGCCATCGCGAAGAACAGAATCAGCACCAGCTTGCGGTGCGCAAGGGTAGAGTGCAGCATGCCCGAATAGGCGTCCCGCATACGCTCGAACAGATTATTGAAGCGATGATGGATGCGCCAGATGATGCCGGCGTCGGGAATTTCATCTTCATGGTCCGCGCCATGGCGGTAGAAGCGCAATTCGGCGGGGATCAGATAACGCACCATGGTCGGGATCAAGGTGCGCGATAAAAGATAGGACGCGAGCATCGCGAGCACCACCGCCAGCGCCAGAGGTGTGAATAAATATTGGGCCACGCCCTTCAGAAAAATCACCGGCACGAACACAATACAAATGCACAGCGTGGAAACGAACGCCGGCACGGCGATCTGCTGCGCTCCATCCAGAATCGATCGCGTGACGCCTTTTTGCATGCCCAGATTGCGATGGATATTTTCGATTTCGACCGTCGCGTCGTCGACCAGGATGCCGACCGCGAGCGCCAGCCCGCCCAGCGTCATGATGTTGATCGTCTCGCCTAGCAGCGACATGACGGCGAGCGAAGTGAGGATCGAAAGAGGAATCGAAATGCAGACGATGAGAGTGCTGCGCCAGCTTCCGAGGAACAGCAGAATCATGAGTCCGGTGAGTAGCGCGGCCGCGCCCGCTTCCTTCACCACGCCCGAAATCGCCGCCGCCACGAAGATCGATTGATCGAATAATTGGCTGATTTTGAGCGCCGGAGGCAGCGTCGATTGCACCCGCGGCAGCATCGCCTTCATCTGTTTCACCACGTCGAGCGTAGAGGACGCGCCGTTCTTCAGAATGGTCAGCAGAGCGCCGCGCCGGCCGTCGTGCCGCACAATGTTCGTCTGCACCGCATAGCCGTCTCGAACCTGCGCGATGTCGCGCATATAAATGGTGGTGCCGTTCACCGTCTTTACGGGAAGCCCGTTAAACGCGTCGACAATCGTGGGGCTATTGTTCAACTGCACGCTGTATTCGCGGGTGCCGATTTTCGCCGTGCCGGTGGGCAGAATCAGGTTTTGATTATTGAGCGCGTTCGAAACATCGTTCGCTCCCAGGCCATGCGAGAACAAGGCCTGCGGATTGATATCGATCATCACCTGCTTGGGCCGTCCGCCGTAGGGCTGCGGAATGCTGGCGCCTTGAATGTTGGCGAGCTGGGTGCGGATGAAGTTGTAACCCAGGTCGTATTCTTCTTGTTCCGTCAGCGTGTCGCTCGAAAGACTGAGGTCGAGAATCGGCACGGTCGCCGCGTTATAACGGATCACGTTCGGAGGCGTGGTGCCGATCGGCAGCGTCTTCAAAGTCGCTTGCGATTGCGCGGTCAATTGCGACACCGCCGCGTCGATGCGCGCGTTCGGATGGAAATAAATGTGAATCACCGCGATGCCGTTCAGCGAGGTCGATTCCATGTGTTCGATGTCGTTCACGGCGCTGGTAAATCCGCGTTCCGAACGGGTGGTGATGGTCTCCGCCATTTCTTCCGGCGAGAGACCGGCATAACTCCAGATCACGCTGACGACGGGGATGTTGATGTCGGGGAAAATATCGGCCGGCATCCGCACCATCGCCAGCACGCCAAGAACAACAATACAAAGCGCCATCACTACAAATGTGTAAGGACGCCGGAGAGCAAGCTGGACAATCCACATGTAGAAGCTGTAAGTTACATTGTACGTGCATTTGCTCCGCGTCAATGAACTGGCCGTCTGGGAATGGCCGGGTTCCGGACCGCCGATTCTGTTCGCCCACGCCACCGGTTTTCACGCCCGTCTGTGGGATCGCATCGTTGAACATTTGCCGGACCGGCATTGTTTCGGGGTCGATTTGCGAGGCCACGGATGGAGCGGAAAAGACTTCGAATCCTATGCTTGGCGCAGGTTCGGCGAGGATGTCGCTATGGTCGCGAAGGCATTGGGGTTGCGCGATGCGCTGGGCGTGGGGCACTCCTTGGGAGGACACGCGACGGTGCTGGCGGCGGCGCTGGAACCGGCTGCGTTTTCATCGCTTTTGCTGATTGATCCGGTAATTCAATCCCCCGACCGGTATAACTGCGCGCCGACCGATGTCAGCTTTGTCGCGCGGCGGCGGGCGCGTTGGAAATCGGTGGAGGAAATGGTGGAAAGGCTTAGAATAAAGCCTCCATTTTCAACGTGGAAGCAGGATATTCTGCGCGATTATTGTGAATATGGGCTACTGCCGGATGGAGATGAATTTATGCTGGCTTGTCCGCCGGAGATTGAGGCGTCGATTTACCCGCTCTGGAACCTGCCGGAGGCTGATATTTCCGCAGAACTTGTTACCGTTCAGCAACCTACGATGATTCTACGGTCGGGAAAATTGATGACAGCGGAGAAATTCGATCTGTCGGCTTCAGCCACCGATCCGAATCTTGCTGGGCGGATGCCGAATGCCCAAGACGTCTATCTGGAGGGATATTCGCACTTCATTCCCATGGAATACCCCTCCTTAATCGTCGATAAGTGCCGATTTATGCAGCCGTAAAGAAGCTTAGCGGGCTATTGGTTGGGCACTCCGGTAGTCGTGCGAACGGTGGTCAGGGTAGTCCCGAGGATTTCTCCCGAAACGACCAGTTCCACGCGGCGATTCTGCTGGCGGCCTACCGCCGTCGAGTTGTCGGCAACCGGCATCGTTTTCCCGAAACCCTGGCTGGTCACGCTGGCGGCCGGCACTCCTTGCACTACCAGAAAGTCGCGCACAGCGGCGGCGCGGTTTTCAGAGAGCCTCATATTATATTCGTCGCCGCCGACGCTATCGGTATGGCCTTCGACTGCGATTTTCAGCCCAGGATGTCCCAGGATGATTCCCGAAACTTTAGCCAGTTTCTCCCGCGCTCCGGGCTTCAACGTGTAGCGGGCGGTATCGAACAATACATCGGACATGTTGACGATTAATCCGCGCGCCGTGTCTCTGGTCTGCAAAATGGAATTAAACTGATCGAGCAACTGTTGCCGCAACTGCGCCTGATCCTGCTCCGCTTTCATGCGCATGCGATCGGCGTCGGCGCGTAAACGGTCCGCATCGGCCGCCGCCATTTTGGCCCGATCGGCTTCCGCCGAAAGCTGCTGCTGTTGCGAGACTGCTGCGGCGCGGGCCTGTTCGGCAGCCAGTCTAGCTTGGTCCGCTTCGGCTTTGGCCTGCAACGCTTCCGCCTTGGCTTGATCCGCGGCTGCTCTCTCCTGCCGCGCAACATCGGCGTCGCGCTGGGCGTTGGTGGCTACGGTTATCGCCTCGGCTTTGGCCTGCTCGGCTGCCAGACGATCGAGCTCGGCTTGCCGGCGGGCGCGCGCTTCATCTTCAGCCCGTATGCGCGCTTCCTCGGCCTTCTGCTTTTCAGCATTCTCCCGCGCGATTCCGGCTTGGCGCTCCATTTCGAGAGCCTCGGCGCGTTCGGCGCGCAGGGCAATGATCCGGGCGTCTTCGGCGCGGAGGCAGGCTTCACGAGCCATCGTAATTACCGGCTTTTGGCCTGGCTTCTGCACCTGATATTTCAAGGACTGCTGCAAAGCGTCTTCGGCCTTCTGGAAACTATCCGTGGCGTACTTCTGCGCGCCCGCCACGCGAGCCAACTGGACGGCATTCTGCGCTTCGTAGAGCTCGAACGGATCCTTCTTTCCGACCAGGATGGGCGAGAATCCGGCGGCCCTGCCATGATTCGTATACATGCCACGCGGGAGCAGTTCGAATTTCGCGTTAATATTCTCGACGACGCCCTGGGTGGTGGGCCGCACGATGTTTTCCATCACCACGACGTCGCTGGGCTGCGTGACCGAATAATAGGGCTCCGCGGTCACGATCATGCCGAAGGTCTGAATGTCGCTGGTGGTATCGATCTTACTGGTGGCGCCCATGCCGTAATCGCCGAGCGTGAGCTCGCCCAGATTTACAGGACGTCCGTCGGGCGAAATCGCCCAGAGCACATAAGTGAGGTATTCCGGGCCGAAGCTGCTGGGCGGAGCCATGTTCTTGAATTCGGCGTTGATCTTGATCACGCCGCGCTCGCTCTCGACCTTGGCGCTTCCTTTGCCCATCGTCATGATCGGCGTGCCATTGAAATCGATCCGCGTGGACCCGCCGCGATGGAGATAATTGACCGCCGCAATGGTGTGTTCCACCACCTCAATACGAAAGATGGGTTGCGGAGAATTGGGGTCCGGCTGGATCATCCCCGGCTGCGGTTGAGGTGGTCTTTGGGTAGGATTCGCTTCCTGCGCGCTCAACGACAAGGACGCAAGCAGAACCAAAGCTGCTGTCTTCGCGTAGATTTTATGTTCCATAACCAGCATTATAGGCATTTTGCCAGCCATCCGCGGTAGTGTACCGGATTCAACCATATGCGTGCGGAATTTAACATTTCGCGAATGCAAATTTTACCGGGATCGTGCAGATTAGCGGGTGGCGACGATGCCGAATTCACGCAGCTGCTGCCCGGTATCGGTGGAGAGGCGGACCCAGTAAGTGCCGGGGGCGAGTCCCTTGGTCAAACGCGCGGGTGTCCCGCCGAACCATACCCTGAGTCCGGTGGCATCGACGACTTCGACCCGGTACCCGGACGCGGGTGGTATGTCTGTCAAATCAATCTTGAGATCGAGGGCCCGTCCGGCGGGACAGCGGGTCAGAGCGGACGCACCTCCAGTCCGATAGGCTTCCAATCTTACCGTTTGGGGGTCGCCTAAAGGCGTGCGCCAGGAGGGAAGCGCCGTTAAGCAGGTAAGCAAGAGCACCGCGGCCGCGAGAGCGTTCCAGCCCAAGCCGTAATCCCGAAAACGGGGTGGTTGGGCCAGCACATTCTTAAACTCAGGGCCACATTCGGCGACATAGGCGGCTGTAGCGGCCTTCATCAGACGAATATAATCGTCGGTTTCGGCGAGGGTGTTTTGACACCTCTCGCAGAGGAGCAGATGCTCCTCCAGATCGTTCGCCTCTTCGAGGCGGAGCCTGTCGAATGCGTAGTTCTCAAATACATCCTCGTCGGGATGCCTGTCGGGATTCCACAAAGTAATCACAGCGTCTGTCCCTCTCGGCGTTCTTAAACGTGGCGCCGTACCGAATTGAAACTCAGTTCTCTAGTGGGACGCACTCGCAGAAGTTCTCATAAGAACTGCGTGTAAAGCGCGATGAGTGAGTTTTTTTTTGCCCAATTCGCCAAATCGGGCCTTCGCTCTCGATTTGAGGAGTCGAAACTGGGTATCGCTGAGTGCCATTTCGCTACAGATCTGGTCTTGGCTTTGCTCGGAGAGATAGAATCGGGTCAGAATTTCCCGATCGCGGCCGGAAAGCTCATCCAAAACGCGATTGATCAATTCCGTGCGTTGGCTGAACATGGCCTTTTCCTCGGGATTGCCTTCCGGAGCGGCCAAACGCACGGTGGACTCGAGATCGGTCTGATCGCGCCGGCTGTGAACCACCTTATCGATGTGCGCGGCTACCTGCCGGCGGACGATGGTTCGCACAAAGCCCATCAATCGAGAGGGTTCGCGCAGCTCTCCGCGGCGGATTGCCTGGACCACCACCACAAAAGTATCGTGGACTTTGTCGTCCAGTTCCTGCGGGCCCAACTGGCGGCACAAATAAAACCGGATGCCCTTGGAGAAGAGCATATACAACTCCTCCATGCCATCGGTTTCGCTCATGCGGATACGGTCTACCAGCTCGACCCACTCGGCGTAGGATTCCGATTCTTCGGGATCCTTAATAATGGCCGGGGATGGCACGATCTCCAGCGGAAGGGTGGTAACCACCAGCGCCATCGCCGCGGCAACCCCTGTCTGGCTTCGCTCGATCTTCATCGGGCACCCCCACTGATCTGGTAGGGAGCCCAATAGGCGGGGTTCGCGCGCCAGGTTCCCGAATGGAGCATTTCCATCTGGCTGAGGCGCAAGGCTTGGGCTGGCGATACAGTCCGTAGGTAATGGTAGAAGCTGGCAAAGATATCGCCAGCGGAGTCGCGAACCGGCCAGGATGTGGCGAGTACCGCGCTTGCTCCCGCCATCTGCCAAGCCCTGGTCAATCCCAGCAGGCCGGCGCCAGCGCGCACTTCTCCCGACCCTGAATCGCAGCCTGACATCACCACAACGGCACCGGCTACCCGCAAGGAAGCAACGTCGGTCATGGTGAGGAGTTCGCTTTCGCCATTTGCCCCTAACCCTAAAGCAATAAAGGGTTGGGGTTGGGTGCGGGAAGAAATTACATGGGTGGCCAAGTGGACCAGGGTAGGTCCGCGAGTAAGCTGGCTCAGAAAAAGATCGCGGCGAGCTGCTGCGCCTTCGAGCAAAACCGTCCCACTGCCGCTCCAATTGGCGGCACTTGTGTTCAGCTCCTGCGCGCTGCCCACCAGGCGGCCGAACTGCACTTCGGGAACCGCAGCGGTCAGGGTCTGCAACTGCGTCAGAAACCCACCGGCCTTTTTCCGCCCTTGCCAACGCAGGTCCGCCGCATTATAGATAGGATCGCCAACGCCCAGGAACCAGCCGGTTCCCGCATCTGGGCGCGTGCTCAACAGCAGCGCCCCGGGTATCGTCTGCACAGAATGCTCCGACACCAGATAACTCACCTTGCCGTCCTTCCGCTCCGTCACGAGTGCAGCAAACGGCGCCTCGAACAGCGTCCCTTCGAGGGAAAGCAGCCACGATGTTTTACTCATCGCGTTCTGCCCAAGCTGGCCAAACAGCTCCCGATAAAGCCGTTCGCCCAACTCCACAGCCTCCGGCCGTCCTGCCTGAACCGCATCCTCCAACGCCAGAACCTGGGTTCGGATCTCGCCTGCCGCCGCAATTTTCTGCAAGTGCAGCGTTTCCCGCGTGACCGACCAAAGATAAGACTCTCGATACCCCAGGTGGAAACTAAGCAGTAGTTCCGATTCTCTTAGTCCCTGTCGAAAATGAATAAGTGAAGTCTGATCGTGAAAAGTCTCGTAGTTCTTTGCAGGAAATCCAAGTCCCGCTTTGGTCTCCATTTCCGCGAGTGCCGAACGGAGACGGCGGGATTCGTCGCTGAGCGGTTTTTTCCCAGGGATTTTAGCGTCGACGGCTCGCAGCCGGGCGAGCGTTTCCCAGTATTCGGAGGGTACTTTGCGATGCCAGGCGTCGGAAAAAGCGAGGTTTTCGCGAAGGCTCGCGGCGCGATTCAGCTCGACTGCTTGAAAGGCTTTTTCGGCCCAGCGCTGGCTGCCGGTTTGGAGCGCCTGGCGGGCTGCGGCCTCGATGAAGGAATCGAACACATTCTGCTCAAGCTTCTCATTCGCTGAGGTTAGGGAGGCACTGGCGGGCAGGACGCCGAGACGCCAGCGGGATTCGAGATTGACGGCTTCTTCGAAATCGGCGAGAGCTCCGGCTTGGTCTCCGGAAGCGAGTCGGATCTCTCCGCGCTGATGCTTCAGAAGGTACTCCGAGGCATGGGCGCCGGCGGTCAGTGCCAAATCGGTATAGCGGGCGGCTTCGGTGAGGTCACCCTGGGCGAGCTTCAGATCGCCCATCCAGCCCCAGGAATAGCCCAATTCCTTGGGAGAGGACTTTTCCCGCAGGTGCATTCCATTTTCGATGGCTTCCCGAGCCTCTTCGAGATGGGGCGGCTCCTCGGTCAGCAGATAGGCGCCGAGAAGATCGAGGCCAATCGCCTGGAGACGGGGGTCTTCTGACGCTTGGGCCGCGAGGATGCTTTGGCGGTAGAGCGGCGCGGCCAGTCCATCGCCGCGCTGGCGCATTTCATGGAGGCAGGCCAGTTGTAAAAGGAGGCTGGGAAGGACGTAGGGCTTGGAAGCGGCTACGGCGGTGCGGCCCTCTTCGGCCTCCCTCTGGGCGGATTCAAAGTCGTAGACCTGAAAATAGAGAGAGGAAAGATTTACGGAGATTATCCCCAGGTTCGCTTGATCGCCGATGGATTGGGCGTGGCGCTTGGCCTCCAACCAAGTCTGGAGGGCGGCTCGATAGTGAGTCTGGGCCAAGCTACAGGCGGCGATGCCGTTCAGATAGCCGATGATGGCGATCTCGTCGTGGCGGCGCAGGGCGTCCGCATATCCCTGCTGGTAATAGGCTGCGGCGCGGCTATAATCGCCTGCCTGGCGAGCGTTATCAGCTTGTAGTGCGAATTTTTTCGATTCTGGCGTGCCCCACCATGCTCCGAAGGCGGAAGCTTCGGGCAGGATGGACGCCGAGGGGCGCGTGCTGACCATCCACAACGTGAGGATCACGCAAAGGCACCGGGGGAGGCGAGCCATTGCAAATCCACGTTTTACTACTGGAGAGTCATACTACCAGGAAAACATGGTTATGCCAAGGTACTATCTCGAAAATGAAAAAAGCCGCCCGGTTTCCCGGACGGCCTCTTCCTTATTACGATGCGGTGGAGTTTAGTAATCCATCCCGCCGCCGTGCTCGCCGCCGCCCGGCATGGGGGCAGCCTTTTTCTCCGGGATTTCGCAGATCATGGCTTCGGTGGTCAGCATCAGGGCGCTGATCGACGAGGCATTCTGCAAGGCCGACCGCGTTACCTTGGTCGGATCGATGACGCCGGATTTCACCAGGTCCTCATACACAGCGGTGGCTGCGTTGAAGCCGTAGTGAGGATCCTTGTTGGCGCGGATCTTTTCGATGATGATGGCGCCTTCGAAGCCCGCGTTGCCCGTAATCTGGCGAACCGGTTCTTCACAAGCGCGGCGGATGATGTCGTACCCGATCTTCTCATCGCCTTCGATCTTCAAACCGTCGAGGACCGATGCCGCGCGGAGCAGTGCTACGCCGCCGCCGGGAACGATGCCTTCTTCGACGGCCGCGCGCGTGGCATGCAGAGCATCCTCGACGCGAGCCTTCTTTTCCTTCATCTCAGTCTCGGTAGCCGCGCCGACCTTGATGATCGCTACGCCGCCGGCGAGCTTGGCGAGGCGCTCCTGCAACTTCTCGCGATCGTAATCGGAGGTGGTTTCCTCGATCTGAGCGCGGAGCTGTTTAATACGGCCTTCGATGGTTTTGTGATCGCCCACGCCATCGATGATCGTCGTGTTGTCCTTATCGACGGTGACGCGCTTGGCGCGACCCAGATCTTTAAGCTGGACGCCTTCGAGCTTGATGCCGGTTTCTTCGAAGATCGCCTGGCCGCCGGTGAGGATGCCGATATCTTCGAGCATCGCCTTGCGGCGATCGCCGAATCCAGGAGCCTTCACCGCGCAAGCGTTCAACGTGCCGCGCAGCTTGTTAACGACGAGAGTGGCCAGCGCTTCGCCTTCCACTTCCTCGGCGATGACGAGCAACGGCTTGCCAGAACGGGCGATCTGCTCCAGTACCGGCAGCAGGTCCTTCATGTTGCTGATCTTTTTCTCGTGGATCAGGATGTAGGGATCTTCGAGCACGCACTCCATACGCTCCGGATCGCTGATGAAGTAGGGCGAGAGGTAGCCGCGGTCGAACTGCATGCCTTCGACGGTAGACAGTTCGGTCGACATGGTCTTCGACTCTTCGACAGTGATCACGCCGTCCTTGCCAACCTTCTTCATCGCTTCGGCGATGGTGTTGCCGATGGTGGGATCGCCGTTGGCGGAGATGGTGCCAACCTGCGCGATCATATCGCCGGAGATGCTCTTCGAGTGCTTCTTGACTTCTTCAACAACCAGCTCGACGGCCTTCTCAATACCGCGCTTCAGGGCCATCGGATTCGCACCGGCGGCGACGCTCTTCACGCCTTCGCGGTAGATGCACTGGGCCAGAATGGTTGCGGTGGTGGTGCCGTCGCCCGCCATATCGGAGGTCTTCGACGCCACTTCGCGCACCAGCTGCGCGCCCATGTTTTCGAGCGGATCCTTCAGCTCCACTTCCTTCGCCACCGTCACGCCGTCTTTGGTGATGGTCGGTCCGCCGAACTTTTTCTCGAGGACAACGTTCCGGCCCTTGGGTCCCAACGTCACTTTCACGGCATCGGCCAGTTGGTTCACGCCGCGCAGAATCGCCTGGCGGGAATTTTCGCTATAAACAATTTGTTTTGCAGCCATGTTTGAAAATCTCCTTTAAAAACTAAGCTTTCGCTTTCTTAGCGCCACCCTCGAGCACCGCGAGAACTTCGTCTTCGCGCATGATGAGGTATTCGGTGCCATCGAGCTTGATGTCCGAGCCAGAATATTTGCCGAACAGAATCTGATCGCCGGCCTGGACATCCAGGGGAATCAGCTTTCCATCGTCAGCGTGTTTGCCCTTGCCGACGGCAACGACCTCACCTTTCTGCGGCTTTTCCTTTGCCGAGTCGGGAATAAATAAAGCACCGACTTTCGATTCGTCTTCTTCGAGCCGTTTAACCACAATGCGGTCGTGCAGCGGTCGAATGTTCATGGATCAACCTCCTTGGGTTTCTGTTAAAAATTGCCTGACGTGAGTCAATATCGGGACGCGGTGGCAGTAACTCGCCGGGTCCCAGGTTCTATTATTAGCACAGTCTCGCGTCGAGTGACAATATTTTTATGTAAATATCTGATTACTAGACACTTAAAATTTCTATTTGGCGCTCGTCGATTCCCATTGCTCGGAGCCGGATCTCGATTCTTTGGGCCGGCATGAGGGCTGGAAACCGTTCACCCCATTCGATTAAGACCACTGCTTCGCGGTCGAAAATATCATCTAGTCCCAGAGTCGCGACCTGTTGCGGCTGGTCCAGCCGGTACAGATCTATATGGAAAACGCTGCCGCCTCCATATTCGTGCACAAGCGTATAGGTAGGGCTGGCGACCTCATCCGCTTCGGCGGCGCCGAGGCCGTGGATGATGCCTTTGGCAAGGGTCGTTTTCCCGGCGCCGAGATTGCCTATTAAGAGGATGCAGATTTTCTTCGGCAAGGTGCGGGCGATGGAGCGGCCTAGCTCGACGGTTTCTTCGTCGGAGGAGGTGAGGTAGGATTCCTCGTTTAGCATGGCTGGTTGACGTGTCGCGTTTTTACGGAGCCGTGACCGCAGGGAGCGGTGCGTTCAACGCGCTTTGGACACCGCTCCCTGTGGTCACGGCTCGGTTGGGAGCGGCGCGCAGATTGAGGAGAGCGATTCACAGGCATTCTCTGATTGCTCTCGGCAGATAATTCAGCAGCTCGCTGGCGAGCAGACACTTATCGGTCCATTCCTCTGCGCCGAGCTCGCCGGCGCGGCCGTGGAGCCATACCGCGGCGCGGACCGCTGTCGCGGTATCGCCGGGATGCTGGGCGACCATTCCGGCGACCATGCCGGTGAGAATGTCGCCGGTTCCGCCCTTCGCCATCGATGGCGAACCGGTGGGATTTACCCACACTTGGCCGTCTGGTAGGGCGATGAGGGTTCCTTGACCTTTTAACACCAGCAACACGTTTCGATCGCGCGCGAAGGTTCGTGCGGTGGTCAGGCGGTCGGTAAATTTCCCGCCGACGAGGCGAGCCATTTCGCCGGGATGTGGCGTCAGAATCGTCTCGACGCCGCGACCGCGAAAATCGGTCCCGGCGATGGAGTTCAGGCCGTCGGCATCGATGACCATCGGTACCTTCACTTCGCGCATCAGGTTCGCGAGCAGGTCTTTTGCCGGCCCAAGTCCGGGTCCGACCGCGATCACCGTTTTCTTCTCCAGCGAAAAATGGTCCAGCGATTCGGTCATCAATTCGGGGACCAGTTTAGACGCGTCGGCACAGGCCACGGTGACCAGGCCTGCGCCTGCGCGCAATGCAGCGAGCCCTGACATCGCTGCCGCGCCGGATTTTCCCGCGGCTCCGCCGATCAGCAATACGTGACCGTACATCCCTTTATTCGAATCGCGTTTGCGCGGCTTAAAGAGTGCGGCGAAATCGTTCGCCTCTGAAAGATGCAGATCGGATTGCAGGAATTCCGGCGGGATTCCGATATCGGCGACGATCATTCTGCCGACATTCTCCGCACCATCGCCGATCACGAGGTCGACCTTCAGGGCGGCGAAGGTCACGGTGATATCGGCGCGCACCTGCAATGCCGACGGGATATCTACGGCGACAATTTTCGCTTGTGGGAAATCTTCGTTGATGGAGCGAATCAGTTCGGCGTAGCGGCCTTCGACTACGCCTTTGAATCCTGTACCTAAGAGAGCGTCGATAACAATCGTTGCATCGCGATCGACGGGTATCGGGGCATCGTCGGCGCGCACTACCTGCAACGCCGCAACCTTACCCTCCAGCAATCGCGCGACTACCAATCCATCGCCGCCGTTATTTCCTTTGCCGCAAAAGATGACGACTCGCTGCGCGGTCAGCGGGGCGAACTCACGCTCCAGAACTTCGACGACGCGGGTGCCGGCGCGCTCCATCAGAACATCGCCCGGAGTCCCGGCGGCGATGGTGCGGCGGTCCGCTTCGCGCATTTGCTCCGCGGTCAAAATGTTCTTCATACGGGAGCCTCATTTAAGAGCTGCTCCAGTTTTTGCAAACCTTCCGGCTGTCCCATCACAATTAAATGATCGCCCACGGAGATGTGCGTTTCAGACGGCGGATTGAATATCATTTTGCCGTCGGCTTTGCGGATCGCGAGCACGATCACACCCATCTCACTGCGGATCTGCATGCCGGCGATAGTGGCGTCGACGAACGCGCTACGCGCCGAAACGCGCACCTGCTCGATATTCACCTTCACTTCCATGTTCTGAGTGGTGAAGTCGATGAACTGCTGCACGTGCGGCTTTAGCAGCGCTTGCGCCATGCGATGGCCGGTGCTGTTGTAGGGCGCGAACACGAAATCGGCTCCGGCGCGGCGTAGTTTCTCCTCCGACGTCTGCTCCGCCACGCGGGCCGTCAGTTGGATCTTCGAATTCAGCGTCCGGGCGGACAAAATGAGAAAAAGATTATCGGCGTCCGATGCAAGCGTGGCAATCAGACCCTTGGCGCGGTCGATGCCCACTTCGCGCAGCACGTCGTCGCGGCTGGCGTCGGCCAGCACGGCGAGCATTCCGTCTTTGATAGCCAGCTCGACTTTATCCTCATTATGGTCGACAATTACGAACTTCGCGCCTTGCAGCCGCAGTTCATCCGCCGCGCCGCGCCCTACGCGACCGTAGCCGCAGACGATGAAGTGGCCTTGCAGTTTTTCGATCATTTTCTTGACCCGCCGCTTTCCGAAAAATTGATTCAGCTCCAGTTCGATGATGGTCTGCGTCATGGCGCCAATGGCCAGCAGCATCACGCTGACGCCGAAAAAGATCAGGAATGAATTGAACACGCGCCCGATGTGGCTGAGCGGACGAATCTCTCCATAACCGACGGTGGTGACTGTGGTCAGCGTCATGTAGAACGCATCGAACACCGGATAGTGCTCGATGAGAACGAAACCCGCGGTACCGCCGCCGAGCACGATCGCGAGTGCGATCGCGATCAGAGCAAGGCGTCGCGGGAGATGATCCATCGTTTCATCTTACCCGCAGGTTGCAACATTTCGGCGGTCGCGCTTGAGTTCTCGGACGACACGCTGGGCAAACTGGCAGAGTTAGACGACGAATTCATGGCATATCCCCACAACCTGACGGACTTGTTATTCTCATATGTATCGCAGCATCCGGAGGAGTTCGGTATGACGCCGGAACCGGACTGAACAAGCCGACCACACTCTACGAGCTGCCAATAAGAATTCCGGTGATCAGCACCAGCACTCCGCCCACGCCCACCTGGAACGCGGCGGAATACCAGGGCGTATCCATATAACGATGGCGGATGTAGCTGATGACCGCCAGTTCGATGGCCACGACGATTCCCGCGATCCCGGTCGCGACCCGAAAATCGTGAATGAGATACGGCAGCGTGTGGCCGATGCCGCCGGCGGTGGTCATGAGGCCGCACACCGTTCCTCGAATCAACGGACGGCCGCGCCCGGTGAGCGATCCATCGTCAGACAACGCTTCGGCGAATCCCATGGAAATACCCGCGCCCACCGAGGCCGCGAGGCCTACTAAAAACGCGTCCCAGCTATCTTTCGTCGCAAATGCGGCGGCGAATACCGGCGCGAGCGTGGATACGGAGCCGTCCATCAAGCCGACCAGCCCGGGCTGAATCACCTGCAATAAAAACAGCTTCTCCGCACCGGCATCTTCGGCGGCGCGCGAATGCGGATCCAGATGCTTTTCTTCCATCGACCCGGCGGTGCGCTGATGCTGGCGCTCGGCTTCTTCGAGGTCGCCCAGCAGCTTGCGGGTGGACGCGTCGGTCACTTTTGGGAGCGCCTTCAAATAGAACTGGCGCGTTTCCATTTCCATCAACTGGGCCTGCCTGCGCACGGCCTTGATTCCCAAAGGGCGCGAAAGCCACATCGGGCGGCGGCGGACGAATCCTGAGACATCTTCGCGGCGGATGAGCGGGATATGATTGCCGAAGCGCTCCTGATAGAGCGCGAAGAGGCGGGCGCGGTGCTCGGATTCCTCGGCCTGCATCTCCTCGAAAATTTTCGCCGAGGCGGGGAACTCGGCGCGCAAGCCGTCGGCAAAATCGCCGAAGATGCGCGCGTCCTCCTCTTCGAGAGAGATGGCGAGAGCCAGAATCTCCCGTTCGGTCAGGTCCTTGAATCGCTTGGCCATGTTTATTAAGGATAGTGTGCAAGCCGCTCGGCTTGACATGTAAGTGAGTACTTACTTACAATGAGACTCACGTGCCTTCTCCCACCCTCCGCCTCCCAGCCACGGACCGCCGCCGGCAGTTAATCGAAGCCGCCATGGATCTGTTTTCGCGCAAAGGCTTCGCGGGGACCACTACCAAGGAAATCGCGCTGGCAGCCGGCGTCTCCGAAGCGATCATCTTTCGCCATTTCGCCACCAAACGCGATTTATACACCGCCATCATCGAACACAACATCAATTCGACCGGAGCGCAGCAGGCGCTGGCCGGCATCGAGGAGTGCATGAAGCGCCGCGATGACGAGGGGCTGTTCCGCACGATCGCCCGCGAGATCATTGGCGGACATCGGAAAGACGCGCGTTTCGAAAGGCTGATGCTACACGCGAGCCTGGAGGGCCACGAACTGGCGACGATTTACCGCCGCGAATTCGGCCTGCCCATGTTCGCTTCCCTTCGCGCTTATCTCGACCGGCGCCAGCGCTCCGGCGCGCTGCGGCACATCAATTCAGGCGCGATGATCGTCGCCCTTTGCGGCATGGCGAATTATTTCGCGCTGAATGCGGAGGACGGAATTCTGAAAGACGACCAGGCAGTTGAAGCTTTCACCAGCATCATGATGAACGGCATCCGGGGAAAAAATAAAAAATCAAAATGAGAATCGTAACGTTAATCTGCATATTGTCCGCGGCCTTGTTTCAGGCCGCATGCGGGTCGAAACCATCCGCCCAAGCGTCGTCCGCGGCCGCCGCGCCGAAGGCGGTCCCCATTTCCACGGCAACGGCGGCGATCCGCCAGGTATCGGCTGGATTTGCCGAGACAGGATCGTTCGTTGCCGACGAATCGTCCGACATCGCGTCCGGCGTCGCCGGCCTGGTGACCGCGACGCCGGTAAATGTCGGCGATTTCGTCAAACAAGGCCAAGTCGTCTGCGAGCTGGATCATCGCGACGCGCAATTGAAGCTCGACCAGATGCGCGCTCAATTGGACGAGGCCACGGCGGCGGTTCGTCAGGCGCAATCCCGCATCGGTTTGGTTGCGAATCGAACGTTCGACGCCACCGCTGTGCCGGAGGTTGCCGGCGCGAAGGCGAATTATGAATCGGCGGAGGCGCAGGCCAAGCTCGCCGCGGCCGATGCCAAACGCTACGAAAGTCTGGTGAAAACCGGCGATGTTTCGCGCAGCGCGTTCGAAAAAGCGCGCACCCAGCAGGAGACCGCGGACGCGCAGGCCAACGCGGCCAGGCAGCAATATGAAGCGGCGTTGAATGCGGCGCGCCAGTTGAACGGCATGATCGAAGGCTCCCAGGCCACGCTCGAAAGTATGCGCGCGCAGTTGGCGCAGGCTCAAAAAGGTATCGCCGACACCACCATTCGCGCACCCTTCGACGGCTATATTTCGGCGCGCCCCGTGGCGGCGGGGGAACACGTCGCGGTCACCGATAAAATCGCGACCATCGTCCGCATCGGCAGCATGAAGCTCCAGTTGCAGACGCCGGAACAGCGCAGCGCCCGCGCCAGCGTGGGGATGGCGGTGATCGCGCACGTTTCCGCGTTCCCCGATCGCGACTTCCAGGGGAAAGTATCGGCGATCAATCCTTCGGTCGATCCGAATTCGCGCGCGTTTATTCTGGAGGCGCGCTTCCCAAATCCGAAAGCGGAGCTGCGTCCCGGAATGTTCGCCACCGCGCGCGTGCTTCTGCCGGGCACTGAAGACGCCGTGTTTGTGCCGCGCTCCGCCGTGATTCACGATCGCACGACGGACGCCAATCAGGTCTTCGTGATTGAAAATCCAGTCGGCGTCAACGTCGCCCATCTACGCGTGGTGCTCACCGGCGAAACGGAGGGCGGCTCCATCCGCATTCTATCGGGCCTCACGGGCAAGGAAATCGTCGCGACGAATCATCAGAGCGACTTGTTCGACGGCTCGCCTGTGGAGGTGAAGTAATGCACGCACTCGCGCAACTGTGCGTCCGCAGGCCCGTCTTTACGACGATGCTGATTCTCGCCCTGGTCGTGGTGGGGGCGTTTTCTTATTTTTCTCTCGGCGTCGATCTCTTTCCGAAAGTCGATATTCCGGCCGTCACGGTGACCGTGACCGATCCGGGCGCTTCGCCGGAAGAAATTGAAACCGAGATTACGAAAAAAGTGGAAGACGCTGTGAACACCATCAGCCTGATCGACGAAGTGCGTTCGACATCGTCAGAAGGCCGCTCCGTCGTGGTCGTCAGTTTTCTTTTACAAAAGAATGGCGACATCGCGGCGCAGGAAATTCAAAATAAAGTAAACCTAATCGTCGCCGACCTTCCGCAGACGGCGAAACCTCCGGTGGTGCAGAAACTCGACCCCGATGCCGCGCCGGTGGTGCAGATCGCCATCTCTGCGCCGCGTTCCATTCGCGACCTGACGTTGATCGCGGATAAACGGATCAAGCAGCAGCTTGAGAACGCCAAGGGCGTGGGCGAAATCACCATCCTGGGCGGCGCCAAACGGGAGATTCACGTGGTGGTCGATCCCGATCGCTTGCGCGCCTACAACCTGACCGTCACCGATGTGTTCAACGCCGTGCGGCAGCAGAATCTTGAATTGCCCGGCGGCAGCCTCAACGCCGGAGCCAAGGAATTTACCGTTCGCACCACCGGAAAAGTGGTCGAACCGGCCCAATTCAATCAAATCGCCATCATCAACCGCAACGGCTACGTGGTGAAAATTTCCGACATCGGTTACGCCGAAGATAGTTATGAGGAGCCTCGAACGGCGGCGCGCCTGGATGGCACGGCGGCTGTGACGCTGGTCGTTTCGAAGCAATCCGGTGAGAATACGGTGGCCACCGCGACCGAGATCAAGCAGCGGTTGAAGGAAATTACCGCGCTGCTGCCCAAAGATATTCATGCTGAAGTCATCAGCGACCAATCGGTCTTTATTGAAGCATCGGTGAACAACATCCGGCATCATTTGATTGAAGGCAGTATCTTTGCGTCGATCATCATTTTTCTATTCTTGGCGAACATCCGCACCACTCTGATTGCGGCAGTCGCGATCCCGACGTCCATTATTTCGACCTTTGCGTTGATGGCCGCGGTGGGGTTCACGCTGAACCAGATCACTATGCTGGCGCTGACGCTGATGGTCGGGATCGTGATCGACGACGCCATTATCGTTCTAGAAAATATCTATCGCTTCATGGAAGAAAAAGGCATGTCTCCGTTCGAGGCGGCCATCGAAGGGACGCGCGACATCGGCTTTGCCGTCATGGCGACCACGCTCTCTCTGCTCGCCGTTTTTCTCCCGGTCGGATTCATGGGAGGCATTGTCGGACGATTCATGAGTTCGTTCGGCTTCACCTCCGCATTCGCCATCGCCGTGTCGCTGCTGGTTTCCTTCACGCTCACGCCGATGCTGTGTTCGCGATTTGTGAAGAAGCCTGAAAAGGATCATGGCTCGAAAGAATCAGCCGTTTTCCGGGTCCTGGACGGCAATTATACGAAGTGGCTGGAATGGGCGATGTCGCATCGCAAGACCGTCCTGCTGATTTGCGGACTGGTGATTTTCAGCATCGTGCCGCTGTTCATGTTCGTCGGCAAGAATTTCGTTCCGGTCGACGATCAATCGCAGTTCAACGTATTGATCCGCGCGCCGGAGGGGACTTCGCTCGCTTCTACCACCAATCTGGTGGAGCGCGTCTCGCAGCAGATCCGCGCACTGCCTGGCGTCCTGCATACGCTCGCCACGGTGGGCGGCGGCTCCGATCGCTCGGTCAACAACGCGACCACTTTCGTGCAACTGGTCGACATGGATAAGCGCCAGCTCTCGCAGCAGCAGCTCATGCAGCGCGTGCGCGATCTACTGAAACAATATCCGCCGGAGATCCGCACCAGCGTCGAGCTGATTAACGCCGTCGGCAACGATCAGAGCAATGCCGATATTCAGTTTTTCGTGCAAGGGCCGGACCTTCAGAAGCTCACTGAATACTCCGATCAACTGATGGCGAAGATGAAGGTGATCCCCAAATTGACCGATACCGATTCGACTCTCCGCAGCGGCAATCCCGAGGTTCACGTGGAGATCGATCGCGCCCGCGCGGCCGATATGGGCGTCTCGGTCGAGAACATCGAACAGGCCATCAATACGCTGGTGGCGGGGCAGAAGGATTCGACATTCAACACCGGCGACGATCAGTTCGACGTAGTGGTGCGCGCCCAGCAGCTTTCGCGCGGCACCGTCGAAGGGCTCGAAAAAATGACCGTCCCTTCCACCAAGCAAGGCTCGGTCGGCCTGGATGAAGTGGTCTCGATCCGCAACGGCACCGGCCCATCGTCGATCAATCGCCTGAATCGCCAAAGGCAGGTCACGCTCACCGGCAACATGCTGGCCGGAGGATCGCAGGCGGCGATCTTGAGCCAGGTGGCCGACGACGCAAAGGCACTGGGCATGGGCCCCGAATATTCCTACGGCGCCAGCGGTACCTCGAAGGAATTGCAGCGCACCGGCTACTACTTTATCCTCGCGTTCTCGCTGACGTTTATCTTTATGTACATCGTTCTGGCGGCGCAGTTCGAATCGTTCCTGCATCCCATCACGATTCTGCTCACTCTGCCGCTGGCCGTCCCGTTCGGCATCGTCTCGTTGCTGATCGCCAACCAGAGCTTCAACATTTTTTCCGGACTCGGCTTACTGCTGCTGTTTGGCATCGTCAAGAAAAATGCCATTTTGCAGATCGATCATATGAACGGCCTGCGCGCCGCTGGATTCACTCGCCACGATGCGATCATGCAAGCCAATCGCGACCGCTTGCGGCCGATTCTGATGACCACCATCGCTCTGGTCGCGGGGATGATTCCTCTGGTTTTCTCAACCGGCGCCGGATCGTCGACGAATCGCACCATCGGCGTGATGGTCGCCGGCGGACAGTTGTTGTGCCTGGTGCTGACGCTGCTCGCAGTGCCGGTTTTCTATTCCATTTTCGAAGATATCGCCGAGCATTCCTTCGTCCGCGGCATGTTCGCCGGCTTCAAGAATCTGCGCGCTCGCTTCGCGATGTTTCTTCTCATTTTGATGATCGCCCTCCCCATCCATGGGCAGGAGCCGCCCTCGCCGCAGCTTCCGGTCCTTGATCCGCTCACGGTCCCTTCGCGCGTCGGCGTGCTCGGCGAACGAAAAATCAGTCTGGGCGAAGTGGTGGAGCGCACGCTTTCGAACGATCGCGATCTCGCCGTCTCCCGCATTCTTCTCGATGAAGCCCGCTACAACATCAAAGGCGCGCGCGGCTATTATGACCCTGTTCTCGGAGTCAAGGGCGACGATCAGAAGACCGTCGCACCCGCCGCATCGTCGCTCAGCGGCGGCCCGAACGGCAGGCTCACCACCAAGGAGCTGGACCTTACGCCATCGCTCACCGGAGCGTCGCCCTGGCTCGGTGGAACCTATGAACTGGACTTATCCACGTCCCGCGTCAACAGCGACAACCAATTCCTTTCTCTGAACCCGCAATATCCATCGAGCATCGGCGTGAAACTCACCCAGCCGTTGTGGAGAGGGCTGCTCTTCGACGATAACCGGCATCGTCTGCAAGTGGCGATTCAAAATCGCAGCCTTACCGCGGAGCAGCTTCGCCAGCGCGTGATTGAGATTGTCACGCAAGCCGTCGACGCCTATTGGGATCTCGATTATGCGCGTCGAAATCTGGAGGTCCAAATCGAAGCGGTGCGCCTCGCGGAGCAGCAATTTTCCAGCAATCGCCGCCAGGCAGAGCAGGGACTTCTCGCCCGCATCGATGTGGTCGCCGCGCAGACGCAGATGGCCACCTTTCGTCAAAATGTGTTCACCGCGCAGGAAGCGCTCACCCGCGCCGAAAACACATTGAAGCAGATGATCACCTCGAATCGAACCGATCTGCTGTGGGGCTCGGCGCTGATCCCGGAAACGCCCGCGCCGGTCAGCATCGCTCTGCCTGAGCTCGACGCCGCGACGAAGCAGGCCATCGCGATGCGTCCGGAATTGAAGCAGAGCGATTTGTCGATTGAGATCAACAAACTCGATGCGCGCCTCAGCCGCGAATTGGCGAAGCCTCGCATCGACGCCTTCGCCAACGCTAGCCTGGCCGGCCTTTCCGGCCTCGCCACCAGCCAGGCGTCGAATCCAATCACCGGCGGTTTCGGAGCCTTGCTCACGCAATTGAATGAGCTTTCGGCCCTCGCCGGCGTGCCTCCGCTCAATACCGCGCTCTTCGCCAGCGCCGTCCCTCCGAATCTCATCGGCGGCTACGGCCAAGCATGGAATACGATCGGAGCCGGCACTTTTCCCTCCGTGCAGGTCGGCTTGCAATTCTCCTTTCCAATCCGCAACCGCACCGCGGAAGCCAACCTCGCCGTCGCCGCCGCGGAAGGTAAGCGCCTGCGGGCGCTCCGCGATCAGGCTGAGATGCTGATTGAAGCCGATGTGCGTAATTCTTTGCAGACCGCGTCTTCCGCGCAGGCACGCTACGCCGCGTCGATTCTCGCCCGTCAATCGGCGGAGGAACAGTATTCGAGTGAACAGCGCCAGTTTCAATCCGGCACCTCGACCGTGTTCCTGGTGCTCCAGCGCCAGACCGATCTGATCGTTGCCCGCACCCGCGAAGTGCGCGCCTTGGCCGATCTCGCCGTGGCCGCCGCGAATCTTGATCGCGCCACCGCCAGCACCCTTGATACCCTGAAAATCGGTATCAAATGACAGATTCTCCCATCACGACGCGCGCCCAGGATTTCGCCGCGTGGTATCAGGACGTGGTTTTAGAAGGCGATATGGCGGAGCCGGCCGAGGTCGTCAAAGGCTGCATGGTCATCCGCCCCAACGGTTACGCCGTGTGGGAAATCCTCCAACGCGAACTCGATAATCGCTTCAAAGCCACCGGCCATCAGAACATCTATCTTCCGCTGCTTATCCCGCAAAGTTTTCTCAAGAAGGAAGCCGAGCACGTCGAAGGATTTTCGCCGGAGCTGGCCGTCGTCACCATCGCCGGCGGCAAAGAGCTCGAAGAGCCATACGTCATTCGTCCGACGTCTGAGACCATCGTCGGCCACTTTTTCGCCAAGTGGATTCAGAGCTATCGGGACCTGCCTCTGCTCTACAATCAGTGGGCGAACGTGATCCGCTGGGAACTGCGCACGCGCATGTTTCTGCGCACCACGGAGTTTCTCTGGCAGGAAGGCCACACCGCGCATTCGACCCATGAAGAAGCCGTGGAGGAGGTCCTGCGGATCCTTGACGTCTATGCCGAGGTTGCCGAAGACGTCATGGCCATGCCCATCATTAAAGGGGCAAAAACGCGCGCCGAGAAATTCGCCGGAGCTTTGAAATCGTACTCCATCGAGGCGATGATGCAAAACGGCATGGCTCTGCAAGCAGGCACCAGTCACGATTTGGGTCAGAATTTCGGCAAGGCGTTCGACGTTCAGTTTCAGAGTAAGGAAGGCAAGCTCGATTACGTCTGGCAGACCAGTTGGGGTGTTTCGACGCGCCTGATCGGCGGATTAATCATGACTCATTCGGACGACAAAGGTTTAGTCCTGCCTCCCAAAGTCGCTCCGCGCAAATCGGTGCTCGTGCCGATTTTCCGCAAGGAAGCTGAGCGCGCGCAAGTCATGGAAGTAGCCGCTAAGCTGGCGCAGGATCTCGGCGCGCACATCGACCTGCGCGAAGGCATCAGCCCCGGCGCGAAGTTTTTCCACTGGGAAAGGCTCGGCGTGCCGGTGGTTTTCGAACTCGGCCCCCGCGATGTCGCAAGCGGCAATATCGTCATGAAGCGCCGCGATACGGGAGTCAAGGAAGTGATTCCGCAAAGCGACGCCGTAGCAAAGCTGGCCGCGACGCTCGAAGCCATGCAGAAGGATCTTTTCACCGCTGCGAAACAACGCCTCAAGGACAATACAGTCCTCGCGAATTCGATCGAAGAAGCCGAGTCGATGGTCGGCGATGGCAAATTCGTGATGGCTCATTTGAAAGACGATCCGGAAACTGACGCGCGTGTCAAATCGTTCAAAGCCAGCGTGCGCAATATGCCCTTAGTTGACGAATACGACGGCCCCGGTAAGTGCATCGTGACCGGCGAAGAAGTCGGCCATCGCGTGGTCATCGCGAAATCTTATTGACCTCCGTTGTATACTCGTCAGACCATGAACCGACGCAGATTCCTTCGCCAATCCTTAACCGGCGCAGCCGCGCTGACGTCCGCTAACCGTTCGATCGCTGCCGAAACATCCGACCTGAAAGCCATCCAAGGCGAGATCGATAAGCAACACGACGAATCCATCCATCGCCTTCAGGATTGGATCCGCCAGCCGTCCATCGCCGCCGAAAATCGCGGCATGACCGAAGGCTGCGACCACATGATGCGGCTGCTGCGCGACGCCGGCTTCGACACGGTAACGAAAGTACCCACCGACGGACATCCCGGTGTCTTCGCGACCCTTGACGCGGGTGCGCCGAAAACCGTTGGCGTCTATTTCATGTACGACGTGAAGCAAGCCGATCCATCGGAGTGGTCCTCGCCGCCCTTTGACGCCGCGCTGGTCGATAAACCGGGCCTCGGGAAGGTCCTGATCGGCCGGGGAGCGGTGAATCAAAAAGGACCCGAAGCCACCTGGATCGCCGCCCTGCACGCCTTTAAAGCCGCGGGGCGCAAGCTCCCTGTGAACCTGGTTTTCGTTGCCGAAGGCGAGGAGGAAATCGGCTCGCCGCACTTCACCCAGGTCGTCCGGCGGCCGGATATTCTTGCTGCGTTGAAGAAATGCAGCGGCGTCTACATGCCCATGCCGATGCAGTCGCTCGATGGCTCCGTCACCATCAATCTGGGCGCGAAAGGCGTGGTCGAGCTCGAACTCGTTTCCAGCGCCGAACGCTGGCATCGCGGACCCAAGGAAGATTTGCATTCGAGCAACGAAGCGCGTGTGGACAGCCCCGTCTGGCATCTCGTCCAGGCGCTGGCGACGCTGGTCGGTCCCGACGGCCATACGCCGGCCATCGACGGTTATGCCGATAAGGCTCTTCCGCTGACCCCCGCCGATAAGGCGCTGATCCGCGACGCTTCCAAGCGCATGAACGAAGCCATGATCATGCGGCAGGAGGGCGTCGAACATTGGGTTCACAATGTCGATTTCCTGGAGTCCCAGGAACTGCTGGTCGGACGCCCGACCGTCAATATTGAGGGGCTCGTGGCTGGCTACACCGGCCCCGGTGGCAAGACCGTACTGCCTCACAAAGCCGTCGCGAAAATGGACCTGCGATTAGTGCCCGGCATGACCGCGTTGGGCTCGCTCGCCGCATTGAAGGCGCATCTGGCCAAGCGCGGCTTCGGCGATATCGAAGTGAATATGAGCGGCGGCTACGATCCAACTTCGACCGATGCCAACTCCTCTCTGATTCGCGCACAGGCTGCGGTTTATCGCAAGGCCGGTCTTGATCCCATCCTGTGGCCTCGCCTCGCCGGCTCCTGGCCCGGATATATTTTCACCGGCGATCCTCTCCGGCTGCCTGCCGGCCACTTCGGGCTGGGCCATGGCAGTGGAGCCCACGCGCCCAACGAATATTACGTCATCGAATCCGCGAATCCAAAAGTCCAAGGCATCGCGGGAGCCATTCGGGCGCAAGTCGATTATCTTTATGAACTAGCCGTGTAGCTTTCGACGAGTGTGCCCGCACGTTCACAGCGTTCGAAATACCGCGATTTCATTGAGAGCCACGTGCGGCAGCAAGCCTATCCAATCCGGATCCACGCTCATGCCTCTCCAAACCTGCTCCCGTGCAGCCAGGGATTCGAAGGGAAACAGAAATTTGCCGTTTTCCAAGCGCACCGCACGGCCCCGCGCCCTCAGGATCGCATCTAACTCTGGAGACGCCGTCCCGTAATCCCGCAATTCGAAAAACGGAGACCGAGCCACGCCGCTCACCATCATTCGATGCGGCATCCGCTCCGCCGCGATTGCTTCGAGCGTCAGATATTCCCGCCGCGGCACGCACGCGCTCGCGATTCCGCCGACGAAAATTCGCCTCGTTACACCCCTTACACCCAATCCATCTTTGGATGCATCTTGTGCCATTCAGTAGCCTGCTCGAACGCGTGCGCCACCCGCAGCGGCGTCCCTTCTTCATATAAACGACCCGTAAAAATAATGCTCTGCGGACTGTTTCCATTCAAAAACCCGCACGGCACAGCCACCTGCGGATGACCGGTCAGATTCGTGATCTGCAACGTCGCGGTCCCCGTGGGGACAATCAGCACATCCCACTTCTCCATAAACGCGTGAAAATTCTGCTGGAGAATCGTCCGCTCCCTCATCGCGCGAATATATTCCACCGCCGGAATCATGCGCGACGTGCGAAAGCTGTTCGGCCAATCGCCATTTTCCTGGCCGCTAAGCTGGCTGACGCGCCCGTCGCGCGTAATATCGTCGAACGCCGCCGCGGCCTCCGCATTCAGGATCACGGTGAGCGGCTGCGAGTTCATGTCCGGAAGTTCCGTCGCTTCCATGTTCGCGCCCGCCTTCCGCAGCGCTTCGAACGCGTCGTCGTAGATTTTCTTGCGCGCCGCGGCAACCTCGGGATTCTGCTGCTGCCGTCCGCCCCCGCCGGTACGCTCGAACTCATTTTTCAGATACCCGATTTTCAAGCTTGCCAGCGGCGTCGCCGGATTCCAGTCGAACGGCGCATCGATGGTCGTCACGTCGTGGCCGTCCGGTCCGTACATCGCGTTCAGCACCAGCGCGGTATCTTCCACTGACCGGCAGATCGGCCCGATCTTATCCATGCTCCAACTGAGCCCCATCGCCCCATAGCGGCTCACCCGGCCGTACGTCGGCCGCAGCCCTGTGACTCCGCAGCGAGTGCTCGGACTCACGATCGACCCCAGAGTCTCCGTGCCAATGGAAAATCCCACCAGCCCCGCCGACGTCGCCGACGCCGACCCCGCCGACGATCCGCTCGATCCCTGATCCAGGTTCCACGGATTCTTCGTCACGCCCCCGAACCATTTGTCGCCCTGCGCCAGCGCGCCCATCGACAATTTGGCCAACAACACCGCGCCCGCTTTTTCCAACCGATCGATCGCCGTGCATGTATACGCCGGAACCTGTTCCTGAAACGGCTCCGCACCCCAAGTCGTCTTGATCCCTTTGGTATTAAAAAGGTCCTTCGCGCCAAATGGAATCCCATGCAGCGCGCCGCGATATTTTCCCGCCGCGATCTCCTTATCCGCGCGAGCCGCTTGCTCCAGCGCCAACTCCTCCGTCAGCGTGATCACGCACAGCAGCTTGGGCGAATACTTCTTCAGTCGCGCCAGATACATCTTCGTCAAATCGGTGGAGGTGATTTTGCGCGCCCTCACCAGCGCCGAAAGCTCCGTCACCGGCAGGAAGCAGAGCTCTTCGGGATCCTTAAACGCCACCGGCTTGGTGACCCGCGTGGGCAGGAATTTCGACGGCCGAGCTTTCGGTTCCTTCCCCGGCAAGGACGGCTGAAAGTGAAATGCCGGCTCCGTATCCAGCGGAACATCGATTTTCCGCAGCGCTTCATAGGAGTTTAAAGCCCGATTGACACCCGGCAGCATCTGCTCGCGCTGCGCCTCCGTGAACTCGAGCCCGATAATTTCCAGCGCGGCCTTCAACTGTTCTTTCGAAACCCGCTGCGGCGTCTGCGGCCCGCGCCCTTGCGCCTCAGCCTCCACAACAATTCCAGCTTCGGATGCGATCAGAGTAGCAATGGTAGGAGCAAGATGAAGAAGAGTGCGTCGGCTGAATTCAGGCATGAATTTATAGGATACCGGAATGTGTTTTACCATCAAAGTATGAGGATCGACGAGCGCCTGGACCGCCTCACAGAACGCCACGAGACCCTCACCCAGAGCATTGAGCTTCTCACGATCGACACGCGCCAGCTTGTGGCCGAAACCCGCGAGCTAAAAGCGATGATCGCTCAAGACGCCGAAAACATCCGCGCGCTGGCCCGCATCGCCGAAATCCACGAGCGAAGAATCACGCGCATCGAAGACGAGAAGCAATAACCTGCGCCGCCTGAGCATAACCATCGTCGATCCCGACGATGACCACACCTTCATTGAAATCGACGCACGTAACGACTGCTTCGCTTCGGAATCGGATCTTGCCGTATTCAGTTTCGCTGTCTGGACCGGGCAGGGCACGTCGCACTCCACATCGAGCTTCGAGATGAGGAGGTCGCCGGCTGGCATCCAACCTCCCTTCAAAGGCGCAGCAGTGCTCGAATCACGATCTCCCCTTCCAGCACGCCGCCCTCTTCCCCAGAAACGCCGCAATCCCCTCCTGCGCATCCTCCGCGATCGCGTTTTGCGACATCACTTCCCCGGTGTACTCATACGCGTCCGCCTGATTCAAATCGATCTGCCTGTAGTACGCCTCTTTGCCCAGCGCCACCGTGAACGAGCTCGCTTCCGCGATCTGCCCCGCCAGCTTCCGTGTCTCCGCCGCCAATCCCGCTGGTGGAACCACCCGATTCACCAATCCCCAATCCGCCGCCGTCGCCGCATCGATTGTCCGACCCGTCAGCAGCATCTCCATCGCCCGTTTGCGCCCAATCGCCCGCGTCAGCGCGACCATCGGAGTCGAGCAAAACAGCCCGATTTTCACCCCCGGAGTCGCGAACGCCGCCTCCGAACTAGCCACCGCCAGATCGCAGGTCGCCACCAGTTGGCATCCTGCCGCCGTCGCAAGTCCCTGCACCTGCGCGATCACCGGCTGTGGAATCGATTGGATTTTCGTCATCAATTGGACGCATATTTCGAAGATATTGCGATAATCTTCGATGCCGCCTCTAGTCATTTCGGCCAAGTCGTGTCCCGAGGAGAATACCTTGCCCGCAGCCTGCAAAATCACCACGCGCACCTCTGACTTTGCCGCGATGCCATCCAGGCATGCCGTCAATTCCTGCATCAGATCATACGACAGTGCGTTGCGGCGCTCCGGACGTTCCAGCGTTACAACAGCCAGATGTCCTTCGAATTCCAGTCGCACATTTGACATCAAGCCGCGCCCTCTCGTTCGATCTGTCTATTTTTCGCCCGCCTGCTCTTTCCGGTAAGCAGCCCACCGCTTTTTCTGAGCCTCCGCCATCTTCTTTCTCACTTCCGTGCTCAGGTTCCGTTTCTTGGGAGCCTCAACCGCCGCGGCGATCCCGTCTGTCTTTGCCGTCAGCCATGAAGGAGGCCGCCCTCTGCGCTTTCCCCCCGTTGCGCGCGCGATCCTATCCAGCGCGGCGAGAGCTTCATCGATGGCCGCCCGCTCTTGACGGAGTTCGGCTATGACTTTCGTAAGTTCCATATCCTCTATGATTGTAAACCCCGTGGTACTGTTTCCGGAGTACAATGAGGAAACTATGAAAAAATTCATTGGAGCGATCTGTCTTATGTCGGCTGCCTTATTTGGCGCCTCCAGTCTCTACGACTTCACCTTGCCGTCGATTGAGGGCCAGCCTATGCCTCTTTCCAAGTTCGAAGGCAAAGTCATGCTGATCGTCAACGTGGCCAGCAAATGCGGATATACGCCGCAATATACCGCGCTCGAAGCGGTATACGAAAAATATAAGGATCAGGGCTTCGTCATCGCCGGCTTCCCCGCCAACAATTTTATGGGCCAGGAACCCGGCACCAACGAAGAGATTAAGACGTTCTGCTCCACTAAATACAACGTCAAGTTCCCCCTTTATTCAAAGATTTCCGTCAAAGGCGACGACAAGGCTCCTTTGTATCAGTTCCTGACCGACCCCGCCTCGAAGACCGGCGGCGAAATCAAATGGAATTTCACCAAATTTCTGGTGGATCGCAACGGCAAAGTCATCGCCCGCTTTGAGCCCGCCGTCAAGCCGGATTCTCCCGAAGTCACCGCGGCCATTGAAAAAGCCCTGAAGCCATAGGAGCCGTAAATCTCATCAATCTTCAGTCCCTGGTGGGGCAGGCGGTTTCGCCTGCCAACTTCTTCATGGCAAGAATCCTAGTCACCGGCGGAGCCGGTTACATCGGCTCCATCACCACCCACCATCTCATCAAGCGAGGCTTCGACGTCCTCGTAGTCGACGATCTTTCGCGTGGTCACCGCTCCTCCGTTCCTGCCGATCTTTTAAACGTAGTCCGCCTCCAAGACACCGCCGCCCTCGTCAAGCTGCTCGAAGGGGTCGACGCTGTGGTTCACTTCGCCGCCTATATCGCCGTCGGCGAATCCACCCGCGAGCCTGCTCTATATTTCTCGAACAACGTCGGCGGATCGTTGTCTTTATTCGAAGCAATGGCCTGCGCCAACGTGACTCGCCTGGTTTTTTCCTCGACCGCGGCCGTTTACGGCGAGCCTCCTCAATCCCCGATCCCGGAGGATTCTCCCTTCGCCCCCGTCAGCCCCT
The DNA here is from genome assembly GCA_049521155.1 of Bryobacteraceae bacterium. Taxonomy (GTDB): domain Bacteria; phylum Acidobacteriota; class Terriglobia; order Bryobacterales; family Bryobacteraceae; genus Palsa-187. The sequence continues at coordinate 57,765 of JBEKPC010000009.1, forward strand.
ACGGCGAATCCAAGGCCATCGTCGAGCGTGTCCTCGGCCAACTCGATAAATATCGCGGCCTGCGCAGCGTCGTCCTGCGTTATTTCAATGCCTGCGGAGCCGAACCTGAAGCGCAGCTCGGTGAGCGCCACGATCCCGAAACCCACCTCATCCCCCTTCTTTTCCGAGCCGCCATCACCGGCGAGCCGGTCCAGCTTTTTGGCCACGATTACCCCACCCCGGATGGCACCTGCGTCCGCGATTATATTCACGTCAGCGATCTGGCATCGGCGCACATTGCCGCGCTCGATCATTTGCTCGCCGGCGGCGCGTCGTCTCAATTCAACGTCGGTACCGGCACCGGCAACACCGTGCTCGAAGTCCTGCGCGCCGTGGAAGAAATCTCCGGACGCAAAGTGCCCTATAAAATGGCTGCCCGGCGCGATGGCGATTCGCCTTCCCTGGTCGCCAATTCTCAAAAGCTCCAGCAGGCGTTAGCCTGGAAGCCCCTCCGCAGCGATCTCAAACAAATCGTGAGCGACGCCTGGAATTTCTTCGTCCAAATCTGACATAATCCACAGACATGAATGAAGCCGCCCGTCTGTCCGGCATATTCTTCGAACCCGGAAAAGTCTTCGCCGACCTTGCCGCGCGCCCCAAATGGATTGCGCCCATTCTCATTTCGATCCTGATCGCGCTCGCACTCGTCTATGCGATCAGCACCCATATCGGATGGGACTTGACCGTTCGCCAGGCCATCGCCAGCAGCCCGCGCACTGCCGATCTAACGCCCGAGCAGCGCGAACAGGCAATCGCATCGGGAACCAAAGTGGCTTCAATCCTCGGCTGGGTGGGCGCGCTGCTAGGTGCGCCGTTTTTCGTCCTGATCATTGCAGGCGTGCTCACCGGCCTGTTCAACGGCCTGCTCGGAACGGAGCTGAAGTTCGCGCAGACCTTCGCCATCACCGCCTACGCGCTCCTGGTGCGCGCCCTCTTCACCGCCTTGATGATCCTTCTTATTTATCTAAAACCACCCGAGGATTTCGATCTGCAAGTCAGCCCCTTCAGCCCCGCCGCCTACATGAATCGGCACGACACGCCAAAGTGGCTATTCAGCCTGGCCGGCTCCCTCGATCTCTTCACCATCTGGGCGATCATTCTCCTAGCCCTCGGCTTTTCCGTAGCCGCCAAAAAACTATCCTTCACAAAATCCCTAACCGCCATCGCCATCCCCTGGCTAATCTGGGTAACAGCCATGATGGTCCTACAATCGTTTCGCTAACCTGCCGCCAGCACCGCCGTC
>JBEKPC010000010.1:0-57280 GCA_049521155.1 Bryobacteraceae bacterium
AAGGAAGTGGTCTCCTCGTCGAAAGAAGGTGGCGCGTCGTTGAATATTCTTTCGGGATTGGTGGCCGGTAATTTCAGCGCGTACTGGCTGGGCATGGCAATCCTGGCGTTGATGACCGCGGCTTATTCGGTGAGCACCTACGGCATGGACGGCCTGATGAAAGCTCCCGCGGTGTTCGCGTTCGGCCTGGTCGCCTTCGGATTTTTGGGCATGGGCCCCGTCACCATCGCCGTCGATAGCTACGGCCCGGTGACGGACAATGCGCAGTCGGTTTACGAGCTGTCGGTAATTGAAACCATCCCCAACATCCGCAAGGAACTCAAGAAGGATTTCGATTTCGACGTGAATTTCGAGCTCGCCAAGCATCACCTCGAAGAGAACGACGGCGCCGGCAACACCTTTAAAGCGACCGCCAAACCAGTGCTGATCGGCACCGCGGTCGTCGGCGCGACCACCATGATTTTTTCGATCATCGTGAAACTCACAGACGGATTGAAACCGGAGCTGATCCAAAATCTATCGTTAATGCATCCGCCGTTCCTGCTGGGCCTGATCACCGGCGGCGCGATGATTTACTGGTTCACCGGTGCATCGATTCAAGCCGTGACCACCGGTGCCTATCGCGCAGTCGAGTTCATCAAAGCCAACATCAAGCTCGAAGGCGTCACCAAAGCGTCGGTCGAGGATTCGAAAAAGGTGGTCGAAATCTGCACGCAATACGCCCAAAAAGGCATGTTTAACATCTTCCTGACGGTGTTTTTCGCCACCCTGGGCTTCGCGTTTATCGAACCGTACTTCTTCATCGGCTACCTGATCTCGATCGCGCTGTTCGGACTCTATCAGGCGATTTTCATGGCCAACGCCGGCGGCGCCTGGGACAACGCGAAGAAGATTGTCGAAGTGGAGCTGAAGGCCAAGGGCACGCCTCTGCATGACGCGACGGTGGTGGGCGATACGGTGGGCGATCCTTTCAAGGACACGTCGTCTGTGGCGCTGAATCCGATCATTAAATTCACCACCCTGTTCGGATTGCTCGCGGTCGAGCTCGGCGTCTCCCTCACTGAAAAGCAGGGCGCGGCGTTCAGCACCACGCTGGCGATTGTGTTCCTGTTGATCTCGATGATCTTCGTCTGGCGCTCGTTCTACGGGATGAGGATCCTCGGCTCTTCAAAATAATTCGAGCCGCACTGCCGGGGATTCTTCACCGCCGAAGTGCACCGTGAGCTGATACTCGCCACAATCGAGCCCGGCCGGAACCAGCGCATTGATCTGCTTCGTGCCTCTCTCATCATTGAGCGGAGTCACGAAGCAGGCCGGTAAATCCGTTCCATCGAGCCGGAAAGAAACCTGGTTTCGCTCGATGCCGTCAGGCAATCCGCTCACCCATGCGGAAACGCAACTGTCGATCCCCGCGCGCACCTGATTCCGTTCCCACGTGCGCCCGTCGCACACGATGGAGATTTCGAACGCGCCCGTGGGAGAACAAACACGCGCCTCGCGCGGCAGATCCACAGCGATGCGCACCCGATTGGACCACTCGCTATCGCGGATCGCGACCGATACCTCATGCCAGCCCGGCGCGAGCCCCAGCGGCAATTTGCAATTCGCCTGCCACGCGGTTCCCACGTCGGTACGAACACCCGCGGGCCGTGCGCCATACGGACCCACTTGCACTTGGATATCGTCGCACGTCAGATCCCGCTCCTCCGAACTGATCCAGACCGTGATGTAATCGTCGCGACGCGCCGTGAAACTGTGGTTTTGGAGTTCGCTATTTTCGACCACGATCAAGTCCGGCCCCGCGCCGTGCCGCGCAATCTCCGGCCATTTTCGATGACAGATCACATGCGCGCGGCCGTCAACCACGCTCTCGAAATCAACTCGCGCGAATCCGGCAGTGCGGCACATCGCCATCAAGCACGAAATGTTCGGACCCACCCAATTGTCGAACTGCCCTCCCAGTTGTGTTCCTTCGAAAAACTCCATCGCCGGAATCGTGCCGAAGGGCTGGTCATCAGTGACGAAGGACTCCACACACGCCAGATCGGTGGTCAGCTCGCAAACACGCTCCAGCGCCAACATCGGATGCTTCAAATGATAGAGGACTCCGAAAAATAGAACGATGTCGAAATAGCCGATCTCGCGCGGCGTCAGGAAGGAAATATCGGCCACCACGTGCTCCACCTTGGAGTTCAGCATCGCCTTGGCTTCCAGAAACCGCGTCCGCTTCGTCGCATCCACCGCGACCACCTGGGCCCCGCGCCGCTCCATTTCGAAGCTGAACCAGCCGTCCCACGCGCCGATATCGAGCACCCGTTTCCCGCGCAGTTCCTGGGGAATCGGAAACCGCGCGATCCGCGCCCGCTGCGTTTCGAGCGCCTGAATCCCGGGAATCACCCGCCCATCCGGCAATTCAATGCTGTGATAATACCCGAGCTTCGCGAGCTCGCCACTTTGTCGCTGAAGGTCGGCAGTGTAACCTGGGTCTCTGGCTTTTGGCATGCCTGCAAAATAATTATACCGGGCGCAGGGTCAGGAACCGCGAATTTCTAAATAAGTTGGCAATGGTGTATAATGCCAGGGAGCCGTGAGGCATACAGAATGGATAGCCCCGGCCTGTCGGAGGGCAGATGAACAGGTTCAGAGCATCAAAGTGGTTCCGAACAGTCTTGGCAATAGCCGCCACCGCGATTTGTGCATCGAGCGTACCGGCCTATGGAGCCGGCGTCCAGGTGAGCTTCGCGTCGCTTGCGAATGGGGATGACATTCTGCGTTATAGCGGCGGTGTTTTCACTACGCCGAATAGTTCTTGGGACAGCGCCGTTCAGGGAGGCGGGACGGACAATTGGGCGCTTACTCAGAGCGCGGCGACCCAACTCGGGGGCGTCGGCGCGGTAGGCATCAATGACAACGGCTTTTACCCGGCCGGCGGAGCGCGGCTCTACGACGTGCAATTGGGGTTCACAAATGCGACGCCCACGGGAACCAGCACCGTGGTCCGGTCGACTGTGCCGGGCAATTTCACCTTTAACGTGCCGAACAATCAATACTCGCAGTTTGCACTTTTCGGCTCGGGCGGCAGCGGAAGCACGCCCCTTACCGTCACCCTCAACTACGCCACCGGCTCGCCCACGGTTCTGAGCGTGACGCTCCCGGATTGGTATAGCGGCCTCAGCGGAACAGCGGCGGGTGCGGCCGGAACGTATTTCGCTCTCACTCCGGCGATGTCGCGGCAAGCGGCTTATCTCTTCCCGGGTTCCGGCTATCAGCCCCCGAACCCGAGCGGAGCGGGCGCCTATATTTATGGACTGAACCTGGCGCCGGATTCCACAAGGGCGCTCACCAGCGTCAACGTAGCGTATGTTTTAGGATACGGAGGAATTACGGTCGTGAATTTCGTGGCCGCCGCGGGAGCGGTTGCAACAGCGACTTCTCCTGCCGTCACACCCGCGCCGGGCACCCTGATTCTGGTCTTAATGGGATTGAGCCTGGTGTTCTGGTTCGTCCTGCGCCGTCAACGTAAGGCGTTCTGAAGCGCACAAGTCCCCTGGCTCACCCCAAGGGGTTATAACCCCGGCCCGTAAGGGCGGGGATTTCAACCGGCGTCACCGGATCGATAAACATCCAGCACATCGCCCCGATCAAATAAATCCCCACATTGAGATAGAGAAACAGATTCCAATTCCCGTGCGTGCGGTCCAGAATTACGCCGCCAATCGCCGGCGCAACGAATCCCGCCAGATTGCCCATCATGTTCATCGATCCGGCGATGGTTCCCGCATATTTGCCGCCCACATCCATGCAGGTGTTCCAGGACGTCGGAATGTCCAGGTCGTTCGCGAAGCTCGCCAGGCCCATCAGCACCATCGCCCATAACGCGTCCTCGGTGCCGATCGAGATAGCCAGCAACCCCGCAGCCGCCAGAAATCCAAAAGTGCCGATCGCCCGCCGGCCCAGCGTCAGGCTTCCCAACCGGCGCGAGACGCGAGGCATGATCAGGCCGCAGACCAGCGCTCCGAAGCCTCCGCAGAGCAGCGGTAAAATGGCCAGCCGTGAGGCCGCTTCAGGCGATTGATGACGATACTCCTGCAAATAAGTCGGCAGCCACGTGATGTAGAAATACCAGGGGAACGACAGACAGAAATACTGGATCCACAAAAACCACAGGCTGCGATTGTGGATAATTTTTCTCCACGGCACGTTCACATGCTCCGCCGCATTGGCGCTCACTTCGGCCAGTAGAAGACGTTCTCCCGCATTCACTGACGGATGGTCCGCCGGCCGGTCTCGAAACCAGCGATGGAAGAAAAATGCCCACACCAATCCCAGCGCGCCGAAACAGACGAACGCCCAGCGCCAGCTCATGTGATGAAACGTCAGGATCACCAGCGGAGGCGTGAACGCGCCGCCCCAGCGCGCGAAGGTCCACATGAATCCCTGTGCCCGGGATCGTTCGTTCAGCGGCAGCCAAGTGCTGAACGCCTTCGTCAGATTCGGGAAGCAGCCGGCTTCGCCTGCGCCGAACAACATGCGGATCATCCACAGCGATCGGAAATTCCACGCCGCTCCAGTGAGCGCGGTGAAGGTCGACCACCACAACACTACCCGCACCAGCACCCGCCGCGGACCCATCCAATCCCCCAGCCATCCGCTGGGAACTTCGAACAGCGCATACGACAGCGCGAACGCGCTGAAGACCAGGCCCATCTGTGATTTTGAAAGATGCAGCTCGTCCGAAATCGGCTTCGCCGCCTGCGAAATCGCCACCCGATCGATGTAGGAAAGAATCGCCAGCGTGATCGCGTAAAAGATCACCCAGTAGCGAGCTCGACTCGCCTTCACGAAGCAATCTCGCGATCGATCCAGCGCAGGTACGCGTCGGACCCGTCAACGACGGGCAGCGCAATCACTTCAGGAATCTCGTCGGAGTGAAGCTGACCGATCGCTTCGCGCAGTTTATCGAAAACGTCGCGGCGGGATTTGATCATGATCACCGCCTCCGGCGCATTCTCGATGTTGTCCTTCCAGCGATAGAAACTTTGAGCGCCGGGAAGGACAGTAGCGCATGCAGCCAGCCGCTGCTCCACCAGATGCCGGGCAATCTGCGCCGCCTGTTCCTGGGAATTGCACGTGGTGAATACGACAATCTTGTCAGTCACCACACGAGAATATCATTAAGTGGTTTCGGTGCTCTCTTCGACCACTCGCCCGTCGAACAAATGAATGTTCCGGTCCGCGTAGCGGGCGTAGCGCGGATCGTGCGTCACCATGCAAATCGTTGCCCCGCCGCGATGCAATTCGCGCAACAGATCCATCACCGCTTCACCGTTTGCCGAATCCAGGTTTCCAGTCGGCTCATCCGCCAGCAGGATCGCAGGATCGCCGCCCAAAGCTCGGGCCACCGCGACGCGCTGCTGTTGACCTCCAGAAAGTTGCGACGGATAATGCTTCACCCGATGCGACATTCCCACCCGCTCCAGCGCCTCGTGCACCCGCTTCTTGCGCTCCGCTCCCGGCATCCCGCGATAAGTCAGCGGCAGCTCGACATTTTCGTAAACCGTCAGATCGCCAATCAGGTTGAACGCCTGGAAAATGAATCCAATCTCGCGATTCCGGATGCGCGCCCGCTCGCTCAGCTTCAGTCCCTGCACCGGCTTCCCGTTCAGGATGTAGGTGCCGTCCGATGGCGAATCGAGCAGTCCTAAAATCGCCAGCAGCGTCGACTTCCCGCAGCCCGAAGGCCCGGCAATCGACAGGTATTCGCCCTTTTTGATATCCAGGTGAATGCCGGCCAGCGCGTGCGTTTCCACATCGTCGGTGACGAAGACTTTCGTCACTCCATCCAGATAAATCATCGATTCAGCCATCTTTTTCTCCTAATTTAACCTGATCCGCGGGTTCGCTTCCTGCGCCGACATATCCGACAAAATCACCTGATCGCCCACCTTCAACCCATCCAGCACTTCGATCGTATTCACGGAGCTGCGGCCCAGTTTCACCGTCGTCCGCGTCGCGCCCTTGCCGTCGTCATCCAGCTTGAACAAACTCACGGAGCTGTTCGGTTGCCCGAATACCGGCCGTCCCACGTACACCACGTCCGCCAGCCGCTCGATCTCGACCACTCCATCCACGCTCAGATCCGGCACCGCGCCCGCCGGTAAAGGACCATCTAGTCTTACGTCAACCGTGCGCGTTCCGTTCACAATAGATGCATCGATCCGGCTCACGTGCCCCGGAATAATTCCGTTACGCGTGTCGATCTCCGCTTTTTGCCCCAGCAGAATGTCTTTCGCCTGCGTCTCGGCGATCTTCAACTCGGCCTTCAGCTTCCATGGTTGCGCCAGCTTGGCGAGAACGTCGCCCGGCTTCACCCTCTGCCCCACTTGCAGCGTCATTTCCTGCATGCGGCCGTTGATCCCCGCGCGAATCGTCAGATCCGCCACCTGCTGCTTCTTCAATGTATATGCCGCGCGCAGTTTATCCACCTGCACCATCGCCCCGCCCAACTGCGCGTCAATCGATTGCTGCTGAATATCCAGCTTCTGCTTCTCCATCTTGTACTTGTTGGCCGATTGCTCCCATTTCGCCACCGCCAGCTTTACGCTCAGCTCGCTCTCCAGTTGCATCTTGCCCAACTGTTCTTCTTTTTCTTTTTGCAGCGCGGCCTGCTGCAAATCGCTCTGCGCGCTCGCGACCACGGACTGCTGGTCGAACAGCTTGCTCTGCAATTGGACCTTTAGATCCGCCAGCGTCGCCTCCGCCTGCTTTACCTGCCATTCGAGATCGTTCGCGGCAAGCTGCATGTCCGGATTGCTCAGCACCAGCATCACGGACCCCGCCTTCACGTCGTCGCCCGAATGCGCGACAATCTTGTCCACCTGGCCGTCAAACGCCGCCGGAATCCAGATAATGTCTTCCGGTTCGAGCGCACCCAATCCGCGCACCTCGCGCAGCATGGGACCTCGCTTCACTGAATCGATCCACACCGTCGCGCGCTCCTGGGTCGGCGCGGCAGGCTTCAACAACATCAGCCGCCACGTAATTAACCCGATCGCCGCCGCGGTCAAGGTGAAGTAAATCACCCTCCGGATCATCTTCTTTTTTGCTACGCCTTCTCGTTTAACGTCCATAAGGGTCCCGCCAGATGATTGGCACGCCGTCTGCCAATGCTCGCGTAGCTAAATCATACTCATAAAAAGAGAGTTACGGGTGCGCGAACCATAAGGACGCAATCATTCGCTGTTCATTACTGGGACGGATTGTCCGAAAAGTGGTTGCAGACAGAGCCGCCATGCATCGCATGCGGTGGTTTTTGTTCCCCTGAACCGCCATGCGTCAGCATGCGGGCAAACCATCCGTCCGAGCCGCCATGCATCGCATGCGGTTTCTTTGGTGGGGGATTTTTTGGAGCGGGAGACCGGATTCGAACCGGCGACATCGACCTTGGCAAGGTCGCACTCTACCAGCTGAGTTACTCCCGCTGAAGCGATAGCCTTGTCTATTGTCGCGCCGCCGCCAGGGAAAGTCAAATCGGGAAATTGCTCTTTTCCGAGCCCTACTCCACGCAACCCAAGGGCCTAACTTTGCCCATCAAACAGAACCGTAATCGAAATGTTTTACTACACCAATAGTAATGCAATAATGGCTATAAGATATTGAAAACAAAGTATATGAAAATCGGTAAATCAACCCTTGCGACCGACTTCTTTTGTGCTATGCTGAGATTCCGCACACGTGGGGCGGCAGTTTTTGGAGGCGCCTCCGCGTTCGTAGAAACATAGCCGGCCGTTCCAAATCGAAGCGGTAGCGTGGGTAGTTAATAATTTCCACAGGATGTGGAAATATTGTGGGTATCGTCTGCTCTAATGATCGTAACGGGGGAATTTAGTGAGGGATTCACAAGACACGGGATCGGCTGCGGCCTTGTCGCCAATGCCATCGAATCCTTGGGATCAGATTAAATCGAGGCTGGCCGCCAGGATCAGTCCGCAGGATTTTCAGAATTGGGTCACCCGGACGGCTTTCGAGCGTACCGATGACCGTGCCATCCGCGTCCAGGTGCCTGACCAGGTCACCAAGGAGTGGATGGAGCAGGAGTACGGCGACGAAATTCGGCATGCGATTCGTGAATTGAATCTCGGGATTGACCGTATCGTTTATATCCCCAGCGCCACCGGTTTTGCGCCCGCCCCAACATCCGATCATGGTGGATCGGAGCCCATTTTCGCCTCGGCCAGCGGTCAGCTCAACCCCAAGTTCCGCTTCGATAACTACGTCGTCGGATCTTCCAATCAGTTCGCCAACGCGGCCGCCCGCGCGGTGGCGAATAGCCCTTCGCGCAGCTATAATCCCCTGTTCATCTACGGCGGAGTGGGGATGGGGAAAACCCACCTGATGCACGCCATCGGCCGCGATCTTCTCGACCGCTATCCCAGCATGCGCATCGTCTATACCTCGAGCGAGCGCTTCATGAATGAGATGGTGAACTGCATCCGTTCGGACCGCATGCCGGCTTTCCATCGCCACTATCGCTCGGCCGATGTTTTACTGGTCGACGACATCCAAATCCTCGCCGGCAAGGAACGCACTCAGGAAGAATTCTTCCACACTTTTAACGAACTCTACGATCACCAGAAACAGATCGTCATTTCAAGCGATTCCGCCCCGAAAGCCACCCCTGGCCTAGTCGAGCGCCTCCGCTCGCGCTTCGAATGGGGTCTGATGGTCGACATTCAGCCGCCCGATCTCGAAACAAAAATGGCCATTCTCGACAAGAAAGCCGAGATGGAAGGCGTCATTCTTCCGGAAGACGTCCGAAATTATATCGCTACCAAAACCAAGTCCAACGTGCGGGAGCTGGAAGGCGCCATGGTGAAGCTCGTCGCCTATTCCTCCGTCACTGGCTCACCCATTAACCTCGGCATGGCGCAGCAGGTGCTGAAGTACCTGATCCCCGGCGGTGAGCGCCGCGTTAATATGGACGCCGTGCTGCGCGCCGTCGCGGAGAAGTTCCAGTTGCAGCCCGCGCAGCTCAAGCAGAAGACCAACGCCCAGCAGATCGCCTACCCGCGCCAGGTCGCCATGTACCTCATTAAGGAGCTCACCCAGTCGTCGCTTCCGGAGATCGGGCGCATGTTTGGTGGCAAACACCACACCACCGTCCTCCACTCCGTCCAGAAGATTGACAAGCTGCGCCAGCGCGACGCTGATTTAAACAGGTTGATACACAGCGTAATCGATTCAATCAACTGATGTTATATGGGTTATCCACAGATAGGGTGCAAATCTTGCTGTTCATGCCTGTGGGAGAATGACAACCAACCCCGAAATTGCACTGCGGAACACCTGAAAACACACAGTCTGTGGTGGTAATAACCGCTCAGTCTTGCTATAATTTAGAGAGAAATCAACGTTTCAACAGTCCCTATAAATCTTCTTCTTCTCTATTAAGTATTTCTTAGAGAAAAGAGAATAGAGAAGGCGTCCATGGAATTCACCGTCAGCCGAGCAGATCTGGTTCGTGAACTGAACCTTTCGCAGGGTGTGGTTGAGAAGAAAACAACGATTCCCATTTTGTCGAACGTCCTGGTCGAGGCCGATGGCGATAAAATCGTCCTCACCGCCACCGATCTTGAGCTCGGCATCCGCTGTTCCTGCCCGGCCCGCGTCAAGAAGTCCGGCGGCGGAACTATCCCGGCGCGCCGTCTGCTGGATTACGTACGCCTGCTGCCTGATGCCGACGTGCACGTCAAGATCCAGGACAATCATTGGGCCAGCCTGACTTCTGGAAGGTCTAAGACACGTATCGCTGGCATGTCTAGGGAAAGCTTCCCGGAGCTGCCGAAGATGCCCGAAGTGCTAGCCGAGATCCCCATCGGCGTCCTGGCGTCGATGATCAGCAAGACCATTTTTTCCATCTCGAGCGAGGAGTCGCGCTTCACCCTCAATGGCGCGCTCATGGTGCTGCGCAAAGGCGGCTTGGCCATGGTCGCCACCGACGGCCATCGTCTCGCCATGGTCGAAAGCTCAGCGGACCTTCCCGGTATCACCGGAGCCTATCGCGCCTTGCTTCCGAAAAAGGCCATGAGCGAGATTCAGAAACTCGCCGGGGATTCCGATCCCGCCGCCATCGTACATTTTTCGGGGGACGAAAATCATCTCTTCTTCCAACTCGGAGACCGCTTGCTCCTCAGCCGCAAGTTGACCGGAAATTTCCCCGATTATGAACGCGTGTTGCCCAAAGAGCACTCCCACACGGTGACTCTCGAACGCGATGAGCTGCGCGGAGCTATCGAGCGCGTGGCGCAATTCTCAGACGAGCGTTCGCGCGGCATCCGTGTGCGCGTCGAGAAAGACGAAATGAATATCCACTCGTCCGTCTCTGAAACAGGCGAGAGTGAAGAGAGCATTCCAACGGCATACGAAGGTCCCTCCGTCGAAATCGGTTTCAATGCGCAGTACATGATGGAGTTTTTGCGCGCCGTACCCGACCAGCAGGTGTCATTCCTGTTCAAGGATCCGCACAGCGCAGGCGAGCTTCGCCCGGCTGGAGAGAAGGCGGAGAACTACCGCTACGTCATCATGCCGATGAGAATCTGAACGCATGAGGAAGAGCCTCGCAGAGTCTTGGAGCTGCTGGAAGCTCAGCAGGATCACGGAGCTGGAACGGACCGGTTGGAGCGCGGATACTTGGCTTTCCCACTGCCGCCCTGAGGGGCAAAATGATATACGTCGTGCTTTACGGTGTAAGTGGGAAAGTGACGAGCCCGCCCGCTGGCTGGTGTGGTTGATGTTGAACCCCAGCTGGGCCGCCGAAGAGCACGATGATACGACGAAACGAGTCACGTACTACACGATGCATTGGCCTGAGGAACGGTTTGACGGCTGGATTGCGGTCAACCTTTCCCCGCAGGTCAACCCAGACGGGGCGAGCTTCTCAAGTGGAACAGCGGGACTGGCCGAGGCCGCTAAGGACGACAATCTGCTAGATATAGCTGAAGCTGGAGCAGGCGCCGCTAAGCGCGTTGTGGCATACGGAGTTAGTGCGATAAAGAGTCATCGGGCTTTGGTGTGGTCGAGCATTGACGCCCTCGTTAGGCCGGTATGGTGCCTTGGCGTGAACGGCAAGCAGCAGCCATACCACCCAAAGCGGAGAGCAGCGATTATGACTCCGTCGGAGCTTGCAGATAAGGTGAAGGTGCTCCCCGAGCGAGTCCTAGGCAAGAGGAAACGAAGAATTTAAATGGCAACAAAAGATACGACCCCGCAGGTTTACGATTCAACAAGCATTAAAGTGCTGGAAGGTCTCGAAGCTGTTCGACTGCGTCCGGCAATGTACATCGGTTCAACCGGCGATGCCGGTTTGCACCATCTCGTTTACGAAGTCGTCGATAATTCAGTCGACGAAGCGCTTGCAGGATACGCCACAGAAGTTAGCGTCACGATTCATGACGACGATTCCGTTACCGTCATCGATAACGGCCGTGGCATTCCAGTCGACATTCATGAGGAAGAAGGCGTCTCCGCCGCGCAGGTGGTGATGACGAAGCTCCACGCGGGCGGCAAGTTCGATTCGAATTCCTACAAAGTCTCCGGCGGATTGCACGGCGTGGGCGTAAGCTGCGTGAACGCTCTTTCCGAAACTCTGCATCTCGAAATCTGGCGCCCCAAGAAAGGCGAGTCGGCGTCCTCCACCTGGGAGCAGGATTATGAACGCGGGGTGCCTAAGGGCCTGCTCACGCCTACCGGCAAGGCCGGGAAAAAGACGGGCACAAAAATCACTTTCAAGCCGGACTCGTCCATCATGGACGCGACGAAGTTCAATTTCGACACGTTGGCCCAGCGCTTGCGCCAGCTCGCCTTCCTGAACAAAGGTCTGCGCATCATGCTGACCGACGAACGCCAGGAACCCGCCCGCGTCGAAACCTTTCACTTTGAAGGCGGCATCGCGGAGTTCATCAAGCTGCTGAACAAAGGCAAGAGCGTACTTCACGACAAACCGATTCACTTTGAGGGCGATCGCGAGATGCCCAACGGCGGCACGCTCACCATGGAAGTGGGTCTTCAGTACAACGATACCTACGGCGATACGGTGTTCAGCTTCGCGAATAACATCAACACTGTTGACGGCGGCTCCCATTTGAGCGGATTTCGCAGCGCGCTGACGCGAACCATCAACGCCGCGGGCCAGGCTGGTGGTCTGTTTAAAGACGTCAAAGAAAATCTAACCGGGGACGATGTTCGCGAAGGCCTCACCGCTGTGATCAGCGTGAAGCTGCCTCAACCGCAGTTCGAAGGGCAGACCAAAGGGAAGCTCAATTCCGATATTCAGGGCCAGGTCGTGCAGCTTGTGAATGAAAAACTCAGTGAGTTTTTCGATAAGAATCCTTCCGTGATGAAGAAGATCGTCTCGAAAGCGATCGACGCATCCCGCGCGAGAGAAGCCGCCCGCAAAGCCCGCGACTTAACTCGCCGTAAAGGCGCGCTCGATTCCGGAGGCTTACCCGGCAAGCTCGCCGACTGTCAGGAAAAAGATCCCGACCGTTGCGAGCTGTTCTTAGTCGAAGGTGAATCGGCCGGTGGAACCGCAAAAGGCGGCCGTGATCGCCGTTATCAGGCGATTCTGCCTTTGCGTGGAAAAATTCTCAACGTCGAAAAAGCCCGCTACGATAAAATGCTGGGCCACGAAGAAATCCGGGCCATGATCACTGCCATCGGCACCGGAATCGGCAAAGACGACTTCGACGTCACCCGTTTACGCTACGGTAAAATCATCATCATGACCGACGCCGATGTCGATGGCTCGCACATCCGGACCCTGCTTTTGACCTTCTTTTTCCGTCACATGCAGGAGTTGATCAAGCGCGGCAACATCTTCGTCGCCCAACCGCCTCTCTATCGCATCAAGAAAGGCAAATCGGAAAAGTACATCAAAGACGACAAGGAATTCACCAGGGAAATCCTGCGCCGCGCCACCGAAAATGTCAGCGTGGAACTTGGTGATAAAGCGGTTCTCGAAGGCACGGAGCTGCGCAATTTCCTGATGTCTTTGGACGACTTTCAACTCACCTGGCGCCGCTTGGAGCGCCGGCTGCGGGAGCCTCGTGTTATCAGTGTGTTATCGCGCACCGACCTCGCCATCGATAGCAAAGCTGACTTTCAGGAAGAGAAGAATCTGCGCGCCGTTTATGAGGCGTTAAAGGCGGAAAAGGTCGAAACGCAGATTAGCCGCGAAGAAGAGCATTCGGCATGGAAAGTCACGTTTAAAGACCCGACCAACGCTGAGCGCTCGATCGATATTGAGCTCGCTACGCAGCCTGAATACAAGCGTTTACGCGCTGGCGCGCGCGCCGCGGCGAAGTTCAACCGGCCTCCATTTACGGTCATCAAAGACGCCCATCGGGATCAGCTTCCCGGATGGCGGGAGCTGCTGGCGCATATCAAGAACGAGGGCACGCGCGAAGTTAACGTGCAGCGCTACAAAGGCTTAGGCGAGATGAATGCCGAGCAGCTCTGGTCTACAACCATGAACATCGAGACCCGGACGCTGTTAAAAGTCTCGCTCGAAGATCTGGTGCAAGCGGACCTGATTTTCACCACGTTGATGGGCGAAGACGTCGAAAGCCGGCGTCATTTTATCGAAGAAAACGCCTTAGATGTCCGCAACTTAGACGTCTAATCTACATACACGCGCTTGACGCGCGCGCTGATGCCGCATAAAACGCTGTAGGAGATGGTTCCGGCCACACGGGCAATCTCCTGCGCATCGTTGCCAGGACCCAGCAGGGTGACCGCATCTCCGACTCGCAAGTCATTTGATTCTATAGTAGTTAGGTCCATCGATACGGCGCCGATGATGGGAACCAGTTTGCCGTTGGCGATCACTTTTCCGCGGTTGGATAGACGATGAGGAATTCCATCGGCATAACCGGCGGCGAGAATCGCGATACGCATGGGCTTCGAGGCGCGGAATATTCCTCCATAGCCGACCAGCGATCCTGCTGCTAAGTCCTTGACGGAAATGACAGTTGCTTTCCAGGTCAGGGCTGGTTTTACGCGTAGTTGCATGGGTGGTCCGCTGCGGGCGGGCGAAACATAGCCGTAAATCGCATGGCCGGGGCGCACCAGATTTCCCCATGCTGCCGTGCGTTGGTAAGCAATCGGTATCGTGCTGGAAAGATGGACGTAACGCGGCTTGCCGACGGCGGCGAGAACGGCTTCGAAGCGGGCGAGTTGCTCTTCGGTTTGGGCACTTTCATAGTTGGCAGATGACGCAAAGTGGGTCATGAGACCTTCTAAAGGCTTTGAATGCATGGCTTTGGCGATCTCCGCCGCGCTTTCGCGTGCGCCTAATCGACCCATGCCGGAATCGATTTTAAGGTGAAAAGGAATCTCAGCGGTGGCCGCGTCTTCGAGCGAATGGATAACTGGGGTGAGATGGAACTCCTTGAAAAAAGGGCGGTTTTCGGGCAAATAATCGGCCATGACGAGAATGCGGACAGAAATGCCGGCTTGGCGGAGAGTGACTCCCTCTTCCACGTTCGATACGGCAAGCCATTGAGCGCCTTCGGTTTGGAGAATTTGAGCGACTTCAATGGCGCCGTGACGGTAGGCGTCGGCTTTGACCACCGGCATGACTTCAATGGAGGGTCCGACGGAGGCGCGGACGGCCTGGAAGTTGGCCCTGATGGCCGACCGGGAGATCTCGATCCAGCTACGCATGGGCCAGCCCGGCGAGCAGGTTTTCGTAGGAATCGGTCACTGCGTCCCAACTGTAGCGTTCCTGGACGCGCTTAATCGCGCATAATCGCCACTTTTCACGCTCGGAAGAGGGCATAATCAGCGATAATTTGAGCACCTCCGCGAGGTTTTCGCGGGTAAACGCGATTCCCGCGCCGGCCGCCACTTCGGCGTTTTCCGGCGTATCGAGGTAAAGGGTCAAGGTGCCGCGGCCCATGGCTTCAATGAGAGCTGGGTGCGTGCCCCCGACTTCTGTTGCGTGGATATAGGCGAAGCAGTGCGAGCCTAACTCGCGATAGCCTTCGCCGTAGATTGCTCCCGGCATCACAATTCTAGGATCGCGCGTATCGCGAACTTTGGCGATGTATTCGGCGGCGTAGGGTGCGTCGCCGATGAGGGCCAGTTTCGAGGAGGTGTCGAGCTGCTCGAAAGCCTGGCGGACGAGCAGGGCGTTGTTTTCAGGCTCCATGCGGCTGACGTAGAGGAAGTATTTTTGCGACTCCAAGCCGAGTTGATCGAGGACCGCGGTGGTTTGGACTGCGCCGGTGTCCGCGCCGTAGGGAATCATGGTGGATGCTCGATGGTAGCGCTGTTGGTAATATTCGGCGATGGCGGCGGCGTCAGTGACTACGGCGTTCGGCATCCAGGTGGCTAGCCATTCAGAGAGTTGATACCAAGCCTTGGCGGCGGCGTTCCATTTTTTGCGATTGCGCTCCAAGCCATCGACGTTGAGGGCGACGGGCATGCCGAAGAGGCGCGGCATCCAGGTGAAGATGGCGTTGGCGGCGTTGCAGTAGAGGATCGCGTCGTTGCGGTGGGCGAGCAAATGCAGAGTGGAAAGAAAAGTGTGGGCGATGGTGTCGAAATATTTGTGGCGGATGGTGGGGAGGGATTGGAGAGTCACGCCTCGGTAAGGGGATGGGGATTTCTGGCGGCAGTAGACGGTGACTTGATGGCCTCGGGCGGCTAATCTGGTGGAGAGCTCTTCGGCGAAGGTTTCGAAACCGCCGTAGCGGGCGGGGATGCCGCGTGTGCCTAGGATTGCTAGTTTCACAAAGACTCGTCGACACTCTCGAAGACATCTACGGAGACTCCGCTCCCTGCGGTCACGGCTCGGTAGGGGTCGGTTGTTGGCAGCGCATGGCGCCGCCCCACAGACACTCTCGAAAACGCAATCGGTCCGCAGGTTGGCAACCTGCCCCACGACGGACCATCATATAACAGCAGTGATGTTTGGTTCGTCGAATGATTATCCACGGCCGGTGCGGGAGGCGCGGGCTAGGGTTCTGGTGGGTTTGGGGGCTGGGCGGCTGACGGGTTCGTAGGAGAACCAACTGGAAATGTAATCGTCTTTGGCGGTGCGGCGATTCATGATTTCCTTGCGCTTGGCCAGCACGCTCTTCAAATGGGTTGCCAGGAACCAGAACGCGCGGAGGGAAGAATGTTCGCGCACTACGCAGGCGCAGATCACGACCAGGTCGCGGCTGGTGATGGAGACCCAGTTGCGGCGGTAAAGATCCGGCGTCATGTTCTTAATGCGCATCAGGAAACGGTTCTTCACCGAGTGCATGTTGATTTCGGGCGGCAGGGCGCGGCGATTGCCAGGCAGCACGGCGCGCACGTGATAGCCGCGGGCGAGCGGCGTATAAAGACAGCGCCAGCTCATCAACTGCGCGCGCCAGGCGACATCGGCATCTTCGCGATAGACGAAAAAGTCGGGATCGAAAAACTCGCCGAGGATGGAAATATCGTCGATCATCTCACGGCGGTAAAGAGCGGCCGCGGCGGTGGCTCCGAACACGTATTCGAAGTTGAGATAGTGGCCATTATCCACTTCCTGGCTGCCGCGATCGAGATGGCGCAGCATGGGAGTGAAATAAATGCCGGTGGAATCGACCAGTTGTTTATCGGGAAGATCGAAGGTGGCGCGGATGGTGAGCAGCTTGCCGCAGACGGTGCCGACTTTAGGATCGACCCGGCCGGCGTCGACCAGGGACTGAATAAAATTGGGCAGCAGCAGTACGTCCGGGTTCAGAGTGAGAATCCAATCGCCGGTGGAGAGTGCGATGGCCTGGTTCTGGGCGGCTGCGAAACCGATATTCTCGTCGTTGTAATGGATCTGGCAGGTGTCGGAAAACGGTTCCAATAGATCCACGGTACCGTCGGTGGAGGCGTTATCAATGATAATGACCTCCAGATTCGGGTACTTCTGTTCCAGTACCGATTCAAGGCAGCGCTTGATAAATCGGCCGCTGTTGTAAGTCACCAGCGTGAGGGAGACTAAATCGTTGTAGGCCATGCGTGTTCAGAGATTAAGAAATTCTACTGCCCCGCGCCGCAGAGCTCCTGGAGGAGAAGAGGCACAGACCTGCAAAACGTACAATTTTTCGATAAGTGGCAACCGGCTGAAGACTTCGGTCCTGAATCATCCGCGCGACCATCCGCGGGAAGGAACTGAGCACGACCGCCAGACATACCGCGCGGTAGCCCGCCGACTGGAAGTGCTTCGCTGCATACCTTGTAAGGCTAACACACCAATAGACCGCACGGCATCCCTCCGGAATCTGGCCGACGGAGTGAGCGCCTTGATGGGCGGCCTGAACGGACGGCACATATTGAATCTGGTACTGATGGTCCAATGCCCTTCGGCAATAATCGACGTCTTCGAACCAGACCGGATGGAAACTTTCATCGAAGCCATGGAGCGTGTTCCACACATCGCGGCGAGTCATGAGAAATGCGCCGGCGGGCTGTTCCACGGGGCCGGGCTGGTTCAGATCGCGGTCCTGATAACGGTAGCGGCGATTCACCGGATTGGAGGGCCATAATCGATTGATCCCGAACAGCTCAAAGATCAGAGCTAGGGGAGTGGGGAGACGGCGGATGGTGAAGCCGGACTGGGCCTGGCCGGTGTTGTCGACCAGCTTTCCGGCGGCGAGTCCATATTGTTGGCTCGCCTCAATTAAGGCGTCGATTCCGGTGAGGAGATTGGCGTCGGGATTCAGGATGAGCAGGAATTCCTGGTCGCAGGCGGCGATGCCTTGATTGACGGCGGCGGCGAAGCCACGATTTTCAGGATTGGCGATGAGGGTTGCGGAGGAATGCTGACGGACGAGTTGGGTGGTCCGATCGCCGGAAGCGTTGTCGACGACGATGGTTTTCACGTGGGGAGCCATCTTATTGAGCGCGTCCAGGCAGGAAAGGATGACGGCGTCTGAATGGAAGGTCACGATGATCGCGGCAGCAGCCAGAAGTAGGCCCTCCAGTACCAGTCGAAGCCGGTTTGTTGCTGAAGCGCGAAGATCTCCCGCTCGCCTGTGACGGCGAGACGGGAGATTCCTTCCTCCGAAACTCTAACTTTTCCAAAATAGATCGCACGAGCAGTTTTCCAACCCGAAATCTTGCCGCGCAGATAGGAGACGCCTCGAAAATGCCGAAGCGCCACCAATCCCCAGAGCAATTGTCCGGCCACGATCGGCCAGCGCGGTTGCCCCCCGAAATGCTTTACAGTCAGTAAGATTTGATTCCGGGAAATTCGTTTCACTGTGTCGTTATTCCACGGGCCCCAGGTGGAACTGCCCCGGTGCCAGGCGACAGCGGCGGGAATATAAGCGCCTTGCTGGCCGGCGAGAGCGCAGCGGATGCCGAAATCGACATCCTCCAAATAGGACCCGAAGGTTTCGTCGAGGAGGCCGACCTGGTCGAAGAGGGATTTCCGGAATATGGCGGCGGTCATGGGGGCGATGCGGATGGGGCGCGGCTGATTCCAGATGGGGGCGTCGGGCTTGCCGGAGCCGCAGCGCCAAGCGCAAGCTCCGCGGGAGATTTCGTCGAAGGAGGCGTCGATTTGGGAGGGGTTGGCGGCGCGGAGGATTTTGCCAGTTGCGAAGGTGGCTACGCCACTTTTGGTCAGTAATTGCTCGAGCCAATCTGGCGCGAGAGTCACGTCGTTGTTGAGGATGGCGATCCAATCGGCGGTGGTGGAGATGATGCCGCGGTTTACGGCGGCGGCGAAGCCTTCATTTCGGGTGAGGCGGAGCACGGTTGCCTGGTGATGCTCGGCTAGGGAGGCGGAGTCGTCGGTGGAGCCGTTGTCGATGAGGATAATTTCGTCGAAGGGGCGGGTTTGGGCGTGGAGGCTGGCGAAGAGAGGGACGAGAAGGTCGCGATGGTTGTGGTGGGGGATGATGGCGGCGACTTTCATAGGACGGGTATAAGGCCGCGAATGTGATTGAACGGCGTTGCGCAACCGCGCCGTGCTCTACTTCGCACTTGGGTTTTCGCGGCTCCATGTACCATCTGGCTTCTTCTTGAAGTAGAAGGCCTTCGCTGGGGCGTCTGACGCGTCCGTGACATCAATTAGCGCCTCTGTCAGGTTTCGATGTTCCGCATCGATCTTCAGCCACGACCAGATTTCATCGATCTCCTTATTTAATCGGACAGCGTCGGTAATTTTCAATCTTGTTTCGTATTGCATCATCAGCGCCCAATCCATTTGCCAGTAGCAGAGTCTGTGAGCTCGATCTGATCCACCGACAGAATCTTAATCTTCCTACCAGACCGGAAGGTCATGTCTCGCGGCGCTTGTTGGGCTGACGCTGGAGGGCACGATAATGCCGCGAGGGCAAGTGTGAATCCGACTACTCGCATCACCACTTCAGGATACTGCTACGCAAACCGAGCATTCGTATCTGCCTCGGCAGCGAAGACGGAGGACTGACGCCGGCTAAAGCCGACGCTGCAAGCTGAAGCTCGCGCCACCACGCTTGCGAAGAGGGAGGTCGAGGGGGTCGTGATGGCTCCAGTGGGATGACGGCGACTATCGCTTCCTGTGGTCGCGGCTCGGATGGCGTATTGTTGAGGCAGTGATGTCCGATCAAACTGTTCAGGTCGCACTTTCGGCTGGTGTTCCTACGATCGCCGTACTCGTGGGGATCCTTATTAATAACTCGCGTCTTAGCGATTTGCGGTCCCACATGGATTCGCAATTCGACGCCCTCCTTCGAAGATTCGATGACGCACGGCTGAAGCATCTCGAACAGCGGTAGGTTCATGAGAAGCGCTTTTTGAGCAGGAACCACAGGTTATAAAAACCGTCGCGCCAGGGGTTTAGTTTGATTTCGCCCAGGCGCGAGGTGTACATGATGGAGAGCTCCGCGAAACGGTGGCGGTTTCGTTTGAGCGCCTCGATTTTGATTTCCTCAGAAAAGGCCATGCCGTCCGATTCGATGGTCATGCCGCTGAGGATGGAACGGCGGAAGATCCACATGCCGGATTGCGAGTCGCGGACCCAACGGAAGTAGAGAATCGACATGGCGAGCGATAAAATCAGATTTCCCATTTTATGTTTGAGGCTCATGGCCTGACGGTCGCGCACGGGAAAGCGGGAGGCGTTGAGGAAATCGACGTCGAGGTGGAGGAAGGCTTCAATCAGGTAGGAAATGGCGTCGGGAGGATAGCTTTGATCGCCATCGAGGGTGACGATGAGGTCGGAGGTGGCGGCGGCGAAGCCGGTTTTGTAAGCTCGGCCATAGCCGCGGGCGTCTTCCTGAATGACTTTGGCGCCGTAACTTTTTGCCACGTCGGAGGTGCGGTCGGTGGAGCCGTTATCGACCACGATGACCTGATCGATGAAATCCGGCATACGCTTCATGACTCCGTCAATGCCCTGCTCCTCATTCAGACACGGGATGATGACGGTGATCGATTGCTGCTTATACATTCGGGACTTGGCGCGATACAGGTTGCCTGAAACGGCAACCACCAGAATAGCGTGCGAGCGTATGATTGATCTATGAAGTGGTTTTTTTTACTAGCCGCGCTGGGCGTGGCGCGCGGCGGGGACGTGGCGCATCCGGAGCTGGCCGACATCAAGACGGTGTATCTGCTGCCGATGACTTATTCGCTGGATCAGTTTCTGGCGATCCGGCTGACCAGGGGCGGTGTGATGCAAGTGGTGACGGATCCGAAGTTGGCCGATGCGATTATCAGCGATCATATTGGAGCTGGATTGGAAGAGTCCTTGCAGAAGCTGTACGGCGAGAAAAAAGTCGAGCCGCCGAAGGACGATAAAGACGCGGACGGCAAGGATAAGGTGAAGGAGCCGGCGGCGTTCAACGGTCCAGTGGCGGGCGGGGCGCGGAGCAAGGGCGCGGTTTTTCTGCTGGATCGAAAAACACGGAGCGTGCTATGGAGCGATTATGTGCCTCCGAAAAGCGCGCAGGCGGCGGATCTGAACCGGGTGGCGGATAAGATTGCGACCCAGCTCGAAAAGGATAAAAAAGGGAAGTGAATTGCTGACGGAGCGCTTTGATCGGGCGCTGGTGTATGCCAATGAGCTGCATCGGGAACAGCGGCGCAAGGGGTCCGGTGTGCCGTATGTTTCGCATCTGCTGGCGGTGTGCGCGCTGACGCTGGAATATGGCGGCGATGAAGACGAAGCGATCGCGGCGCTGCTGCACGACGCGATTGAAGATCAGGGCGGCGAGGTGGCGCGCGCGGAAATTCTGCGGCAGTTCGGGGAGCGGGTAACGGAGATTGTGGTCGGGTGTTCGGAAGAGGATGAATCGATTCCATGGCGCGCGCGGCGAGAGGCGTATGTGCGGCATATCGGGCATGCGTCGCGGTCCGTCCGGCTGGTTTCGGCATGCGACAAATTGCACAACGCGCGGTCCCTGGTGATGGATTATCGGATCTGCGGCGAGGATTTGTGGGGCCTGTTTACAGGGCGCCGAAGCGGAACGCTGTGGTATTACCGCGCGATGGTGACGGCGCTGCGCGCGGCGGGAGATTCGCCGGTGGTGGAGGAGTTGGATCGGGTGGTTACGGAGCTGGAGCGGCTCGCATCCGCTTAATTTCGGCGCGGTAGCATTCGACTAAACGCGCGGTCATGACGCGCATGTCGCGAGTGGAGACGACTTCGGCGCGGGCGCGCTCTGCCATTTGCGCGGCGGCTTCGGGATCGCGAAGAAGTTTCACGATGTGGGCGGCGAAGGACGATGGGTCATCGGCCAGGGCACAGAGGTCGCCATCTTGATCGGCGAGTCCTTCGGCGCCGAGGCGCGTCGAAACCACCGGAATTCCCGCGGCGAAGGCTTCGAGGAGTTTCACACGCACGCCGGAGCCGCTGAGGATGGGGCACACGAACAGCGCATAATGTTTCAGAGGCTCGCGCACATCTTCGACGAAACCGATGAGCTCCACCGCTTCCGATTCGGGCAAAGAGTGTCGGAGGGGAGGGTCCGAGCCGATGACGATCAGGCGCGCGCGCGGCTCCTCGGCGCGGACTTTGGGAAATACTTCGCGGAGGAACCAGGTGAGCGCTTCCTGATTCGGGAGGTGGCGGAAGCTGCCGAGGAAGAGAAGTGTGAACGGCTCACGATTTCGTGGATTGAAATCGTAGAGCGCGGTTTCAATGCCGGCGCGGTAGTGATCGTCGATGCGGTCTTTGATGGCGGGTAAAAACGACGCTATGTAATCGCGATTATCGCGGCTACAGACCTGGATTCGATCGGGCGCGGGGAGCATGCGAAGTTCGTAGCGGAGTGCTCGCAGATATTCCCAGCGGGCTTGCATTTTCTCGACGGCGTTGGTGATGAATGGCAGACGGCGCGCGATGGATTGAAAATAGATGTCGTGCTCAAACAAGATGCTGGGGATTCGTTTGAAGCGTCCGGCATATTGTCCGAGGACGGTGTATTCAAGCTGAAGGACGTCGATTTGCTTGGTAAAAATCTGACGGTGGATGAGCCACGCGAGGTCGGCATTGCGAAATTCGCGGACGGCGTGAGGCTCGGTGGAACCAAACGCTTTCTGGCGTCCTTCCATGCGAACTATATATTCGGTTGACGCGCAAAGAGCGTCTAGCTCATCGTGCGCGGGACGTTGATGAGCGTAATCGAGCAGCACGATGACATGCAGTTCGCATAAGCGGGCGAGCTCACGGACGGTTTGCGACATGAAGACGGCGCCGCCATGCACCGGTGGAAAAATCGGGTAGGGCGAGACGAAGAGGACTTTTAATTTGTCCTGCTGCATGGGCGAAAACGTATCGCGGAAATGGCCGCCCAAGGGCCGGCGGAAGGCCTCGGTATCGGAAATGACGGCGAGCTGGCGGGCTCGCGCACGGGAGGCGAACGTTTCGGGAAGTTGGAAGGCGGCGCGGGCGATGCCGGCGAAACTGGTGCGCTCCGGTGAATCGCCGAACAGCCAGCTCAGAGTGGCGCTGGTCCAGGAAAATGCGAAATGCGTGAAGAGGCGGCGCCACTCATGGATGTTTTTCCACGTGAAAAGAAGAAAGTTTTTCTTGAGCACGCCCTGGATATAAGCGTCGCTAAATTTTTTGCCGATGGTGCCGCGATGCTCATGATAGACCACGCTGGCAGGTTGATACATGGTCTTCCAGCCGCGTTTCCAGGCCATGTAACCGAGATCGGTGTCTTCCAGATAGAAGGGAGCGAGGATTTCATCGAATCCGCCGAGCTCCAGAAATTTGTGGCGATCGAATGCGCAGGAGCCACCGCCGCCGTAGGCGCAGGGATAGAGATCGCGAATTTTTTCGTCGGCGCGATGGCGCACGCGGAGGCTTCCCTGCTGCCACCAGGATTCGGTGAGGCCCGTTTCCTGGCGGAGTTTTGCGGGGTCGGAGAAAAAAATCTGGCAGGCGACGGAGAAGACTTTCGCGTCCGTGAAGCCGTCGAGCAAGGGCTGTAGGAAATTGGGCTCGACTCGCATATCGCTGTTCAGAAGGACGACGATATCATTGTGCGCGGCGCGGAAGCCGGCGTTGGATCCTCCACCGAAGCCAAGATTTTCTTTGAGCGGAAGCACGCGAACATCGGGAAATGTTTCGGCGATGAATGCGACGCTGCCGTCTGTCGATCCATTGTCGACGACGACGACTTCACTCTCGGGATGATTCTCGATGGACGCGATGACTGATGGCAGATACTTCGCGAGAAGGTCACGGCCGTTCCAGTTGGGAATGACGATGCTCGCTTTTTGCGTGTCAGGGCGAGTCTCAGGCCGCAGTTTTCTGCGCGGAGTGAGCACGGTGGCGAGATCGGCGAGAGCCAGAACGATGACGGTGGTGAACAGTAAAATCGGCGAGAGGAGCGCGAGCGGCAATCCTCGAATGAGGCGCCATGCGGCGCTCAGGGCTCTGCGCATCATTTGACCTTTGGCGCGACTCCGGCTGCTTGGCCGAGCTTGACCCAACGCGATTCCGCGACGGTCGCGAGCTTAGCGTTCGCCTGTTCCAAATCCGCGCTGAGACTTTGCGCCCAAGTGGTCCGCTCGATCACCGAAGCTTCCGCTTGATCGAGAAGACGCACGGTCTGCACCAATTCCTCGCATTTTTGGGCGAGGCGCCGGTCGGTCTCCATGGCCCATTCGGTCTTGCTGCGATTTTCCTGTTCCAGCGAATCCACGGTGCGCTGGTAGGCCGCGCCCATCTCGATGGCCTTCGCCTGCTCGGTTTGCATCTGATCCTGAAGGTCCGAAATGCGTTGGAGTGCGGCGTTGTGATCCTGCTCGAGTTGCTGAGCCCAGCGGTTTTGCTGTTCGAGATGAGCCTCGAGTTCATGCCCGGCCTCGATGAGCTTCTGACGGTCGGAGATGACGCCTTCGAGCCAGGTTTTGGTTTGGGCGAGCTCCTTCTGCAAAAGAAAAATATGCTGCTCGCGCTCCCGCAGCAGATTCGCGGCGCGTGGAACATATATAAAGGACCGAATCTGCGGCGGCCGGTCAATGGAACAGAGCGCGAGGAAGAAATGGGCTTCGGCGGGCGAGCCACGGGTGCTATCCAGTTGGGAGTCGACCGGCACAAAAGTTGCGTGCGGATAGAAAGCCTGCGATTCCAGCCGGTTTTGCAGCAAAATCGTCACATGGGGAAACACGGCCGCGAGAGCGTCGCGAAATTCGGCGAACTCGAATTCATGGGTGTGGAAGGGATTCGGGCCTTCAGAAGCACGCGATTCGGCGTAGTACAGCTTGTTGGGAGTCGAGACCAGAAAAGTGCCTTGCGGATGAAGCAGGCGGCGAGTCTCAATCAGAAGGTCGTGCCAGTTGTCGAGATGCTCAATCACTTCAAACGCAGTGATGAGGTCGAACGAGGCGGGCGGGAAAGGAATTGTGGTTGCGGACGCGGTGAGAAACGTGGTGTTCGGCAGCGGGTAATGCGCGCGCGCGTAGTCGATGGCTTCGGCGGAAACATCGATACCGGTGGCGGATTGAGCGTGCTGCGCCAGCTCCGCGGTTCCATAACCGGCGCCGCATCCGATGTCGAGAACGCGTGCCTCGGAGGCGAGGCGGGCGGCGAAAGCGTAGCGCGCGATGTGCTCCGCCCAAAGATCGTCGTTAACGTGACCGGGGATAACACGTTCGCCGGTAAACTCGCTCACAGCGCCGGGACTCCGGCTGTCATCCTGGCATTTACTTCGACGCGGCAGGGGAAATGGAATTGACCGTAGATGGGTCCCTCAGACGGATCCATGTGAAGCGCGACAGCGTTGTCGATCCAGTCGCAAATCGCGTAGTGTTCCAGCGACCCGTTCGCGATCGCCGGCGAGAACGAAAATGAAGACGGGTACAGCGCGGGCAAATCGAGATGGAAATCGACGGTGCAAACGTCTCCGGCAGCCATCGGTGGAAGCGGATGCCCTTCCCGAGAGGTGTTGGTGCCCGCGAAATCGACACCCAGATGGTTGCGGAACATGAATCCGGCGATAGGATGATCGAGGTTGGACTTTGCCCGGAAACTGATCCTGACTATAATTGTAGTATTTGGTGCAAGTGATTGTATCTTAAGGCCTGTAGCATCATGGACGGCAATGCCCAGGATCTGTGCGCGGCCATCGCCGAAGCGATGGTCAATATTCGGAATGTGGTCCTCGACCTCTGCGGGAGCCTGATGGAGGTGGTCAGGATGTACTAGAGCATCATGGGCCAGATACCGAGCGTCCTTCTCGACCATCGCCGCAAGATATTGAGTGACAATGAGATCCGCTTTACCGATGCCGCGCACATTGCCGTGGTCGAGCCAGATGGCACGATCACCGAGCGCCTTAATATCGCCGGTGGCGTGAGAAACGAACAAAATCGTAATACCGCGGGCGCGGAGCTCGTGAACCTTGCGCATACAGCGCTGGCGGAAATAGACGTCTCCGACGGCCAGCGCCTCATCGACCAATAAGATTTCGGGGTCGACATGGATGGCGACCGAGAAAGCGAGCCGAACCACCATGCCGCTGGAGTAAGTTTTGACGGGCTGATCCATGAAAGCGCCGATTTCGGCGAATTCTTCGATTTCAGCAAAGCGGCGGTCCATTTCCTTGCTGGAAAAGCCGAGGATGGCTCCGTTCAAGTAGACATTATCGCGACCGGAAAATTCCGGATTGAACCCCGACCCCAATTCGAGGAGTGCAGCGACGCGGCCGTGGACCGCAAATGTCCCGGAAGTCGGCTCCAGCACGCCGGCACAGATTTGCAGCAGAGTGCTTTTACCAGAGCCATTTTCGCCGACGACACAGAATGTTTCGCCACGCTGAACCTCGAAGCTGACGTCGCGCAGCGCCCAATAATCGGTGTGAAACCGGCGTTGATTGAGGGTCATCAGCTCTTTCAGCCGGTCGCCTGGCGCGGCATAGATGGAGTAGCTCTTCGAAACACGCGAGAATTCGAGGGCGATTCCTGGCACTATAGAGAATTGTAGAATATTGAGAGACTTGACAGGTAGCACTTCCGCTTCATACGCTGGTAGATGCGCCGGCGTAGCTCAGGTGGTTAGAGCGACGGTCTCATAATCCGTAGGTAGTAGGTTCGACTCCTACCGCCGGCACCACTCCTAGCTGGATCCCGTTATGTGCTGAAACAGGCGGTCGAGTTCTGCCTGTGAGTAATATTCAATTTCGATCCGGCCACGCTGGTCACTAAGCTCAACAATGCGGACCCGGGTGCCGAGAGCGCGCTCCAATTCCTCGATGGCGGCTTTAACGTTCGGATCGAGGGCCTGATCCTTGCGATGTCCGGAACCTTCGCGCGGCCGCTCCGATGTAAGCTCCTGAACCATTGCCTCGACTTGCCGGACCGAAAGATTCTGGGCAGCGGCTTTCTCAGCGATTTGGATTTGAGTGGTCGCGTCAGGTAATCCAAGGATGGCGCGGGCGTGACCCATGGAAATCCTGCGCTCGGCAACTAGGAGTTGGACCTCCTTGGGGAGCTTCAGGAGGCGTACGATATTGGTAATAGAGGTACGGTCTTTTCCGGTACGCCGGCCGATTTCCTCATGCGAAAGGCCAAGCTCGCGACTTAACCGGTCGTAGGCGTGGGCGGTTTCGATAGGGTTGAGGTCTTCGCGCTGGATATTCTCGATCAGAGCGAGTTCCAGCATCCTAGGGTCGTCGACATCCTGAACGACGACCGGCACCTCAGTGACACCCGCGAGTTTGGCGGCACGCCAGCGGCGTTCACCCGCGACGATCTGGTACCCATCGCCATGTTGACGAACGACGATCGGCTGGATAATGCCATTTGCGCGGATGGATGCGGCGAGTTCGTCTAGCCGATCAGGCTGAAAAACAGTGCGGGGCTGCATCGGATTCGCGTGGATGGAAGACAGCGGGAGGCGTCCGGGTTTCTGATCCACCGGCGTCGACGGCAATTCTGGGGCGGGCGCTGACGGGGAGCGCCCGGGCAAGAGGGCGGAGAGACCTTTACCCAGCACTTTGCGTTGCTTGTCCGTTCCGCTGCTCATTCTCTAGAATCTCCTTTGCCAACTTGATATAGCTCTCGGCGCCCTTGGATCGGGGGTCGTACATGAGGATGGGTTTGCCATAGCTGGGTGCTTCTGCCAAGCGAATACTGCGGGGGATTACGGTCTTGAGGACTTCGTTCTTGAAGAAATCCCGTAGGTCGTCGGAGACCTGGCGGGTCAAGTTCGTACGTTCATCGTACATTGTGAGGAGGATTCCCTCGATTTGAAGGGGATGGGCGAATGCTTCGCGGACCTTGTCGACTGTATCCATGAGTTGAGAGATCCCTTCCAGAGCGAAAAACTCACACTGGATCGGAATCAGGACTGACTGCGCGGCCACAAGCGCGTTTAGGGTGAGGAGATCGAGGGCCGGCGGGCAATCGATCAGGATGTAGTCGTACTTTGGCTGGATCTCCGTGAGAACTTCCTTTAGGCGATGTTCGCGATCAGGTAGATCGACAAGTTCAAGATTCGCTGCGACGAGATTTTTGTCCGCTGGAACGATATCCAGCCCCTCACACTCGGTCCTTACAATGGTCCTTTCCAGAGGCATCCCACCTAAGAGTGCATTATAGATGGTTAAAATCTCAGGGTTTTTGTCAATTCCAAGGCCGCTTGTAGAGTTTCCTTGGGGATCGAAGTCCACCAACAGAACTCTTAAGTCATTTGCTGCCAATGACGCGCCCAAGTTAATCGACGTGGTGGTCTTTCCCACGCCGCCCTTTTGGTTTGTGATTGCGACTATTTTACCCACGACGCTCCGATCTTAGCATGTTCCACGTGAAACCTTACCTTGTGCGTTTCACGTGGAACAAAACTCGATGTTTACCCCACGGGATTGACACACTTGTGCCATTTAAACCTGCGGCATCTTCTTCACCGATTAACAGCGCAATATCTTCGGCCAATTTGAGCTTAAGAACATTCAGTGGCGCCACTGCACGCGAAACTACCCAGTCAAAAGTGTTGTCTATGTCCTCTGCTCGCTTCGGAACGACACGGACGTTGTTGAGGTCACGCGAGCATTCCCGTAAAAATACTGATTTACGTTGATGCGATTCGACTAGGGTCACGTGATATTCAGGGCGAAATATTGCGATCGGGATCCCCGGAAATCCGCCCCCCGAGCCGATGTCGACGATGGCAATAGCTCCCGTGGGGAGAAATCGTGCGAGGAAAAGCGATTCACAATAGTGGAACCTGACAGACTCCTCCAAATCGCGAATCCTTGTCAAATTGAGGCGTTTATTCCATCGACTCAGGGAATTGTAATGAGCCTCGAGTTGTTGTAGTTGCAGTTCGGAAAGGGTACCATACGGGGCAAATTCCGCAGCGAGCAACTCTTTAAACATGCTGGGAGACAGTTAGGTACACGTCCAGCACAGCAAGCGCCGCGGGGGTTACTCCAGGAATTCTACCTGCCTGCCCCAGAGTATCCGGTTTCACTCGCGTAAGTTTTTCACAAACTTCCCGCGAAAGCCCTGGAATGTCGGTGTAACAGAAATCCTCCGGGATCCTTCGCTGACCTGACCCTTGGAGTCGCGCGACTTGCCTATTCTGTTGGGCGATATAGCCGGAATACTTTAATTCCGTCTCAACGGTCGAAAGGACACCTTGCAGCGGTTCCTCACCAAGCAATTCCTGCAAAGCTGGCTTCAAGGTTTCGATCCGAGCTTCGGGGCGCCGCAGCCAAATTGCCATCGTAGGCCGGCCCTCAACGTTCGCTCTGGTGATCTCCATCCAAGTCAAAATTCGCTTTTTCTGTTGCTGCTTATGGAGATAAGTCTGCCACCGTTTGTCGGTCACCAGACCTATGGTGCGGCCAATCGGCGTCAGACGCTCGTCGGCGTTGTCAATTCTCAAGTGGAGGCGAAACTCGGCACGCGAGGTGAACATTCGATAGGGCTCATCTGCGCCCTGGTTTATCAAATCCTCAACAAGAATTCCCACGTATCCATCGGTCCGGCCAAGTATTACGGGTTCGGATCCGCCTACCCGCCGCGCCGCGTTGATGCCAGCGACGAGGCCCTGACACGCTGCTTCTTCGTAGCCCGATGTGCCGTTGATCTGACCCGCTAAAAACAGGCCCTCAATTGATTTAACTGCCAGTGAATTCGTTAATTCGCGTGGATCGATCGCGTCGTACTCAATCGCGTATCCCGGCCGCAACATCTCTGCTGACTCAAGGCCCTCTACCGAAGCAACCATGCTTGTTTGCACGTCGATCGGCATGCTGGTGGACATTCCGTTCAGGTAAATCTCGTATGTATCTGCACCTTCCGGTTCCAGAAAAAGTTGATGCCGGGATTTGTCGGGAAACTTAACGACCTTGTCTTCAATGGAGGGGCAATATCTTGGACCGATCCCCTCGATCTGGCCGCTATACATTGGAGAGCGGGATATGTTCCGACGTAGGATCTCATGGGTTTTTTCCGACGTATATGCAACATAACAAGGTACTTGCTCCCTTTCAATTTTGCCAGTGAGAAAAGAAAAGGGAGTCGGCTCCGGGTCGCCATACTGAGGCTCGAATCGCGACCAGTCGATGGTGCGGCCATCGAGGCGCGGAGGAGTGCCTGTTTTCAATCGCTTCCAATCCAGGCCTAATTCACGGAGTTGATCGCCGAGAAGGTTTGAGGGTGCTTCACCGCTGCGGCCGCAGTTTACTTTGGCTTCCCCAATATGGGCTAACCCGTTTAGAAATGTGCCGGTAGTGACTACAACAGCTTCACTTTTGAGCGATCGGCCGTCGCGGAGTTGGACGCCGATGACACGGCGGCCAACCAGCAGAAGTTGGGCTACTTCGGCTTGCAGGATGCGGAGATTTGGCTCCTTTTCGAGAAGGTCACGCATGCGTAAGCGGTATTGTTTCTTATCACATTGCGCGCGGGGCGACCAGACTGCCGGGCCTCGGCTGGTGTTTAATAATCGGAACTGGATGCCGACGGCGTCGGTGAGTTCGCCCATTATGCCGCCCAGCGCGTCGATTTCACGCACCAAATGACCTTTGGCAATCCCGCCAACTGCTGGATTACAGGACATTTGGGCGATGAGATCGAGGTTCATCGTGACCATTGCGGTCTTCAGGCCCAGACGGGCACAGGCTCGTGCGGCCTCACAGCCTGCGTGGCCGGCGCCTACCACAATGACGTCATAATTAGCCATTTTCAACACTATTCTAGCGCTTAAAGCGGGTTAAAATGGCATTATCCACACGTGAAAATTCTCGTCATCGGCGGCGGCGGCCGCGAACATGCCATCGCCTGGCGCCTTTCTCTCGAAGGTCATCAGATTTTTTGCGCGCCCGGGAATCCGGGGACTGCGCAAATTGCTACGAATCTGGACACGGCGGACTATCTGACCATTGAGGCTGATCTTACCGTTGTAGGGCCGGAGGCACCGCTCGTCGCGGGTGTGGTTGATCAGTTTCGGGCACGTGGCCGGGCGATTTTTGGACCGACGAAAGAGGCGGCGCAGCTTGAGGGGAGCAAGATTTACTCTAAGGAATTCATGCGGAGCGTCGGCATTCCTACTGCTCGATTCGTCCGTGTGGAGAATGACGGACTGGCTGCGCTCGATCAGTTCGACTATCCGATTGTGATTAAGGCAGATGGGCTTGCGGCGGGGAAGGGCGTCGTCATCGCTCACAACCGAGGAGAAGCTGAAGCGGCTGTTATTTCGCTGGGGCCCCGGTTGGTGATCGAGGAGTTTCTCGAAGGCGAGGAAGTCAGCTTTATCGTAATGAGCGATGGGAGGAATATTGTTCCGCTGGAAGCGACTCAGGATCACAAGGCGGTCGGCGATGGCGACACGGGGCCTAATACCGGCGGCATGGGAGCTTATTGCGACGGGCGTATTCTGAGGCATGAGGATATAGGACAAATCCTAGACGTGGTGATTGAGCCGGCTGTTCGCGCGACGGGCTTTACAGGGTTTCTGTACGCGGGGATCATGATGACCTCAGCTGGTCCGAAGGTGCTGGAGTTCAACGTGCGGTTAGGAGATCCGGAGGCACAGGTGCTAATGCATCGGCTGGACGACGATTTCGCGGGAACGCTCATGAGGGCTGCCACGGGAGAATTGACGGCGGGGAATTTGCGCTGGAAGAAGGAGCCCTCGGTCTGCGTCGTGCTGGCTGCCGCCGGGTATCCGGGACGCGTGCGGAGTGGGGATTTAATTACCGGCGCGGACGCCGGCACGGCGCAGGTGTTTCACGCGGGGACTCGAATGGAGGCCCATGGTTTGGAGACTTCCGGAGGGCGGGTTCTTGGAGTGACTGCGTCCGGGAACGATCTTCGGTCGGCGATGGCGAACGCGTACGCGGGGGTTGATAAAATTCATTTTGAGGGGATGCATTACCGGCGGGATATCGGGAAGAAGGGGCTGAAACGCTGGTACAATTAGTGCGTCGGGGACGTAGCTCAGATGGATAGAGCGGTCGCCTCCTAAGCGGCAGGTCGGCAGTTCGAATCTGCCCGTCCCTACCAACTCCTATGCTAAGATTGGGGGTTCAACACTTATGGCCTATGTAATTGCGGATCCTTGCGTCGGAGTGAAAGATGCTGCCTGTGTGGACGCGTGTCCGGTGGATTGTATCCACCCTAAAAAGGACAACCCTAAGTTCGCCGAAGTTAACCTGATTTACATCGATCCGGTGGAGTGCATCGATTGCGGCGCCTGCGTGCCGGTATGTCCGGTGTCGGCGATCTTTGCGCTCGACGATCTGCCGGAGAAGTGGGCGGATTTCGCGCAGCAGAACGCATCGTATTTCGGGCGGTAAGTCTCGGCTTATTATTGTAGAGTCGTTACGACATTGGCTTGCGTCGAAATTCCGTTAACGGTGGCGAGTAGCAATTGATCTCCTGTGCCTAGCCCTTGCGGGATGGTGACGTTGAACTGGAATAATCCTGGCGCACTGATTCCAGCAAACGTCGTTGTTAGCGGCTGACCATTGATCGATAAATGACTCGTGAAGATCGCGGTCGCCGCACCCGAATACGGTGACCCGGGTGGCACGGGCGGATTGGTTGGCCCAAACCCCACTCCGAAAAACACGACGTTGTCGCCAGCCTTGGCCGGGATCGTCTGGTAGCCAAGCGATGTTCCAAGAGGGCCGACAATGTCGTAGGTACCCCCACCGAACGTACCCGATCCATCCGATCGCAAAATGATGGCCGCCGCGTGCTTTCCATCGCCAAGAAGACTGAACGCAGGACTAACGCTTCCCAGGGTCACCGTGGACGTCGCGGTTCCGTTCGCAGTAGTCAGAGTTACGCCCACGGTACCGCTTGATCCATCGGAGGGTGCTTGCAGATTCACCTGCGTGGGGGAAACGTAAGAGAGAAACGCGGCCCTGCCGTTAATGGTGACGGTGGTTCCACCGAGTGTGAGCGGATAATCTCCATTCCAATTCACGGGCGCGGATCCAGCGGTTAGATTGGTGCCATAGATCGACACCCAGGAGCCGGGTTCGATGGTGGAAGAGGTACTGGCGGAGGTGACCACTCCTCCCTTTGTGATTGAGGGCGCAGGTCCGCCCGCGGGCGCGCCTGGCGTCAGAAGACGGACTAGGTTGTGGCCGAAATCACAAACATAAATTATTCCGCCCGACGCAGCTAGGCCGAAAGGGCTTTGAAGACCGGCATTGGTCGCCAGGCCGCCATCGCCCTGATAAATCGCGTTGCCGTTGCCGGCAGCCGTCGTAATAGTTCCGTTTGTCAGGACTTGGCGAACGCGATTGGTCCCCGAGTCCGAGATAAAAAGATTGCCGGACGCATCGATGGCTATTCCGCCTACGTTGTCTATCGCCGCACTCGTAGCCTGGACGCCATCGCCAGTCAGCGTGCCATTCCCTGCAGCCGTGGTGATGATTCCGTTGAGAGCCACTTTCCGGACGATGCTGTCGTCCCCTATGTAAAGATTCCCCGATGCGTCAAATGCCAGCGAACTCGGATTGGAGAGCGTCGCGGCCGTGGCCTGACCGCCGTCGCCCGAGTATCCCCGCTTGCCTCCTGTCCCTGCGAACGTCGATATTACGCCGTTCGTCGAGACCATCCGAATAGCTCCGTTCCAGGTATCGGCGATGTAAACGTTGCCGGAGGGATCCACGGCGACGCCATCGGGTAGATTGAGCTGGGCGCTGACTGCGGGATTACCGTCTCCGGAGAATCCGAGTGTTCCGTTGCCTGCGAAAGTTGAGATTATGCCGCTTGGCGACACTTTGCGAATCACGTTGTTCTGCGTATCCGCGATGAATAAGTTACCGTTGGCGTCGACCGCAAGACCCGAGGGGCCGTTCAGGAGGGCACTTATCGCAAGGCCGCCGTCACCGGAATATCCACCGCTTCCCGTCCCAGTGGCGCCGCTACCCGCAATCGTCGCGATGATGCCGCTGGTAGATACTTTGCGAATCCGATTATTGGCGCTGTCGCAGATGTAAAGATTTCCTGACGAATCCAGGGTGACGGAGTTGGGAGCGCTCAACTCCGCGTTGATCGCTAGGCCCCCATCGCCGGAAAATCCGCCGCGGAACTGGCTCGCGGAGGAGCCGGCAACGGTCGTAATGGTGAAGGTTTGTGCGCAGCACCACAGAGGCGCAAACAGAACAGCAATTAAGATTCGAGTTGATTTTATTTGCTTCACAGAGAAGGTCCGGTCTAAAGATCAAAGGCTAGCATGGGCCTTTATGGGCGATAGCTGGCGCTTTGGATGTCGGTTTCCCAGACTCTTACTTCGCTGATGCGAATCGGCACTGGCGCGGCGGCTAGGCCGATGGTCATTTCCACGTGAAAGTATTCGGCGATATTTTCGGCGGAGGGGTTTTTTACGTCGAAGGGCGGCACTTCGTTTAAGAATTGATGATCGAGGCGCTCGATCACTTTTCGCATCACCGACTTTACGTCAATAAAATCGACCAGCAGGCCGGTGTCGTCCAGGTGCTGGCCTTCGATGCGGACCTGCACTTTGAAATTGTGGCCGTGGACGTTTTCGCACTTGCCTTTATAGTTGCGCAGCGCGTGTCCGGCGGCGAAGGTTTGCTCGACTGTTACTTCAAACATTGAAAAACTTCTCCACGTCCGCCCGGTTGGTTGTAAATGCGTAATCGGGAAGACTATCGAAAAAAATCTGGCCGTAGCGCGTTTTCGTTACGCGATTATCCAACAGCGAAAGCACCCCGCGGTCTGTGCGGCTGCGGATCAGGCGGCCGAATCCCTGCTTCAACGCAATGGCGGCTTGCGGCACCTGATAGCTGCTGAACGCGTCGCCGCCGTCTTCCTTAATCGCGGAAATGCGCGCTTCCACCACGGGATCGCTGGGCACCGCAAAGGGTAACTTATCAATAATAACGCAGCTTAGCTGCTCGCCTGGCACGTCGACTCCCTGCCAGAAGCTGGAGGTCGCGAACAGCACGGCGTTGGGGGTGGTTCGGAATTCTTCGAGCAGAGCGCTCCGCGGGCCGGTGCCTTGCATCAGCGTCTGGTAAGGGATTTCGAGCGACACGCGATCGTAGATCAGGCGCATCTGCTGATAGCTGGTGAACAGCACGAAGGCGCGGCCCTGGCTGAGCATCAGGATCTCGACGATCTCTCGCGCGGCGGCCGCGGTGAAGGCGGGACTCCTCGGATCCGGCAGCGTTTGCGGGACATAAAGAAGGGCTTGCTTCTGATAATCGAAATGGCTGGGGACGATCAAGGTGCGCGGGCTGCGCAGGCCAAGGCGGGCCTTCGCGAATTCGAAATCGCCGGAGACGGCGAGAGTAGCCGACGTGAGCACGACGGTATCAATTTTGTCGAAGAGGCGCTCATCGAGGAGCTTTGAAACGTCGATAGGAGTGGCCTGGAGGAATGTTCCACGGCCGCGGCGCTCGATCCAATAAACGAAGGTACGATCCTTGCCGTCCATCCAGAACTCCAGGCGGCGAGCCATGTCTCGGGCGCGATTCACGAGAGGGATCGTTTCCTCGGGGCCGAAGCGCAGGAGCTCCAGTTGCAGAGAGACCAGCTCCAAGGCGTGGAGCACGTCGTGATAGGCGTCGTTATGGAGTTCGAGGAACGCTTCGTGGGCGCGGAAACCGGTCCGTCCTTCATTGGCGACGAAGAGATTGAAGAAGAACTGGGCGCGGTCGCCGAGGATGATCAGGATGTTATCGAGCTCGACGCTGCCGAACTCTTTTCTACGGGCGAGACTGGAAACGTCGCGGGTTAGTTCTTCGAACTGATAGCTGGAAACCGCGACGCCGAAGTATTGGCCGGCTACGTCCTCGACATCGTGGGCTTCGTCGAAAATCACGGCGAAATATTCGGGGATGATGCCGGCCAGGTCCTCGCGTTTCACGGAGAGGTCGGCGAAGAGCAGGTGGTGGTTGACGATGATGATGTCTGATTCCTGGGCCTTCTGATGCATTTTGGTGATGAAGCAGCGCTCGAATTGCTGGCACTTCTGACCGGTGCAGAGATCGCCGCGGGCGTCGATTTTCGCCCAGGCGGAACTGGATTCGGGAAGAGATTTAATCTCGGAGCGGTCGCCGGTGTCGGTGGTTTTCTCCCATTCGCGAATGATCTGGAAGTCGGCGACTTCTTCAAGGCCGGTAAGGACAGGCTCAGTTTCAGCGTCGTAGATTTTCTGGCGGCAAGCGTAGTTGGCGCGGCCTTTCATATAGCAGACGCGGAGAGGGGCTTGAAGGTGTTTTTCGAGGAAGGGAACGTCCTTGTAAAAGAGCTGTTCTTGGAGGTTTTTTGTGCCGGTGGAGATGACGACGCGGCGGCCGGAGAGAATGGCGGGGACGAGGTACGCTAACGTTTTTCCGGTCCCGGTTCCGGCTTCGACGATGAGATGCTTTTTGTCGGCGAGGGCGGAAGCGACGGCTTCCGCCATTTCGAGTTGGCCGGCTCGGAATTCGTAATTGGGGTGCCATTCCGACAGGAGCCCTTTGCGGCCGAAGAACTGGCGAACGGTCATGGCTTTGGTGGGGGACGGAGGCACCGGATGTATTGATTTTAACAAGGGCCGGCCCTACGTTATAGCGGGCCGGAAAGCCGGCCAAAGCGAGGGAGCTCGCAAGCCGCAACTCAAAATTTATTTTCTGCCGGAATCCCCTGCTGGCACCGAGGGACTGGGCTTGAGATCTCGTCAAACCGGACGGCGTTTATGTAGCAGACTTCCATCGATGAGAACCTAAGGGAGGTACCGTCGCAGCCGTCGGGTGTGAGCGGCGGCTTCTCGGCTCTATGCACCCAAACAGTATATTGGAGGTCAGGGCTATCGAGGCAGTCGTGACCGTACAGTGAATTGTCCGAAACGGTTGCACCCTCGCCAGCCTCTGCACTCTCGCCGCTCGGTGGAACAGAACGACGTTGAAGTTCTCCTTACCCTGCCAGGAAGTGTGTTCGCTTCAAGTTTTCGTCCTGCAACTCGTTCAGGGCGGGAAGGTCCAATAGCCTTAAGGGCCGGATAACTTCAAAACACCCAATCAGCACTTTGCTACCGACAGGCGGCCTCACCTCGACGAGCGCCACATCTCGGTCTGTGGCTCCGTAAAAGACGGAGACCCCGGCCGCGCTCATACGTCCGGCCGTTGCTTTGTCCGGGGGCGGCGGGCCAACGTCCCGGTCCGGCTGAACCATTGCTCCTCGGAGCTCCTTCTCGGACGGAAATTTTCGCGCGCGATAAAGCTTCGAGAAAACGGTGCCGGGCCCAGCCTCTATAATGACTGGGCGCCCAGACTTCGTGCGGTACTCATCGATTCCCTGGAAGAGATATGTCAGCAGGTGTTCGGCGTGCTTGTTAAAGTAACGGTTCTCCGTCTTTAGGGTCTCTTCGAAATCATACCAGTCGCCCGTGCCGACTTCACCGTAGCTGGAAGAGGGCCTGCCCCAACATTCAGACCCTTTGTAGCTTCCACTTACCCCTCCGAAACGCGAGCATCCCGATCACGGCGATTAGGGATTGGGAGATTGCTATGGCCGCGAAGATTCCGTTGCTGCGCATTGCGGTGTGGAAGGCTAGCCACCAGGCGATTGGGAGTTGGCAGGCCCAGAAGCAGAACAGGTTGATCAGCGTCGGCGTGACGGTGTCGCCGGCGCCGTTGAAGGCTTGGATTGCGACCATGCCCCAGGCGTAGAAAATATAACCGCAACTGATGATGCGGAGGGCGCTCGAGGCTACTTGCGCTACTGCCGGGTCGTTGGTGAAGATGCTGACTAACTGGGGCGCGAAGGTGATGAAGAGGACGGCTACCGCGCCCAGTAGAATCATGTTGTAGAAGCCGGCTCGGAAGACGGCGGCTTCGGCACGGTCGGGTTTTTTCGCGCCCAGGTTTTGGCCGACCAGGGTCGCGGCGGCTCCGGCCATGCCCCAGCTCGGCAGGAGAGCGAACAGCAGGATGCGCAGCATGATGGTGTAGCCGGCGATGACGGCGCTACCGAAGGGGGCGGTCATGCGGATGAGCAGGATCCAGCTCGAAGTGCCGACGAAATATTGCAGCATTCCACCGAGTGACAGGCGCAGGAGTTTCAGCATCAGCGCGGGGCGCAGGCGGAATTCGCGGGCGTGGACTACGACGCGGGACCATCCTTGTGTCAGCATCCAGAATTGCAGCAGGACACCCAGGCTTCGTCCAATGGTTGTGCCGATACCGGAGCCGGTGACGCCTAATTTCGGGAAAGGGCCGATGCCGAAAATCAGCAGAGGGTTCAGGACGATGTTGATGAGGTTCGCGCTCCACAGGACGCGCATGGCGAGCGACGCGTCGCCTGCGCCGCGGAATACGGCGTTGATCAGGAAGAGCAACATGACGGTGCCGCTGCCTCCGAAAATCGCGCGGGCGTAGCCGGTGCCGACCTTGATCACTTCGGGGCTGGCTCCCATCAGGCGTAGTAGCTGGGGCGCGAAGACGGCTCCGCTGACGCCGATCGCGAGGGCGATGATTCCGCCGAGCAGGATCGCTTGCGCGGCGGTTTCAGAGGCGGCGGCGGGATCCTTTTCGCCGATGCGGCGGGCGACGGTCGCGGCGGTGGCGATACTAAGGCCGAGCGCGACGGTATAGACCAACGTGAGAAGGCCT
This sequence comes from Bryobacteraceae bacterium, assembly GCA_049521155.1. GTDB lineage: Bacteria > Acidobacteriota > Terriglobia > Bryobacterales > Bryobacteraceae > Palsa-187. Next base: position 38,553 of record JBEKPC010000010.1, read on the forward strand.
TCCGTGAAACCGATGGTGGCGATGGAATCCGCGCCCAGATGCGCGACCCAGAACATGTCGACGACGGCGAAGAGCGACTCCATCATCATTTCGAGCATCATGGGAATCGCGAGCAGGGCTATCGCGCGGCCGATGGGCTCCTGGGTAAAGTCGCGATGAGTGTCGCCGGTGACGGCTTCGCGAATGGATTTGAGTAGACTGGTCCTCTGAGAGAGAACTTCTTGCATGAAACCTCCAGCTCGGGCTGTTAAGAGAGTATTCCGCCGGGCGGCGGGAAGCAGTCGGAGTTAGAGGCGAACAATCATTGGCTTATGGCCTTTGCATTATAATAACTTTGCTTCCCAGGAGGAGTCAAGTATGAGACGGCTGGCGTTGTTGTCGGTGGTGTGTTTACGGCTGGGCGCTGCTGACGCTCATATGACGGCGGAGGATCGGATGAAGGCGATCAACTGGCTGGAGGAGTCGCGCAAAGAGTTCCTGGCGGCGATCGACGGCGTGACGGAGGAGCAGTGGAAATGGAAGCCGGCGCCGGAGCGCTGGTCCGTGGGCGAGACGGCGGAGCATATCGTGCTGGCGGAGGCGCTGCTGTTCGCGAACGTCAAGACTGCGATCGCATCGGCTCCGAATCCGGCGTGGGAGGAAAAGACGAAGGGGAAGACGGAGTTGATCGAGAGGGTGATGGCTCCGCGGCTCGGGAAGGCCAGCGCGCCGGAGCCGATTGTGCCGTCGGGGAAGATGACGCAGGCTCAGGTGAAGGAGACGTTTCTCAGACAAAGAGTTGAGATCGAGAAATTCGCGGCGGAGACGCAGGTGGAGTTAAAAGAATATACCGTGGAACATCCGTTTGCGTTCTTCAATACATTGAACGCGTATCAATGGCTGATCTATGCGCCGCTGCACACCGAGCGTCACGATAAACAAATCGCTGAGGTGAAGGCGACGGCAGGTTATCCGAAGAACTAAAAAGCCTGGCTGGATTGGATGCCGTTAGCTTGCAACACGACCATCATTTTTTCGAGCGCGGATTTGTGAATCTGCGACACGCGGCTCTCATTGATGCCGAGCACGCCGCCGATTTCCTTCATCGTCATTTCGTTGGTGTAGTACAGCACGACGACTTTCTGATAGCGCTCCGGCAGGGTTTTCATGGCTTCGCCGAGGACGCCGCGCAGTTGCTCCCGCGCGCAGATCGAATCGGGCTGACCTTCGGGCTTGCCCGGGAAGTCCGGAGCCGGCAGATCGTCGTTTTCATTGGAACGGGTGGAGGCGGAGACCAGGCCGACATTGCGCAGGTCCAGCATCATGGTGCGCCACCGGTCGACGTCCATGCCGAGCTTGGCGGCTACTTCAGCTTCGGTTGGGGCGCGTTGCAGGGTCGAGGAGAGATCGCGGGTGGCGGCTTCCACTTGCTTGTGGCGGCGGCGCATATCGCGCGAGGCCCAATCGAGCTGGCGGAGGCTATCGAGAATCGCACCCTTGATACGGTGCTTGGCGTAGCTTGAAAAAACAACCTGCTTTTCCGGATTGAACTTGGTGGCGGCGTCGAACAGGCCAATGATGCCGGCGTGGACCAGGTCATCGAGGTCGACATGCACCGGGAGATTTTCGTGAACGCGGACGGCGATCGCCTTTACCAGGGGCAGATGCTCCAAGACAACGCGGTCGCGGCGCGCCAGACGAGCTGCCTGCGCCGTTCCACTGGATTTCGAATGCACCGCCGGGTGGGCAGGATCATGCGCGGCTGGAACCGCGTGTAAGGAGGTGCTAGTGCCCATAGGCTTCGTGGGCGCAGTACGTATCCGCGACGAAATCTCCCGAACCGGGACCGGCATGGTAACAGTGGCCACAGCGGTCTTGAATTTTGTCATCAGCATCACAACTTTCTCCTAGCGTCTTCCGGATGAAGCACCTTGAATTTTGTCGGCACCTCGGTTAAGGCACGCTCCGAACCAATCTCAAAAACCGGCGGCAGAGGGTATTTGGGGCATCCTACGTAAGCCTTTCGAAGAAGGCTTAGTGTTTTAGAATCAGTAGGAAACCTTAGGCGTACGGCAGTCTGGCGAGTGGTAGATATACGACCGATCCCCGATCCTGCTATGACTCGCGTTCTGATTCGGCACCCAGCTTGCATTGTTTCCTCCCAGACTGGAACTTTCGTACCCTTTTGGCACAGAAGGCACCTGGAACTATCCGGTAAATAGAAGGTTAAGGGGGAGGACCCCACCTCGTATCTCGAAGCTTTACCTTAGAAGAGGACTAATAATAATCCGATGGAGAGTATGCTACGTGCTTAGCCCAACCGGCGTTTTAGAACCACGAGCACCGTTTTCACTGCGATTCCACCTAAAAAAACCCACGTTGCAAGGCGAATCCGGCCATCTAGGGTGAATCCGGCTACCAGGGCGAGGGCAGCGTAGGAGGACATCGCGGCTATAAACCTAAGATCCGACATGGGTTCTGGCTCTAATGCGCAGGGGCGTTGTATTGGAAGGCAAGTTGGAGCCGGATCTGGTCGCCTTTGAACTCCTCAGGCAGGGGTGGGAAGGGATTTGAGGCGCTAACGCCAGCGACGGCGGCACGATCGAAGGCTTCGGTGCCGGAGGATGTGGCTATCACCAATTTAGGAACAGTGCCATGGCGATCGATGATGAACTGAATCAGGACCGTTCCCCGGCGGCCCATTTTCGAGCTTTCCGGAATGACCATCATCCAGTTGCGCCGGACAGTGGCAAGTATCTTCATTAGATATGGTTTGAAGTCGAAACCATTGGCGTCGCTGAGCAACTGGAGATTGCTGCCCATGCGCCCCTTCGATTGAGCCTGGTTGATTCTGGGCAGATCGCTTAAATCGTCGCCGGAATCACCCACGGTAATCCCGCCGCCGCCCGGATTCCTGGGAGCAACCTGCGCGGCGTGTTCCATGGCGGCGGCCTGCATCAGCAATCTGGGATCGGGTGGTCCTTTGAGCTTAACCGGAGGGGGAGGCGCGACATTTTCAAATGAAATTTTAGGTTTAGAGGAATCCGGCGGTGGAGCAGCCTGAGGGATAGCCCCATCCGGGATAGGCGGAGCAATGGTAGGAAGCGCAGGCGGCTGGGCGGTAGCGACTTGAATTTTAGGTGGCTCGATCATCGGCGGTGGGGGTGCCGAAACGGGAGGCGCGACCGGTCCCGGTGCCGGTTGGGGACGGCGCATTTTCGGAGCCTGCGGCTGCGGAGCGTCCACTTCGCTGCGGACGTCGAGTTCGGGATGCACAATCTTGCTCAGGTTCGGCGCTTTTTGCGTAGGCTCAAACAATTTTGGAGCATACAGATGAACTGCCTTATGCAAATCCGACGTGACAATGGGCGCACGCGGGGCCGGAATCACTTCGGGAAGGCTGAAAAAGAACACTCCGCCAACGATGTGGATAGCGATCGACGCCAGGGCCATCGCGACGAAGTGCCGTGAGGTGAGCCGTTCCTGCTGCGGGAGCAGATCCAGTTCGGGCGGAGCTTTAGCGGAAATGTCTACGGGAGACATGGGTTCGACAATCGTTAGGACGCATCCGGCGGGATAGAGGTTGCTGCTCGAAGGCTTTGGCCCACCAGAGTGGCGTGTTCTTCTATCTTAGCGAGAATATCGACTGCCACTTCCAGGGCAGCCATAGCCTGCTGCCCGGTGACGCGAGGCGGACGGCGGGTGGCGATGCTTTCCAAGAAATTCTCAATTTCCATACGCAGAGGCTCGTCTTTAACAACCGGGAGGGGAGCGAAATCGATCCCGAGAGGGGGTTTGACCCGGAATCTTACGGCGTCCTGGCGTCCGTAATCGAGGGAAATGTATTCGTGCGGCTGGAAGAGGCGCAGCTTCCGGACGCGTTCGGTGGAAACGCGGCTGGCCGTGAGATTGGCGATGCAGCCTCCGGGAAATTGCAATCTGACGTTGGCGATATCCACTTTTGAGGACAGGATCGAGATGCCGGCGGCTCGAATTTCCTCCGGTCTTTTGCCGGTGAGGGCGAGGAGGATATCGAGGTCGTGGATCATCAGATCCAGCACGACGTCCACATCGAGACTGCGGGGGCTGAACTCGCTTAACCGGTGCACCTCGAAGAAAAGCGGCGTCGTCATGACGGATTCGAGGGCCAGGATGGCCGGATTGAATCGCTCCAAATGGCCTACCTGTAGAATTTTGCCGTGCCGCTCGGCGGTGTCCACCAGCGCCTTTGCTCCGGCTAAGGTGTTGGAAATAGGCTTTTCCACCACGACATCGAGGCCGAGTTCGATGAGCCGGCATCCGATTTCCGCATGCGTTAAGGTGGGGGTCGCGATGATGGCTGCGTCGGCTTTGGACGCCAGGTCTTCGAGCGAACTGAAGATGGCGCAGCCGTAGGGAGAGGCAATTTCCGCTGCGCGAGCGGTGTCCAAATCCAGAACTCCCGCCAGTTCCCCATGAGGCGAATGATGGACCACCCGCAGATGGTTTTTGCCGAAAGAACCGGCGCCTACGACCGCGACACGAAGCTTAGCCACTTACACGAGACTAACATTGCTGGCCGCTCGCGGACTACTACCCTAAATAAATCAGAGATATCCGCCGATTTATGCGGGTTAATGCGCACCGCCCTTGCCTGGATTTTCGCTCTGCTCAGCGCGTCGACGCTTTACGGGCAGCGGTATAACTTCAAATTTTACGGCGAGGAAGAGGGCCTCCAAAATCTGGCGGTGCAGGTCGTTTTCCAGGATCGTGCCGGATTTCTCTGGGTGGGCACGCAGAACGGGTTGTATCGCTATGACGGAAGCCACTTCGCCGGGTTTGGGAAAGCCGAAGGGTTGCCTGACGCGCATATTGAATCGCTCCATGAATCGATTGACGGGACTCTGTGGGTGGGAACCCGCTTTGGTTTGGCGCGCTCGAGCCATGAACGCTTCGAAAAAGTTCCGACGGGTGAGCCGGCCGGAATTGTGGGCAGGGAGGGAATCGCGTCCGATGGCGCCGGCCACTTGTACGTCGCCACCGAACGCGGGCTGGTAACCGGGATTCCGTCAGATAAGGGTCTGCATTTCGAGCTGATTCCCAATCCATCGCGGGCTGGCGCGCCGGGGGCGTCCAGCGTTTACGTGGATTCCAAGGGAACGGTGTGGTTTGGGTGCGGGACCAGTCTCTGCATTCTCAAGAACGGGCAGGCGCGCGAAACCGGCATGGAGTTGGGACTCCAGCAAGAACGCTGGGACGCGATTCTTGGCGATGTAGATGGGAACCTGTGGGTCCGTAGTGAGAAATATCTCTACCGGCGGGAGAGTGGAGCGCGATTCCTGTTGCAGGCGGGTTTGCCGGAGTCGGTCAATACCACTCCGACGCTGGCGCTCGATCCGGCGGGCAGGCTACTGGCGCCCACTGATAAAGGTCTGGCACGGCAAACCGACGCGGGGTGGGAGATGATCGGCGCGAAGGACGGACTGACAACGAATGACATCTCGAGTGTGATGCAGGACCGGGAAGGATCGATCTGGATCGGCCTGTTAGGCTCCGGTCTGGCGCGCTGGCTCGGCTACAACGAGTGGCAGAGTTGGGGTGAGACAGAAGGTTTGAACCGCGAGTCGACATGGTCGATCGCGAGGGATGGCGGGGGCCGGCTCTGGGTGGGCTCGCAATCCGGATTGAATTACGCCGAGGCTGCCGCAGGAAAATTAGTCTGGCGGGACCAGCGGCTCCCCGGCGCCGGCTTCATACGGACTCTGGCGGTAGCGGCGGATGGCACGTTGTGGATTGGAGCGGATCCAGGTGGGGTGCTGGCGCTGAATCCGAAGACCGGCGTGGTGAAGAAAAGCGCCGAGGCACAGGGCCTGAAGAGCACGCGGTTGCGGCACGTGGCGGTGGACCAGCAAGGCCGGGTGTGGGCTGCGACTTATCGCGGACTGTTCCGGAGCGTGGCCGGAAAACCGGGCCAGTTTGAACAGTTGACGCCGGCGGCAACCGATGCCGCGGAGATCTTCAACATGATCCTGGTCGATCGCGACGGGGAGGTCTGGGTGGCGGGAGATCTTGGCCTGTTGCGCTACGCCGGGGATCGCTGGCGGCGCTTTACAACCAAGGACGGACTGGCGTACGACAAGATCGCGCAAGTGATGGAGGATCCCGACGGCTCCTTGTGGGTGGGCTACAGGGATGCCTACGGCATCACGCACGTAACGTTTCCCCGGGGCGGGCATTCGGGTGAAATGAAGATGGAGTCCGTTACGCAGGCCAACGGTCTCCGATCGGACAAGACGCTCTTCCTCGAATTCGACACGCGTGGATGGCTGTGGGTGGGCACGGACCATGGAGCGGATGTGTTCGACCGCTCCCGCTGGCGCCATTATGGACGGTCCGACGGGCTGATCTGGGACGATTGCAATTCCAACGCATTCTTCGCCGATTCCGACGGCGGCGTGTGGATCGGGACCAGCCGCGGTCTCTCCCGATTCAGGCCGGCTTCGACACCGGCGCCCAGCGTGCCGCCGCCAGTGGTGTTTACGGCGGTCAAGCTTGGGGAGAAGACCGTGGATCCCACGCACAGCCTGGAAATGCCGTACCAGGTAAATTCTCTGCAAGCGCGATTCGCGGCGCTGACCTTCGTGCAGGAATCGAGCGTGCTGTTTCGCTACCGGCTGGATGGAGTGACGCCGGAGTGGCTGGAGACGACCGAGCGCGAGCTGAACTATCCGCACTTGCCGCCTGGACAATACACGCTCGAAGTGATGGCGCGCAGCGCTCAGGGATTGTGGAGCGCGGAGCCTGCGCGGCTATCGTTTCAAGTGCTAGCGCCGTGGTGGGTAGCTTGGTGGTTCCGTTTGGGGTCGATCATATTGACGCTGATTTTCGGGCGGCTGATGTGGCACAGGCGGACGCACCGGCTGGAGGCCGAACGTTATCGTCTGGAGAAAGCAGTGGCCGACCGCACCCGCGAATTGTCCGAGGAAAAGCAGCGGGTGGTCGAAGAGAAGGTACACGCCGAGCAGCAGAATCGCGAAATCGAGAGATTGCTCGCCGAGGCGCAACAAGCCAGCCGCCTGAAGAGCGAATTTCTGGCCAACATGAGCCACGAAATCCGGACGCCGATGAACGGGATCATCGGCATGACGGATCTAGTGATGACCACACCTTTGACAGCGGAGCAGCGCGATTACCTCGATACGGCGCGCCTTTCGGCAAGGTCGCTGCTGACGATTCTCAACGATGTACTGGACTTTTCCAAAATCGAAGCGGGCAGACTGGATTTGAATCCCATCGACTTTTCACTGCGCCAATGCGTGGCCGAAACCTGCAAAATGCTCAGAGTGGTGGCGGCGGAAAAGGGACTTGTTCTGGAATGGGCGGCGTCCGGAGGCGTTCCCGACAACGTGGTGGGCGATCCGGATCGTCTGCGGCAAGTACTCTACAACCTGCTCTCGAATGCGATCAAGTTCACGGCGAAGGGTGGTGTGTATCTGAATATTGAACATCAAGACACCGCTCCTTATGATCACGGCTCGGAGGGCAGTGCCGTGCTGCGGTTCGCGGTTCGCGATACAGGGATCGGCATCCCGCACGAAAAGCAGCGCATTATTTTCGAGGCGTTCCGGCAGGCCGACGGCTCGACTACGCGCAAGTACGGCGGCACGGGGTTGGGTCTGGCAATTTGCTCGCGGCTGGTGGAGATGATGGGCGGCTCGATTCAGGTGGAGAGCGAAGCAGGCGCCGGCAGCACCTTTCACTTCACCGTGCGATTCGGCCTCGCGCCGTTGGCTTCTTCGGCCAGGCCTACGGACGCGGTGAGCTTGAAAAATATGCTGGCCGCGGTGGGCGCCAGTGGGACCAACGCGCCGGCGGCCCCGTTGCGCATCCTGCTGGCCGAGGATAACCCGGTGAATCAGCGTCTGGCGATGCGGCTGCTGGAGCGGCGAGGCCATCGGGTGAATCTTGCATCGTCCGGCCGGGAAGCGATCGAGTGGGCGGAACGGGAAGCCTTCGATCTAATTCTGATGGACCTGCAAATGCCGGACATGGACGGCCTGGAAGCCACCGCCATGATCCGCGAGCAGGAAAAGCAGCGCGGCGGCCGCACGCCGATCGTCGCACTGACCGCGCACACCATGAAGGGCGACCGCGAACGCTGCCTGGCGGCCGGGATGGACAACTACATCAATAAACCGATTGACGCGGTCACCTTTCTCGAAATTGTCGAGATGTCAGCGGCCCCCCACTCCGGGGTCTAGCCCGCGGCCTTCGCGCTCTGCATTGTAGCGAGCCGCTCCGCAAACTGCCGTGTGGTATGCGGCGTAATCCCGAGCAGCCGTTCCGCCACCATCAACTGCGCCCGATGATGCATCTCGTGTTCCTTGGGACTGAGAAGCATTTCGAAGCGTGCCTTGTGCGAAGCGCCCATTCCGGGGGCCAAGGCGACGATTTCCGCCAGAAATTCCTCACTCAGCGTTTCGAGCCAACCCGCGAAACGCTCGCCCTCTTCGTGCAGCAGGCTGAGGATATGCGCCTTGGTATGCGGTTTCTTCTCCAGCACCATGAGCGTGCCGAAAAAGTCCATAAAATCGAATTGCGACAGGTCAGACAAATGCTCGACGGCATGAATCTGATGGGTGGCGCGGGGTGTCATCGCGATGTGGATCAGCGTTTCCGCGACGGTGCGCATCTCCGGAGTCGGACGGAAGTTGTAGTGCTCTTCGCCAATTTCCTCGGCGATGACGATCGTATTCTTGCGCACCGTTCGAAACGCGGCGGCCAGTTCTTTTGCTCCGTAGTAGTTCATGAACAGTAGTGTAGGCCCTTTTGCCTGTTAAAATTAAAGTTCCCCATGGAAATCGAGAAAGTATATGAACCCCAGCGGTTCGAACCGCACTGGGCCAAGTGGTGGGTAGAGTCGAATCTCTTCCACGTGGAAGCGCCGCCGCCGGGAACAGACTATTTTTCGCTGGTCATTCCGCCGCCGAACGTCACCGGCTCCCTGCACATGGGGCATATGTTCGAGCACTCCATCATCGACGCGCAAGTGCGATGGCAGCGCATGTGCGGCAAGGTCACCTTGTGGGTTCCCGGCACCGACCACGCCGGCATCGCTACGCAGATCATGGTGGAACGGCAGCTTGCAACCGAAGGTCTAACTCGGCACAACCTGGGCCGCGAGAAATTCGAGGAGCGCGTCTGGAAGTGGAAAGAAGAATACGGCGGCAAAATTGTCGATCAGATGAAGCGCGCCGGCGTAAGCTGCGATTGGTCCCGCGCCCGCTTCACGCTCGACCCCGGCTTATCGCGCGCGGTGCGCGAAGCGTTCGTGCGGCTGTACGAAAAAGGTCTGATTTACCGCGGCCAGTACATGGTGAACTGGTGTCCGCGCTGCCAGACCGCTGTCTCCGATCTCGAAGTGGAGCACGAAGAAACGCAGGGCAATCTTTGGCACATCATTTATCCCGTCATTGGGAGTGATTTGAAATTGGTTGTGGCCACCACCCGTCCGGAAACCATGCTCGGTGATACCGCGGTCGCCATCAATCCGGCCGACAAGCGCGCGGCGGAGCTACGCGGTAAGAAAGTGCGTCTGCCGCTGACGAATCGCGAAATTCCCATCGTGCTCGACGATATGGCCGATCCCGAATTCGGTTCCGGCGCCGTTAAAATCACGCCTGCGCACGATCCCAACGATTTCGAAGCCGGCAAGCGTCATGACCTGCCGAGCATCAAAGTGATCGACGAGAATGCCAAAATGACGGCGGCCGCGGGACGCTTCGCCGGCCTCGATCGCTTCGAAGCGCGTAAGCAAGTGGTGGCGGAACTGGAGCAGCTCGGCCTGCTCGAAAAGATCGAGCCGCATAAACTCAGCATCGCCAAATGCCATCGCTGCCGGACGATTGTCGAGCCGCTGGTATCCACCCAGTGGTGGGTAAAAATCAAGCCTCTGGCCGAGCCCGCGATTAAAGCGGTGGAAGAAGGCCGCATCGAATTCGTTCCCGCTAATTGGTCGAAAACTTATTTCGAGTGGATGTACAACATCCGTGACTGGTGCATTTCGCGCCAGCTCTGGTGGGGCCATCGCATCCCCGCATGGCACTGCCCCGATTGTAAGCAAATCACCGTGGCCCGCGAGACTCCGTCTGCCTGTTCACATTGTGGAAAGGCCAACATCACGCAGGAAACGGACGTGCTCGATACGTGGTTCAGCTCCGGCCTGTGGCCCTTTTCGACGCTCGGCTGGCCGGACGATACGGCCGACCTGCGCGCGTTTTATCCCACCACGCTGCTGGTCACTGGCTTCGACATTATCTTTTTCTGGGCCGCGCGCATGATGATGCTGGGGATCGAAATGATGGGCGACGTGCCGTTCCGCCAAGTCCACATTCACGGTTTGGTGCGCGACGCGGAGCGCCAGAAGATGTCGAAGACCAAGGGAAATACCATCGATCCTTTGGTCATCAACGAAAAATACGGTACCGATGCCGTGCGATTCGCGCTACTGATCAGCGCCGCGCCGGGCGGCGATATCGCGCTGAGTGAAGACCGCATCGCAAGCTGCCGAAACTTCGCAAATAAAATCTGGAACGCGTCGCGGTTGTTGTTCAGTAAGTCAAGAGAGGGCGCAGGCGAGCCCGTATCGCTTGCGGATCGATGGATCGCCAGCCGTCTGAATGCCTGCGCTAATGTCGTGAATCCTTCATTCGAGGAACACCGATACCACGAGGCCGCGCAAGCGCTGTGGCATTTCTTCTGGGATGACTTTTGCGATTGGTATCTGGAGCTGAAAAAGCCCGATACCGATTGGAGTTACGCGTACGTTGTTTACGAGAAAGCATTGCGATTGTTGCACCCACTGATGCCCTTCATCACCGAAGAACTGTGGCAGCGGTTAGGGAACCGAGGGAAATCGATTGCTTTGGAGTCGTATCCTCAAGCCGGCCATACGGACCATCAGGCCGAGCGCGAGATGACCCTTCTCCAAGATATCGTCACCGCCGCCCGCGCACTGCGCGCCGACCACAAGATCGATAAGAAACCGCTGCTGACCGGCGTCCTGTACTCGAAGGCAGCGTTAAACATAGATGCAATCGAGCGCTTGGCGAACGTGAAGTTGACCGTTGAGACCGGTGCCGCGCCGAAATTGGAAGGCGCCGTGCGCTCGTCCCCCGACTTCGATCTCGCGCTCGAAATGCCGAAAGCCGCCAACCAGCGCGAACGCCTGCTCAAAGAAAATCTCGAGCTCGAAAAAGTTATCGCCAACTCCGATCGCCAGCTCTCAAACGAAGAAATCCTCAGCAAGATGCCCGAAAAAGTGGTCGAGACGCTTCGCGCCAAGAATGTCGCCTACAAAGCGCAGCTCCAGAAAAATCTTGACGCCTTGGCCAACGAATGACATTCAATATCTCTTTTGTGGGGCAGGTTGGTAACCTGCAGCGGGTTGTTAACCCGCTCTTCGGAAGAGCGACAAAACGCCGGTTAACAACCGGCGCGCAGGATACCATCCTACCCCATAGCCGCCACTCATGACCTTCGACATCTTCCATCCCGACGTCCGACTCGCCGTCGACCGGGCACTCTCAGAAGACCTGGGCTCCGGCGATATCACCACCGATTCCTGCATCGCCGCCGACGCGCACGCCGAAGCCCGCTTCGTCGCCCAGCAGGATATGACTGTCGCCGGAGTCGAACTTCTGTCATTACTCTTCGACTCCGTAAAATTGCTCAAGAAAAGCGGCGATCGCGCGACTTCCGGCGAAGAACTCGCGCGAGTCCGAGGCGAATCCCGAAAGCTCCTCTCCCGAGAACGCGTCTCTCTCAATTTCCTGCAACGCCTCTCCGGTGTCGCGACCCAAGCTGCTCGCTTCGTCGCCGAAGTGAAAGGCACCGGCGTCAAAATTCTCGACACTCGTAAAACCACTCCCGGCCTCCGCGTCCTCGAAAAAATGGCCGCTTCTGCTGGCGGTGTCGTGAACCATCGCATGGGCCTCTACGACGCGATTCTGATCAAGAATAATCACATTCGCCTGGCCGGAGGCGTTACAAAAGCGATGCAGCAGGTCCGCAAGAGCGGCAAGCCTATCGAAGTTGAGGTCCGCACCCGCGCCGAAGTCGAGGAAGCGCTCTCGCAGGGGGCCTCGCGCATCCTGCTCGATAACATGACGCCCGACGAGGCAGCCATCGAAGTCGCGCTCATCAACCACCGAGCCGAGACGGAAATTTCCGGAGGCATCACGCTCGCGAACCTGCGTGCCTACGCCGAGGCGCGCCCCGATTTCATCTCCTCCGGCGCCATCACGCACTCCGCCGTCGCGGTCGATATCAACTGCGGAATCTATGCCGTTTGATATCGCCTCCGTTCGCGCCCGATTGCCCGGCCGCCAGATCGAATGGTTTCAAAGCGTCAGTTCCACCATGACCATTGCCGCGCGTCTGGCTCGGGATGGATGCGCCTCGGGAACGATCGTCGGCGCGGATGGGCAGGTCGCCGGAATTGGCCGCCATGGTCATGCCTGGCAATCCGAAGCGTGCGCGGGATTATATGTCTCTATAGTGCTGCGGCTGCCGCTCGCTGCGCGGGATCTGCCCCTTGTGATGCTTGCGCTGGGCCTCGGAACCCAGGAAGCCATCACACAAATCACCGGCCTCGCACCGGACCTGCGCTGGCCCAACGACGTTTTGATCGATGAGCGCAAATGCGCCGGCATTCTCGCCCAGCTCGATGGTGACGCCGTGATCGCCGGCATCGGCATCAACGTCAATCACACGGAATTTCCCAGCGAGATCGCGCCGCTCGCCACCTCTCTTTTTCTGGCGGCCCGGCGCGGCGTCTCCCGCGAGGATCTGCTCGTCGCGCTCATTCACGAAGTTGAAAGTTGCTGTAAAATCCTTTCGGAGGAGGGCGCGCCCGCGATTCTGCGCATGTTCACCCGCGCATCGACCTACGCATCCGGCCGCCGCGTCCGCGTGGATCAACTGGAAGGCGTCACCTGCGGACTCGATCCCGCCGGATTTCTGATAGTTCGTTCGGACGATGGAAAGGAAACCACGATTCTCGCCGGCGGCGTGCGCCCGGCCTGAGTCGCGAAATCAACCATGCTACTTGCGCTCGACGCGGGCAACACCAACATCACCATCGGCGCGTTCGAAGGGAAAAACCTCATCGGCCGCTGGCGCCTCCGCACCATTAAGGAACAGACCGCCGACGAATGGGGCATCCTCATGCGCAATCTGTTCACGCTCTCCTCGCTCGACCTTGCGGCCGTTGATGGCGTCGTGATTTCGAGCGTCGTGCCCGCGGTCGATCAGCCGCTCGCCGCCATGTCCCAGCGCTATTTCAAACGCGAGCCTATGTTCGTCGGCTATCAATCCAACCTCGGCATCGCGATTCGCTACGATAATCCCCGCGAAGTCGGCGCGGACCGCCTGGTCAACAGCGTCGCCGGATTTTACAAATACGGAGGACCCTGCGTGGTAGTCGATCTTGGCACCACCATCAACTTCGATATCGTGTCAAAGAACGCGGAATTTCTCGGAGGCGTCATCTGCCCCGGCATCGGCATGTCGATCTCCGGCCTCTTCGCGAAGACCGCGCGCCTGCCCATGGTCGACTTCCGCGCCCCCGAACGCCTGATCGGCGCGAACACCGTCGGCGCCATTCAATCCGGCCTGTATTACGGCTTCCTCGGCATGATCGACGGATTAATTGAGCGCATCGCCGCCGAACTCGGCCCGGAGACCAAAGCCATCGCCACCGGCGGACAAGGCGCCTTGATCGCCCAAGGATCCCGCCTGGTGAAAATCTGCGATGACGATTTGACGCTCGAAGGCCTGCGCATGATCTGGGATCGTCGTTGAAATAACGTGTTGAATTATTTCAACTACTTCACTGAAATTGAGGAGCACTTCCAGCGCGCCCGAGGCACCGGCCTCTTCCTTCTTTCGCCGCTCGATTGGGCCTTAATCGAAGCCTGGAAAAACGGAGGCATCCCCTTAGAAGCCGTCCTCCGCGGCATCGACGCAGCGTTCGAGAAATGGCGCAAACGCCCCGCCCAAGCCCGAATCCACATGGTGAACTCACTAGCTTACTGCGCTCAAGCGATCACGGCGGAAGCGCAAGCGATGGTCAATGCCGCCCCCGCTTCGAAAAAGGAATCCGCCACCCCGTTCCCCCTCGACGACATCCGCGCCTTCGTTATTAAGAACGCCGAAACCCTGCGCAAATCCGGCCATGAAGAAATCGCCGCGTCGCTTGAAGCGCTCGACCTGGACGCGCTTTATTCAGACCTCGAACAACTCGAGCAACGCCTGACCGCAATCGAAGAAAAAATGATCGCTCAATTACGCGCGACCGCCACCGAAGACCAACTATTCGAAGCCCGCCGAGCCCTCGACCAAGAACTAAAACCCTACCGCAGCAAAATGACCGCCGACCAGTTAGCAATGCTGGAGAAGAAATTCCTAGAGCGCCGCCTGTTGGAATCCGCAGGCTTGCCGCGGTTGAGTTTGTTCTATCTGTAGAACCACAGACTCATCTTTTCGACACCTCGGGCTCAACTGACTCGGTGCCTTCCCGACGCCACATGATCCACTCGTGGCTATCGTTCTGTCGCACTGCTCCGATCAATAGCGGCCATTGTTTCCAGGGAAATGCGTCTACACTAATCTGGTCGTCAGATAATTCGACGCCTTCTGGATCGCCAACACAAACGAACAGCAGGTCAGGGGTTGCCAACAAGGCATCCCAGACGAATGACCAATCTTCCGCAGTGACCTCTATTGTACCCATCCACTTTGAGAGCCCCGAGTTGTTGTGTCGCGGGCTGCAGATAAGCGCGTATCGTATTCGTTCGTCAGGACACCTAATGACGGCGGAAGCCGCAGTTCCAGCTTCCAGATCCGCAACAACTTGCGTCAGTCCTCCCTCGCTGGCGAAGTAGTGGAGCTCGCTACCGGCTTCATCAACTGAAATGTTGTGGGGCGATGGCACACACAGAGCTATCCCAGCCACAATTGGACGCACTCGCTCCGACCCAAACTCGATCACAAATTGGGACACGTAATCCACTCTATCGGTTTTCGTCCTTGATTGACTCTCCTTCCCTCAAAAGAATCGCCGCGATCCCCGGAGACTCCGTGCCCGAATTGAACCTAGATCTGTGAGGCCGATTACTGGCTAGGTCCCTTCGTCCGTGCCAGCTTTCCTTTTGCCCTTTGCTGCTCGACTCTCGCAGACGCCCTAATCTCCTCGACGTCGGCAAGATCTCGTAGCCGCCCCGAAGCAAGCTTCGCCGCTATAAGATCGTCCTTCGAAATGAAGAACGCTTGCAGACCTGTGGCGATGTCAAGAACGCCTTCAACTCTGTGTTCCCAAGCTGAATCAAAATCGACCCCGGGTAGGTCCGGCAGAACATCGAAGCCTTGTGGATCGTGTCCAAAACGAAAAAAGCTGTTACGGTCTGCGAAGTCCTCCGGACGAATGCCCTGAAGCGAGGCCCCGAACTCCGCGAGCGCAGCATACGTCGCCTCCGCGTTGGCTGCGTCTGCCTTTATAAAAAGATCGATGTCCTTGGTAAATCGAGGCTGCGCATGGAAGATGACAGCATAGCCACCCACGATCAGATACTTAACGCCATGGGCATGGAAGGCGGACAAAAGGTCTTTGTAATCTTGGTACATCCGGTTCCATCTCCCAACCCTTCATCGCATAGGCAGTTTGGATCATCTCTTCGACCGCGTCCATCCGCTCCCATACCGGTCGGCTCTGCCAATACCGATACTCGTCGGCCTTCATCTCTTCGTGACTGTGATAAATGCGAACGCTCTTATCCATGACGGTCTCCCTCCAGCGTACTCCACCAACCTGATAAACTCCATCGGATGAAGCCCGCCGCCATTCTTCTCTTCCTCTTCCTCGCCGCCTGCACCCCTAAAGCCTCCTCCGCCTGGGACAAGACCGAAGTCATGATCCCCATGCGCGATGGCATCCGCCTTCACACCCTTATCTACGCACCGAAGAATCACCCCGAAAAACTCCCTTTCCTCATGGAGCGCTCCCCCTACGGCTTCACCGACGGCCGTCCCGAAAAGTCCTTCAACGCCCGCTATAAACAGCTCGCCGACGAAGGCTTTATCTTCGTATTTCAAGACATCCGCGGCCGCTACGATTCCGAAGGCGAGTTCGTCATGACCCGCGCCCCGCGCGACCGCTCGAAACCCAATTCTATCGACGAAGCCACCGACGCCTACGACACCGTCGACTGGCTGCTCAAGAACGTCCCCAATCATAACGGACGCGCCGGAATGCTCGGTATCTCCTACGGCGGATGGCTCACCTCCATGGCCCTCATGGAGCCTCATCCCGCCCTCAAAGCCGTCAGCGAACAGGCCTCGCCCGCCGACATGTTTCTCGGCGACGACTTCCATCACAACGGAGCATTCCGTCTCAGCTACGGCTTCGAATACGTCTCCCGCATGGAGACCGGCAAGGTCCAATTCAAATTCGATTTCGATAAGTACGACACCTTCGATTGGTATCTCGAGCAAGGCCCTCTGTCCACCCTCGACCAGAAGTATTTTCATGGCGAAAAGCCCACCTGGAACAATTTCGTCAACCATCCGAATTACGATTCTTTCTGGAAAAATCAAGTCGTGAATCTGATCCTCAAGAAAACCACCGTGCCCAACCTCAACGTCGCCGGCTGGTGGGATCAGGAGGATTACTACGGCCCCATGAAGATTTACGAGACCCTCGAAAAGCAGGACGCCCAAGATCATAATAACTACCTCGTGGTCGGCCCCTGGCGTCACGGCGGATGGGGTGGCGCCGGTGCGAAACTCGGCCCCATCGAATTTGGCGCGGATCAGTCTTTATACTTCCGTGAAAAAATCGAAGCCCCCTGGTTCGCCTACTGGCTCAAGGATAAAGGCACTCTGCATCAGCCCGAGGCGATGGCCTTCGAGACCGGCCGCAATTCATGGGAGAGCTATGAAGCGTGGCCGCCCCGCGAAGGCATCCAGGATCGCCATCTCAACTTCGCAGCCAACCAAAAACTCTCTTTCGACGCCACCCGCGACGACGCGGCCTTTGACAGCTACGTCTCTGATCCCGCCCATCCCGTCCCCTATCGCCACAAGCCCATTCAAGCCACCTATGGACCAGGCTCGCAATGGTATGAATGGCTGGTGCAGGATCAGCGTTTCGTCTATCAGCGCCCCGATGTCCTGGGCCTCGCGACCGATCCTCTTTCGACCGATCTGACCATCGCCGGCGACGTCGTCGCGCACATTTTCGCCTCCACCACCGGCTCTGATTCCGATTTCATCGTCAAGCTGATTGACGCGTATCCCGAAAACGACGACAAGCTTCCCGGCTACCAGCTCATGATCGCCAACGACGTGTTCCGCGCCCGTTTCCGCAACAGTTTCGAAAAGCCTGAGCGCGTCGAGCCCAACAAGGTCTACGAATACACCATCGATCTGCACGGCGCGAATCACGTTTTCCGCCCCGGCCATCGCGTTATGGTGCAAGTCCAGAGCACTTGGTTCCCGCTCATCGACCGCAACCCGCAGACCTACGTCGATAACATCTTTAAAGCGACCGCCGCCGATTATCAACCCGCAACGCAAAAGATATTCCGAAAGTCCTATATCCAACTGCCCGTCCAGTCGAGGTAAATCATGATCCTGTCCGGTCTCCGCGTCATAGACTGCGGCACTTATATCGCAGGCCCCGCCGCCGCCGCGATTCTTTCCGATTTCGGCGCGGAGGTCATCAAAATTGAGCGCCCTCCCTACGGCGACCCCTATCGTTATCTCTCGCTCCTGCCCGGCATGCCCGTCTCCGATCAGAACTATTGCTGGATCCTCGACGACCGTAATAAGAAAAGCCTCGCGCTCAATCTCACCGACGATGAAGCGCGCCAGGCGCTCCTCAAACTGATCGCAACCGCCGATATTTTCATCACCAACTATCAACCTCAGTTGCAGCGAAAATTCCAACTGACGTATGAAGATCTGGCTCCGTTAAACGACCGCCTCATCCACGCCTCCATCACCGGTTATGGAGAACATGGCGAGGATGCCGATAAACCCGGCTACGACGCCACCGCCTATTGGGCGCGCAGCGGGCTGATGTACGGCATGCACAATGGCGATGCCGACCCCGTCCAATCCCCCGCCGGCTTCGGCGATCATCCCACAGCCGTCTCGCTCTTCGCCTCGATCATGGTCGCGCTCTATCAGCGCCAGCTCACCGGCCGGGGCTCTCGCGTCTTCACTTCATTGATGGCCAATGGCATCTGGTCCAACGGATGCGGCGTGCAAGCCGCTCTTTGCGACGCGAAATTTTATCCCAAGTGGACCCGCAAAACCGCCATCTGCCCGCTCGTCAATCATTATGTAGCGCGCGACGGCCGCCGCATGTTCTTCTGTCTCTTGGAACCCGTCCGCGACTGGCGCAATCTCTGCCACGCTCTCCATTTCGATGAACTGCACGACGACCCCCGCTTCTCGACCACCAAGGCCCGTCAAGAAAACTCCGCCGCATTAGTGAAACGAATCGACGAAGTAATCGCCACCCGCGACCTCGACGAATGGGCGGTAATTTTCAAACAATATGACTTGGTCTGGGGCCCAGTCCCCTCCTCCGTCGAAGTCGCCGCCGATCCGCAAGCCCAGGAAATCTTCACAGAAATCGCCCCAGGCCTGAAAACCATCAAGAACCCCCTCAACATCGAAGGCATCGAAAAAGCCAAGCCCCAAAT
>JBEKPC010000011.1:0-56272 GCA_049521155.1 Bryobacteraceae bacterium
CGCTCAACACGCTGATCAACACCTACGACACCAGCGAGTATCTGGCCAAAGCCAAGCTCGCCATCGCCGATAGTTGGTTTCGCGAAGGCGGCGCCCATGGCATGGCGCAGGCGGAGGCCGAATATAAGGATTTCATCCTGTTCTATCCGGCCATGGAAGAGGCGGCCGAATCCCAGAAGCGCATCTGCGACATCCACATCGGCCTGATGGAAAAGGCTGATCGCGACGCCAACAACGCTCTGCGCGCCGAATACGAATGCAAGCAGTTGATGACGCAATTCCCCAACTCGAAGTTCGTTCCGGAGACGGAACAGAAGCTGCGCAACGTGCAGGAAGCGCTGGGCGAAGCAGAGATGGTGGTCGGCGAGTACTATCATAAAAAAGGCGCGAATTCCGCCGCCGATAACCGCTATCACGGGCTGGTCGATCAGTATCCTTTGTACAGCCGAGCTGATTTCGCGCTGTGGGAAGACGCCGATTCTCTGCGGAGAATGGGCAAACCGGCGCGTGAGAAAGAAGGCGAGGCGCTCCAGAAAATCGTGCGCGATTATCCGCTCAGCCCTTACGCCGAGCCGGCCAAAAGGATGTTGAAAGAGCTCGAAATGCCCGTCCCGGAGGCCGACCCGAGAGCCGTCGCTCACATGAAATTTGAGGCGGAGAATCGCACCAAGCTTGGCTTCATTGATCGTACCACCATGCCCTTGAAGCGCGGTCCGGACACTCATATGGCGGCGAAAGAAGGCATGCCGACCATGACCAATCCGAAGCAGAATGTCCCGTTGAGCGTCCCGATTCCGGCCAGCACCGCGGCCACCAACGCGGCGCCCACCACCGGCGTGAACGATGTGACCATTGCGCCGGTGGCGAATGGCAGTTCGGCTCTCGATACCAAGCCCGACGCGCGCACCACGCCTCCCGCAACGACAACGCCAGCCGCAAACCCTGGCACCACACCAGCCGGAACACCAGCCGCGGATCCGAACGCGCCGAAGACCGACGCCGCCGCGCCCGCCAAAACCGATCAGACCACCGCCACCGATTCGAAGTCGAAAAAGAAAAAGAAAAAGACCACCAAGACCGACCAGACCTCTACCACTAAGACCACCCCCAGCCAGGAATGAGCATCATCCTGCTGGCCGACGATAGCCCTCATGCGCAACGCATGGGAGAGCGCATTTTGCGCGAAGAAGGCTTCGAGGTGGTCAGCCTCACCAACGGCGAAACAGCTCTCCTGCGGCTGGGCGATGTCGATCCGGACCTGGTGATTGCCGACGTTTTTCTCCCCGGCCGCAACGGTTTCGAGTTGTGCCGGCACGTCAAATCCCTGCATCGCCACGTGCGCGTAATCCTCACCGCGGGTCTGCTCGAACATTTCGATGAGGAAGAAGCGCGCCGCGCCGGCTGCGATGCGATCTTAAAAAAACCGTTTGAAGCGTCGGTGGTGATGCAGACCATCCGTCCTCTGATTGCCGAAGCGCGCATGGCCCGCGGCCTGTTCGCGGAGGCCATCGCCGAAGCTTCCCCGACTCCGAGCGCCGCGGCGGCAGTTGCGCCCGAACCTGTTCCGCTGGATCCTGAACGCATCGAGGCCGCCATCACTCTGGCTCTCGACGCCGCGCTGCCCGCTCTCATCCGTGAAATTACCGAAAAAGTTTTGGTAGCATTAGGTCACTAAATGCCTGACAACAGTTTTGACATCGTCTCGAAAATCGAGCTGCCCGAAGTCTCGAACGCCATCCAGCAAGCGCTCAAGGAAATCCAGCAGCGCTACGATCTGAAGGGCTCGAACACCACCATTGAGCTGGTGGAGAAGGACAACAAAGTTCTGCTCTCGAGCGCGGATGATTTCAAGCTCAAAGCGGTCATCGAAATCCTGGAACAGAAGCTCATCAAGAGGAAAGTTTCGCTAAAAGGCCTGGAATACGGCGTGGTAACGCCCGCCGCCGGCTCCAGCGTTCGCCAGGAAATCAAGCTGCAACAAGGCATCGACGCCGATAAAGCCCGCGCCATCGTGAAGGCGGTCAAGGATAGCAAGAAGAAGGTGCAAATCACGATCCAAGGCGACCTGCTGCGAGTCGCGGGCAAAGACCGGGACGTGTTGCAAGAAGTCATGCACCTGCTGCGCTCCGGCGACTTCGGCCTCGACCTGCAATTTATAAATTACCGCTCGAATTAACTCCGCTCGGACCTCTAGTAAGACATGCCGGCCGTCCCCTAAGCACAGGGTTCGCATACGTGCCCACACCGAACCGCCATGCGTAAGCATGCGGGCGATCGCCTGAACGAACCGCTTAAAAGAGCCTCTTGTGGAGCGGCCAATGTTGGCGGCAGCCGCCCTTTCAAGTGGTCTCTGCGCCAGGCCGATCCATCTCCAAACAATCAATCGTGAACATCGGCATCCCCGGCCCGCCGGGGTTCGGATACGCACCATCGTGAAACACAAACATCTTCTTCGCAGCGCTCTCGCCATATAGCAGAACCGGCTTCCACGGACCCGCATCGGAGATCCGCACCGGCTCACTCCACTCCGAAATGCGAGCCGAAGGCTCCTTCGCGTGGCACCACCATAACCCTGTCTTTGGCAGTTCGCCCTTGCCCACATTTACCCGCGCGAAAACTGCTTCGTACCTGTCCTCGACCGGAATGACGCAAAAGTCGAAGACTTTTTCCTCCGCCGCAAACACGATCTGATGTGCCGACCAATCGGTGCGCCCGTTTGGGCTCTCCGCATATCCCTGCACCAGATAATCATCCTGATTTGCCCCCGCCACGTACCACATCTTCCACTTTCCGTCGTGATAGAGCAGGTTCGGCTCATACACGCTGCCTCGTTCCCAGTACTCGTTCGCAAAGAACGCCGGAGCCGGCTGATCTACCCATTGCTCGCCGTCCCATTCGACATACCCGATTACATAAGGCCCCATGAACTGCTGCGCCGCGCCCGCATAATAGATGCGTTCCACCCAGGCGTTTTTCCCCGGATCCCAGCCCTTTACGTAAGAAGGACAATGCCGCCCGCCCTTGCCGTCCCACCAATAGCTGCTCGATTTTCCAACCAGCACAGCAGGACTGCTGGGATCATCCGAGTCGGCGGTAACGCTCCATCCACTCGCCGAAAGCGGAGCCCCGGCCGGCAGGCTCGCACTAAAAATATCGATCTCCCAGCGCCTCTTATCCACGCCACAGGCAAACATCCACCACTGGTCCTGGCGCTTGACAACCGTGCAGTCGACGAGCGTTTTCAGATTGGTGAGCGCCCCGTAGCCCTGGCCTGCATCAAATATTCGCGTATGAAGATTCGTCGGCATCTTTCTAGCATGCTACTTTTGAGTATCCCTTGGAAGCGATCATTTGAGAACCTAGCGCCGGAGCAGCAGACAGCCCTGGCAAGCTGGCTCAGCGATCGCGACTGGAAAGTCCTGGGACAGGCAAATCGAGCGTGATTTCTCGCCGGGCGGTCGCGGCAGTTCGTTGTTCGCTGAACCGGAACGAGAGATTGCCGAAGGTACGACCCGCTCCATGGAAGAGGGTTTTGCCGAACGGCGCAAATCCTCCCGGTGAGTTTTCAGCCTCGGCGATGAGCGAACGCAAATCCCCACGGACCGCTTGGACTGGGCTCGAACTCTATTTGCGAAAACCCGAGACCTAAAAGTTGCTGTTGAAGGTCGTCTGTTGTCGATTCTGGCTTCGCCCACAAATGATACTCCATCGTTAGGGAGCGAACAGCTTTCCACGCATCCTCACATTGAAAAATATCCCATTCCGCTCCCTCGCAATCGAGCTTGAGAAGATCAACATTGCCAATACCCGCAATCACCGAGGAAAAAGACTCCAGCCGGACGCCTCCCTTCGTGGAGACTTTTGTGACGGTATGCAGGGAATTATCGGAAATTTCCAGCGAAACCTCACCGTTCGTCTTGCCAACGGCAGCTTCGTTGAGATGAGCCCCTACAGATGCGCAGTGTGATCTTAAGTGATCAAGAACTGACGGATTCGGTTCGTAACAATGAATTTCAGCGTTGACGAATTGACGGCGAGCAGCCAGAGTGAACAGCCCGATGTTAGCCCCGATATCCAAAACCGTGTGGACCGGTCTTTCGATTAAGGCGATCCTGTAGCAATCTTCAAAAAAGATGCGACCAAACTCATACTCATGAGTGGCTCGCTCGCTTTCTGGAAACGAGAGAGCGACCCGCTCGCCCGCTATCCGAATTGATTGAATCCGCGGGCGTCGAACATAATAGATTCCGAGATCTGCCCATTTGATATGAAAGCGATTCTCTGATTCGGCGTATCATTTGTCCAGAACCAGCGCAGGAGCGAAACTCCTTGTGACCTATGGTCGGCGACTCGTCGTACTCCAGGTACTTCTCCGCTGGCAATGTCGCGGTACAAGTCTTCGAGGCTCTCGCCCTGCGTCAGATAATCCGGGTACTCTTCGAAATATCCGAGCCAGTGATCCTGCCGGTAGACGTATCTTGCAGTCGCCATGGTTCCAGCTTAGCTGGTTGCGAATCATTGTACCCTGAAACGTGAGGAGTCTCGAACAAACCGCGCGCCGCGCTGCGATGGTCAGTATTGCCATCAGCGTTGCTCTCTCCTCCATTAAGATCTCGGTCGGGCTCGCTGCGCACTCGGTGGCGCTTGTTTCGGATGGCTTCGAATCCGCCGCCGACATCCTTATGTCTGGCTTGGTACTGTTCGGGCTCTGGGTTGCCGCGAAGCCGGCCGACGAGGATCATCCTTACGGACACGGCCGTTTTGAAATCCTCACCGGGCTCGCCATCGGAGCTGTTCTCGCCACCGCCGGCTTGGGAATTTGCTGGCGCGCTCTCGCCGAACGCAACGATCAACATACCCCCGCTGCTTACGCGCTCTGGCCGCTGCTTGGTGCGACCCTGCTCAAAGCTACCCTCTGGACCACGAAGATGCGCATCGGCAAGAAGTCCGGCAGCGTCGCGCTCTCCGCCGATGCGTTGAACGACGCGGTCGATATGTGCTCCGGCATCGTCGCACTCATCGCCGTCGCACTGGCCGTTCACTTCCCCGGCATGAGCGCCGCCGATCATTGGGGAGGCTTCGCCGTTGGTCTTTTCGTCATTTTCTTCGGCCTGCGCGTGGTTCGCGAAACCGCGTTGCAGTTGATGGACACCATGCCGGAGGGAGACCGGATGGACGAGATTCGCCGCGTTGCGCTGGGAGTTCCCGGCGCGCTCGGCATCGAGAAATGTTTCGCCCGTAAAACCGGCCTCCGCTATCATGTCGATCTGCATCTGGAAGTCGATCCGGAGCTGACTGTCCGCGCCTCCCACGATATTGCAACCGCGGTCCGCATCGCCATTAAGAACGATGTCGAATGGGTGGAAGACGTGCTGGTCCACGTCGAACCGCACGCGAGCGTGGCCGTTCAATCCCACTCAATATAGGAAACTAAGAGTAAGTGGAAAACCGCGCCATCGCCAATCTGCTGTATGAAACCGCCGACCTCATGGAAGTCGCCGGAGAGGATTCTTTTCGCATTCGCAGCTATCGCAACGCTGCGGGCGTGATCGAAGGGCATTCCGAAGCCGTCTCGGCGATTTTGAAAAATCCCGAGCGAAAAGTCACCGATATTCCGGGCATCGGCAAAGGGATCGCTGCCGTTCTTCAGGAAATCGAGCAGCGCGGCAGCTTCGAGCGCCGCGATGAGATGCTCGAAAAGTATCCCGCCTCCGCCCTTGAACTGCTCAAGATTCAAGGCTTGGGCCCCAAGGGAATCCGGGTCCTGTTCGAGCAGCTTCATGTCAACTCCATCGACAGCCTGGAGCGCGCCTGCCGGGAGCAAAAGCTTCGCGACCTTCCCCGCATGGGCGCGAAGCTGGAAGAAAAAGTGCTGCGCTCCATCGCCGCTTACCGCCAGCGCCAGGGCCGCTTCTTATTGAATTTCGCCCAGCGCGCCGCCGACGAGCTCACCGAATATCTGACGATGGAAGGCATCGACAAAATTATTCCCGCCGGCAGCCTGCGTCGAGGCAAAGAGACCGTCGGCGATCTGGATCTTCTGGTCACCGGCACAGGCGCTCCCGCCGCCTTGGAGAAATTCGTCGTTCACCCCAAGGTTCAGGAAATCCTAGGCAAGGGCGAGAACAAAGCCAGCGTCCGATTCGGCCATGAAGGCCTGCAAGTCGACCTGCGCGCACTGAGCTCGGAGAGCTACGGCGCGGCGCTTCAATACTTCACGGGCAGCAAGGAGCATAGTGTCGCGCTGCGCCAACGCGCGCTGAAAGTGGGCTTAACTCTCAATGAATACGGCCTTTCGAAACTGGAAGGCGGCGAGATTGTCGCCCAAAGAACAGAAGAGGAGGTTTACGAAGCGCTCGGTCTGGCCTGGATTCCGCCGGAGCTGCGCGAAAACTCCGGCGAGATTGAAGCCGCCGCCGCGCGCAAACTGCCGAATCTGGTGGAGCAGTCGCAAATCCGCGGCGACCTGCACATGCATACCACCGAAAGCGATGGCCGCGCGACGCTGGAAGAAATGGCCGAGGCCGCCCGCGAGCGCGGTTACGAATACGTCGCCATCACCGACCATTCGAAAGCCCTCGCCATGGCGAACGGCATGGATGAAAAACGAGCGGTCGCGTTCGCTCACAAAATTCGCGAGATGGATCAATCCGGCCTCGGCCTGCGCGTGTTTTCCGGCATTGAATGCGATATCAAGCGCGACGGCGAAATGGATCTCGACAACGACGCTCTGGGTGAGCTCGACTTCGTGATCGGCAGTGTTCACAGCTACATGAATCTGGAATCGGCCGAGATGACGGATCGGCTGATGCGCGCGCTCGAATGCCCGCACCTCCGGATGCTCGGCCATCCCACCGGACGGCTGCTGCTGAACCGGGATCCTTTTCCATTCGACTTCGATCTGATCGCGACGGAGGCCGCGCGCAGAAATGTTTATCTTGAAATTAATTCGAGCCCCGAGCGCCTGGACCTCACCGCGTCGTTGATTCGCGCCGCCAAAGCGAAGGGCTGCAAATTCGTAATCAACACCGACGCGCATCATCCCAAGCATCTGGCCAATATTCAATACGGGGTCCGCATGGCGCGGCGCGGCTGGTTAGAGGCTTCGGACATCTTAAATACGCGTTCCGTTCAGGAATTCGCACGCTTAATTGAACATAAATGAAAATAATCACGTCCAAACAACTGCTTAAAACGGAAATTTTCACTGTTTCTCAAGATACCGCGCTCGATCCGGACGGCTTTGAAATCAAGCGCGCCATCGTTCATCACGGCGGATCCGCGGTGATGATGCCGGTGGATAAGAAAAACCGTATCTTATTGGTTCGACAGTATCGTTTGCCGGCGCAGCAGTATCTTTGGGAACTGCCCGCCGGGCGTCTCGACCCGGGTGAAACTCCTTTACAGGCGGCCCGCCGCGAATTAATCGAAGAAACCGGTTATCGGGCAAAGAAATGGCAAAAATTAGCTGTCTTTTACGCCAGTCCTGGATTTCTGGCGGAGAAAATGACAATTTATCTTGCCACTAAATTAACCGAGGGCGAGAAAAAACCGATGGAAGACGAGCGTATCGAGACACGCTGGTTCACGGCGCATGAACTCGATAAAGCGATCGAATCAGGGAAGATCCTCGACGCGAAAACGCAGATCGGCTTCCTCAAATGGAAGCGCTACGTAAAAAAGTAAACATCTGATGGAGCGCCTGCGCCCGGTGGCTGACGCGCATTTTCGCAGGGGGGTCCGCTTCGCCGAAGGTGCAGCCGAAGGGCTGGTAATAAAACAACGGATCGTAACCGAATCCGTTCGAGCCGCGCTCTTCGAGCGTCACGCGGCCTTCGACGACTCCTCGAAATTGTTTTACGAATTCGCCACTGCGCATGAGTGCGATGACGCAGACGAATCGCGCAGAGCGATTTTCTATTCCGCGCATTTGTTCCAGCAGCCAGGCGTTATCGAAGTGCGCGGAATCCACGCCGGGGCGGCCGCCGAGCGCGTCCACTTCAATTCCGGAGTCGTCGACGAATAAGTAGCCATCGACGTGCGCGCCGTAATAGCGGGCTTTTAGCAGCGCATTGTCTTCGAAGGTCCGACCTGTCTCCTCCGGCGCGGGGAGCGAAAGGGGCACAATCTCAAAATCCGGCGCGGCGGATTGGAACTCGCGCAATTTTCCCTGGTTCGACGTGGCGCAATGAATTTTCACGCGGTCTCGAAGTTCCTTTGCACCTCGATCAGCTCGCCGATTCCTTTGCGCGCCAGTAGCAGCAGGGAGGCCAGATGGGAGTCGTCGAACGCGGTCTTTTCCGCCGTGGCCTGCAATTCGACGAATTGGCCGGCGCCCGTCATCACGACGTTCATATCAACCTCGGCGCGCGAATCCTCCTGATAGCAGAGATCGAGCATCGCTTCGCCGTTCACCATGCCGACGCTGGTGGCCGCGACGCAATCTTTAATGGGCGATTTCTTAAGGCTCCCGAATTTCACCAGTTGCCGCAGAGCCATCGACATGGCGATGTAAGCTCCGGTGATGGCCGCGGTGCGGGTGCCCCCGTCGGCTTGCAGCACGTCGCAATCGAGGATGACGCTACGTTCGCCCAGCACCTCCATATCGACTACGGATCGCAAGGAGCGGCCGATCAGGCGCTGAATTTCCATGGTCCTTCCGGAGGCGCGGCCCTTAGATACTTCGCGGGTGGTGCGAGTCGCGGTGGCGCGCGGCAGCATCGAATACTCGGCCGTGACCCAGCCTTTGCCCGATCCGCGGAGGAAGCCGGGAACGCTATCTTCAATCGAAGCCGCGCACAGCACGCGCGTGTTTCCGACCTCGATCAGCACCGATCCTTCGGCCGTCAATAGATAGTCTGTGGTCACCGTGACCGGCCGCATTTGGGCGGCGTCTCTTTTATCGATTCTCATTTATTTCCCAGAATTTAGTAGCTCATAAAACAGAAAGAAGATCACCGCCATCCCGCCAATCAAGATGACCAGACATGGGACCAGGCCGCGCGCGGTCTTCCGGAGGTTCTTCGTTTGCGCGCGGTTTTTCGAAGATGCGGGGCGGAAGCGTGCCATCTTATTTGGGCGGACGAAGAAGCGTCGCGGCCTGTCGAAAAAATTCATCGAGCGCGCGCAGCGAACTGTCTTCAAGATCGCGCAGAGTGATGGAAACGACTGCCCGTCCGCGCTCCGTCAGCGCCATTTGGGTGGCTAAATATTGGGCCCGATGATAATCGGCCTGCTCCGTATTGTCGGCGATGACGATGGTTGAAAAACATCCTCCATGCCCGATGATCATTTCGTGATACGAATGATTCATCGCGGGACCTTCATATACATCGGCGGGCATTTTCAGGCGCGCGTGAAACAGCCGTTCCGCGGCGCGGTCGAGCACTGCGCGCACGGCGCGGCCCGCAACGGAATAGCGAGTGTCGCCGAAAAATGTCAGCTCGCCATAGGTGGCTTGGCCGTCGGCGATGAAATGGGTCAGCAGCGCCGCATAGAGTGCCGGCGCAGTTGATGTCTGCGGTTCAATATTTTCCGGCAATCGATCCCAACGCAACGTCACGCGGCCCCGCCACACGGACTTGCGCGGTGTCTCCTCGGTCTGGCGCCAGGGCTTTGTTTTCGCGATCCCGCCCACTCGCTCAGACTCCGCGAATAGTTTGTTGGTGATCGACTTATATAACTCGACGTTCGGCTGCGTCACGAAATTGATCTTGCGCAACCACGCTAATCCGAACACCACATAATGAACGAATTGCATGTAGCGCGAAAGAGTGGTGTCCTTGGGCACGGTGACTGACGCCGCCGGATACCCCGCGCGCCGCAGCAACGCAAGCTTTTCCGCGCAACCGTCCGGCGCGCCTTTGATCTGCACGCACCAGAACACACGATCCTGTTTAGGATCCTTCGGGGCACGATAATTCGTCAGCCGCACCCGCTCCCCGATCACGATCTTCAATCCGTACTCGGCAGACTTGCCGAGGCTTTCTTCGAAATCCTGCTTGGTCCAAATTCCGGCTCCGGCCCAGGCGCGCGGCAGGATCAGCGTTACTTTATCGCGGTTTTCGAGACCTTGCACATGAAGAAAAGATGCGAGCCGCCAAGCGGTCTCAATCTCATGCTCCGACAAAAATGTTCCTTCGATCCATGCCTCCAGATCCACGCCTGCAAGGCGCAGAGGATAGAGGCTGCCTCGATTCAGGGGCGCGCTGTGGCGCCCGGCGGTGGAATTTCCGTCGTCCAGTTGAAGCGGCACCCGGCGGTATCCGCGCTTGACGGCAAACTGATCCAGCAGGGAGCCGGGGAGCGTCATGTAATAAAAATTAGGCCGCGAATCGACTCCCGCGGCATCGTAGAGCGCGGCCAGTTTCTCCAAATTCACCACCGGCTCATACGACGTCATGCCCATCGCCATGCCGACCACCAAGGTGCGGCGCAGCAGATCCGCGTCGCTGAGTCCGCTGCGCTTTTTCATGTCGGCGACGATGGAATCGAGCTTCACGGGATCGGTGGAATCGAGAATATAAACGCGCGGTCCGCGCCGCAGCAATCCCACTGCCTGATACATCGCCTTGTCTTCAGAGGACCCACCCATGCCAACCCAGATCAGGAATTTTATGGGCGTTTTATGCGCCGCACGAATCCCCTGTCGAATTTCCTCCAGCTCGCGCTCGATCTTCGCCGGCCATTCGGGATGATCTTCGGCCTGCCAGGCGAGGTCGAAAACGCCATAGCCGTTCTTGGTGACGCGTCCGTTTTCGATCTCCATGCCGATTGGAATCAGCGCACCGCGCGCCGGATCGAGCGTGTCCAAACCCTTGCGCCGGGCCCTGGAGTCGAGCGCTTTCAGGCTCTTCAGAACGGACGCTTCGGCGAAGCGCGCGAACGAGGATTCCGACTCCGGCCGGTCATGGTACAGCGAAAGGATCACCTATTAGATGTAGCATAAGCGTATGGGACAGCCTGCTCCATCGGCGCCGCCGAAAACGGTCGCACGGTTTTTCGAATTCTCATTGCTGGGCATGCTGGCGTCCGGATACTTCGCAGTGGCCACGTCGGGCTATCTGGATTGGCCCACCGCGGTGGCCACGCTGGCCGCTTTGTCCGTGCGCGCGCTGATGGCGGCGGGCGTGATTTCGGTGCAGATTCCGGGCCGGTTGGCGGATGCGCTGGCGCTGAGTTTCGTGGCGTTCTATCCGCTCGATTATTTCTATCTTTCCGGAGCGTTCCTGCCTGCGACAGTGCATTTCATATTTTTTCTGCTGGTGTGCAAAGTGCTGACGGCGAGATCGACGCGCGATTTCACCTATTTAAAATTGCTGGCCGCGCTGGAGCTTCTGGCGGCGGCGATCCTATCGACCAGCCTGAGTTTCTTCGCGTTCCTGGCGCTGTTCATGCTGTTTGCGATCGCATCATTCACAAGCGGCGAGGTGCGCGTATCGACGCAAAAACAGAGAAGCATCGTGCGCAGCGGCCTGCGGACGTTTCCGCGCCGCCTGGGCGTGCTGGCGTTTTTTCTTTTCGGCGGAATTCTCACCATGACGGCGGTGCTGTTCTTTGTTCTGCCGCGAACGGCGCGCGCGGCGCTCGAACGGTTCGTGCCGCAGCGCTATCATCTGCCGGGTTTCTCCAACGAAGTGATGCTGGGGCAGATCGGCGAGATCAAGCAGAGCAGCGTTGCGGTGATGCACGTGCGCAAGCTGGAGACTCGAGACGACGATCGAAGCGGGGGACTGCTCGATGTCCGGTGGCGCGGGAACTCGCTTACTGAGTTCGATGGCAAGCGCTGGTTCAATCCGCCGGGAGGGGGCGAAGACATCCGCATCCCGCCCGACAAGCACCAGGTGACGCTGAAGCCGGAACGTCCTCCGCGGCGCGGACAGTGGGTGGGCTATCAAGTGCAATTAAGTGAGATGACGTTCGACACGCTGTTCTACGCGGGCGTGGTTCAATTGATCGGCATCAACGCGCCTTCTTTGCATTACACTCCCGGCGGGTCGCTGCGCGTTTCCATCCCGACCAGTGGACTGAAATATATTGCGACGAGCGTGATTGAAGAAGAATGGTCCACGCCGCGCATCCCGCTACAGCCTCTGCTGGCGGTGGAGCGGGACCGGCTGCTGCTATTGCCGGATAAGCTGGACGTGCGTATTTTCCGGCTGGCGCGCGAAGTGGTGGAGGGTGCGAGCGGCGGAGTCAACGGCGACGATGCCAAGGCGCAGGCCATCGCAAAATATCTGCGCGCGAATTACGGCTACACGCTTCATTTGCTTCCGGCCACGGTGCCGGATCCGCTGGCGAACTTTTTGTTCGAACGGCGCAAAGGGCACTGCGAGTATTTTGCGTCCGCGATGGCGGTGATGCTGCGCACGGTAGGCATTCCGTCGCGGGTGGTGACGGGATTCGCGAGCGGCGTTTTTAATCCGCTGACCGGCTGGCAGGTGGTGCGCGCCTCCGACGCGCACAGTTGGGTGGAGGCGTGGATTCCTGGCCGCGGATGGATGACCTACGATCCGACGCCGCCCGATCCCAACGCGTCTGAGAGCGCGTTCATGACCCGCGTCAGCTTGTTCTTCGACGCAGCGGAGCAGTTCTGGCAGGACTGGATTCTGAGTTACGATCTGGACCGACAGATCAGGCTCGCCTCCCGCGTGCAGCAATCCGGCCGCGGTGCGAAGCTTCACTGGATCGAAAAGAGCGTGGGTTGGCTGACGGATGCGGGCCGGTCGACTGCGCAATGGAGCAATGGATACGCGCCTTCCGCAGCCGTGGCGATGTTGATCGCGATTGCCGGCGTACTGTTCGGGCCAGCGGGATTGCGATGGTGGCGCGGGGCGATGCGGGTGCGCCGGTTGAAACGCGGCGAAGGCGAGGCGTCTGACGCGACGCTGCTTTATCAACGGATGCTGGGGTTGCTGGAGCGGCGCGGCATCCAGAAACCGCCGTGGCTGACGCCCACCGAATTCGCGCGCGTGATGCCGCCGACGGAATTATCGCCGCTGGTGGAGGACCTGACTTCCGCTTACGTCGAGTTTCGATTCGGCGGAAAACGCGCCGCCGCGCCGCGCATGGTGCAGCTGCTGGATCAACTTGAAAAAATGTAAAGGTCAGCGGGTGGGATACAATGATCCGGCACCGCTCACTTTATGATCCCTGTTGCCCGCGTCATCATTCGATTCATCCTCCGTCTGTTATTTCGCGCTGAGCTGCGCGGCTATGCGAAGCCTGCCGGCAAGACTTTGATCGTCGCCAATCATCAGTCGTTCATCGACGGATTACTGCTCGGCGCGTTTCTTCCTTTTGCGCCCACATACCTGGTGCATTCGCAGATCGCGGCGAAATGGCATTTCAAGATTCTGCTCTCCTTCATCGATTACCTGGTCATCGATTCCACCAGTCCGCTGGCGATGAAGACGGTGATCGCGCTGCTGGAATCCGGTGCGCCCGTCGTCATTTTTCCCGAGGGCCGCATCACCGTCACGGGCAGCCGCATGAAGATTTACGACGGACCGGCGTTTGCGGCGGCGAAGTCCGGGGCGCAGGTGCTGCCGATTCATATCGAGGGTCCGATGCGTTCGCATTTCGGCCGCATGCCGTCCGATTTTCCGCGGCGTTGGTTCCCTAAAATCACGCTGACCATGCACGCTCCGCTGCCGCTTCCGATGCCGGATGCGCCGCGTGCGCGCGATCGGCGAAGGCTTGCGAGCGAGGAGCTTCGGCGCATCATGCAACTGGCCGAATTCGATTCGCGCCAGGAGACTACGATTCCCGAGGCCCTGCTCTCGACGGTGAACCTATTTGGTAAAAAGCGCCCATTTATCGCGGATATTCGCGGAAAAGAAGAAACGCTGGGCGACCTGTTGAAGATGACGCTTGCACTCGGCCGGCTCACCGCAAAGTGGACGAGCGAGGGCGAACGCGTGGGCGTGCTGATGCCGACCGCGACCCCCACCGCGGCGATGATTATCGGCATGATGGCGAATCGGCGTGTGCCCGCGATGCTTAATTACACGTCGGGCCGGGAAGGACTCGAGAACGCCTGCCGCATCGCCGAGATCAAAACAATTTTCGCGTCGCGCGCGTTCATTGAGAAGGCAAAGCTCACCGCGATGATGGAGAATTTTAGCGCCGCGCGGGTGATGTATCTGGAAGATGTGCGCTCACAATTTGGCACGCTCGACAAGTTGTGGCTGATTTTATTTGCCCTACGGTTTCCCATGGCCGCGATGAAAAAGACACGTCCGCAGGATATGGCGGTGGTGTTGTTCACGTCCGGATCGGAGGGCAAGCCGAAAGGAGTCGCGCTCAGCCATGCGGCTCTTTTGGCGAACTGCAATCAATCTCGCGCGGTGATTGAAATCTCCCATCGCGACAAATTTTTGAACGCGCTGCCGCTGTTTCACTCCTTCGGGCTTGTCGCTGGATTGATCCTGCCGCTGGTCAGCGGTGCGCGCATTTTCCTATATCCTTCGCCGCTGCATTATCGCGTGATTCCGGAAATTGCATACGACCGCGATTGTACGGTTCTGTTCGCCACTAGCACTTTTCTGGGCAATTATGCTCGCTTCGCGCATCCTTACGATTTTTATAAGACTCGCTACGTCGTTTCTGGCGCGGAAAAACTGAGCGAAGCGGTGCGCCAGACTTACGCTGAAAAATTCGGCATCAGGATTCTGGAAGGCTACGGCGCCACCGAATGCTCGCCGATTATTTCGGTGAATACGCCCATGTCGTACGAGCCAGGATCGGTCGGCGAGCCTCTGCCCGGCATCGAATGCAAGCTCGCGCCGGTCGAAGGAATCGATGCCGGAGGGGGTCTGCACGTGCGCGGACCCAACCTGATGATGGGATATTTTCTGACGAACGCGCCCGGCGTTTTGCAGCCGCCGAAATCTCAATTCGGCGAAGGATGGTACGACACCGGGGACATCGTCACCATGAATGCGCGCCGCCACATCACGATTCAGGGGCGTTTGAAGCGATTCGCGAAGGTCGCGGGAGAAATGGTTTCGCTGGAAGTGGTGGAGCGCATCGCCGCCGCCGCATCGCCGAAACGGCTGCACGCATCGGCCACGGTGAAGGAAGAGGCGCGCGGAGAATCGATCGTCCTGTTCACTGACGATCCTGATCTGAAACGCGAAAAATTGCTGGCGGCCGCGCACGACAACGGCTTGCCAGAGTTCGCGATCCCGCGCCGCGTGATTCATCTCGACAAGCTTCCGCTGCTGGGAAATGGAAAAAAAGATTACGTGAAATTGCAGGCGATGGCGGCGGAGGCGGCTAAGAAGTGAACGATTACAGCAAGCGCGAGCAGATCGGCTGGTGCATGTATGATTTCGCCAACTCGGCGTTCTACACCACCGTGATCACGCTGTTCCTGGGCCCGTATCTAACCGCGCTGGCCACCAACGCGGCGGATCCAAGCGGCTACGTGCACCCTCTCGGCTTGCCGATTTACGCTCGCAGTTTCTGGAGTTACGCGGTCAGCGTGTCGGTGATTTTGCAAGTCGTTTTTCTGCCGATGGTGGGCGCTGTGGCGGATTACGGCCGCCGCAAGAAGCAGGTTCTCGGCGCGACCGCATATCTCGGCGCGATGGCCACCATCGCGATGTTTTTCCTGGAAGGCTCCGACTATTTGTTGGGCGGATTGTTGTTCCTTATCGCCAACGTCGCATTCGGCGCGGCGGAGGTGATTTATAATTCGTTTCTCCCGGAAATCGCACCGCCCGCCGACCGCGACACTGTTTCTTCCAAAGGCTACGCGTACGGATATATCGGCGGCGGCGTGCTGCTGGCGCTGAATCTAGCTCTCTTTCTGAGCGCGAAAAAAATCGGCATCACCGAAGGGCTGGCTGTGCGCATCAGCCTCTGCTCGGCCGGAGTGTGGTGGGCTGTGTTCACGATTCCCACTTTGCTCGCATTGCATAATCGCGGCCCGGCGCATCCGCTTAGCCGCGGACAAAACGCCGTTGCCACAGTGGTCCGGCAACTGGCGCAAACGCTTAAGGAAGTGGGCCGGTATCCGCAGACCGCCATTTTTTTGATCGCCTATCTGCTTTACAACGATGCGATTCAGACCGTGATCGCGCTCTCTTCCCAGTTCGGCAGCGACGAGTTGAAAATTCCGCAGGCGCAATTGACGCTCACCATTCTGATGGTGCAATTCGTCGCGTTCTTCGGCGCTCTCGGATTCAATTGGGTCGCATCGAAGACCAGTGCCAAACGCGCAGTCGTCGTCAGCCTTATTATCTGGATCGGCGTCATCGTATACATCCTGTGGGTGAAAACGACGGTCGCGTTTTTCCTGATGGCCGCGGTGGTCGCGCTGGTGCTCGGCGGCAGCCAGGCGCTGAGCCGATCGCTATTCGCGCAGCTTGTTCCGAAGGGCCAGGAAGCGCAGTATTACAGTGTCTACGAAGTCACCGACAAAGGCACCAGTTGGATCTGTCCGATCGTATTTGGCATTGTGCTCCAGTTCACGAAAAGCTTTCGTCTGGCGCTTCTTTCGCTGGTCTTTTTCTTCGTTGCCGGATTGCTGATCCTGCTCAAAGTGAATGTCGCGCAGGGTGAACGCGACGTCGCCGCTCAAGCCGCGTAGATTCGCCTTACGTGATCCGCAATCGACGGCGGGATCAAGTGTTCCCAAGGCTCACCTGCGCCAATTCGGCGCCGTACTTCGGTTGAAGACACCTCGCTGAAATCTGCTCCCAGCTCCATATGGTGCACGCGATGCCGCAGATGCGCAGGAGCCTGATACATCCCTCCGCGCTCCGCCACCAACAGCGAAAATTCTTCCAACATTTTCTCAATCGCTCCGGTCTCGCCGTAATCCCA
The DNA here is from genome assembly GCA_049521155.1 of Bryobacteraceae bacterium. GTDB lineage: Bacteria > Acidobacteriota > Terriglobia > Bryobacterales > Bryobacteraceae > Palsa-187. The sequence continues at coordinate 16,834 of JBEKPC010000011.1, forward strand.
ATGAATGATTCGCTCCGCCGCATCGCGACCGCAAATAAAGGAAATCTCGTGATCCGGCCGCCGCAATTCGCGCGTGATATCGATGAACAGGCCGCCCTCGGTGACCTGGACTTTATACAGCGGACTGGCGAGCCGCAGCATCTCCACCCGCTCCTCCAACGCGGCACCATGAAAATGTTTGTGAGGATAAACGCGTGGGACCACGCAAATTACTTCATCAACGACATTCAGCGCAGCTTCGGCCAATGCCATGTGCGCTCGCGTCACCGGATTGAACGCGCCCGCCAGCACGCCTACATGTTTCGCCTTCACCGCTTCTTGGTAACCGAATGCCGGTGTGGAACCGCGACGGACTGGAAGAAAATCACCACCACCACGCACACCAAGACCACCGCCGCCACCATCGCCACCAGCAGGCGCAACACCCGCGAGCCCGGTTTCGCCTCGATGCGAATGCCCACCACGGGTGCAATTCGCGGATTGAATCCAGGAGCCCGTGCAGGAGCGGTCGCGTTCACCGCGCGCGGCATCTCGATCACGCGACGCACATGCGGCAGGACCAGTCCTTCTCGATATTCAAGCTCTTTCACCAGACCCACGATCATCACCGGTTCTTCCACCAGCGCGCCTTCGCCCACGAACCTGCGCGGCACCGATAGCTCGGCCTTGGTCTTGGTGTTGATCACTTGAAACTCGGTCCAGTCCGCGCGGCGCAGGATCCACTCGTTGTGTTCGACGTTCACAATGGGCGGATAGAACGAAAACGGACGCCGGCCGAGACCTTCAAACGACGCGGGAATGGGCGGCCCGGGCATTTGATTCTATTGTACAACCACGTCCGTTCACTTCCCTTTAACCGCTTCACCGCCGATGGAAACGTCAGTCGCGCCGCCCAGGAACGGCTCTCCGGCCTTCTCCGGGCTGGGCTTGAAGCCGAACTTTGTCGAGTCGTTGCGAACATCTTCCAGGTCGTCCGCCAAGGCGATGGTGATGATGTGGCGCCACTGAATAAAAAGAGTGAACAGCGGGCTTGCGTCGTGTTCCCGGTACGTCACCCACAGTCCGCGATCGTCGAGGCTGTCAAAAGCAGCGACCACTAAAAAACGTTCGGAGTCAGGATTGGAAGATCCGCGCTGACGCAAAAATCTGTCCGCTCCGCGATGCCATTCCTCCGTCACGCTCACGCAAACAAAAGTTCCCTTTTTGATGTCCATCAGCTCACCTCCGAAGTTCGATAGGTGACCTGTTACATGAAGTCAATCAGGACCGTGCGTCTGTGCGTTCGCGGCAGACCTTACTGTTATTGTACAGTGAGTATTTCGTGAAGCCCTGCCTCCTGTTGCTCTGCCTGCTCCCGCTGCTGGCCCAACCACCGGTGCACGTAGATTATTCCTGTCCGGTGGAGGATATCGAAAGCTTCGGCCTCACCTGCTCTGAAGACCGGCCTTGTCCGATTTTTTTTGAAGTATCGGCGGTCGAATCCTTCGGCTCGGTTCTGTTCGTCGCCGGCGATATTCACACCGCGACCACCACTCTCTACGGCGTTCTGCTCTCGACCGACGATGGCGGCGCGAGTTGGAGCGAATCCATTCCGCGGTTGCGCTCCACTGCGTTTGAACAGTTCCAGTTCATCGGCGATCACGGCTGGCTCAGCGGCCAGCAACTGGAGCCTTTGCCCAAGGATCCCTTCTTCCTGCTCACCATCGACGGTGGAAAATCGTGGCGCCAGCGGCCCCTTTTCGAAGAAACGCGCTTCGGCTCCATCGCGCAGTTCTGGTTCGATTCGCCAACCAGCGGTGAGTTGATCTTTGACGATTCGGTGGGCAAGGCCATCAACCAGGAACTGCATTCCACTATGACCGGCGGCGAAAGTTGGGACCTGAAACAGAAAAGCACCAAGCCGCTGCATCTCAAAACCGCCCGCGCCAACGCCGTTTGGAGCGTATCCGCCGCGCCCGGATCCAGCACCTATTTGATCGAACATATTGCCAGCGGAAAGAAGCAATCCGTCGCGCGCTTCCTCATTCACATTGGAGACTGCAAATGAACGCAATCGAGCTGGAGCTGTTCCGTCACCTCATGGTGTCGATCGCCGAGGAGATGGGCGTCGTTCTACGAAAGACCTCCTATTCGGCGAATATTAAGGAGCGCCGCGATTACTCCTGCGCCGTCTACGATGCGCACGGCGAGACCGTCGCCATGGGCGATCATATGCCTGTTCATTTGGGTGCGATGCCGCTATCCGTTCGCGCCGTGATGGACACATTCGAGCTCGGTCCCGGCGACATCGCTCTGGTCAACGACCCGTTTCGCGGAGGCACGCATCTTCCGGATATCACCGCGGTGGCGCCGGTTTTTATCAAACATTCTAAACGTCCCGCGTTTTATCTCGCCAACCGCGCCCATCATGCCGACGTCGGCGGAATGAGCCCCGGCTCCATGCCTTTGGCTCGCGAAATTTATCAGGAAGGCCTGCGTCTGCCACCGATTTTGATCCAGCGCGCGGGCGTCCTCGACCGTGAACTCCTGGCCATGATTCTTTCCAACGTGCGCACGCCGGAGGAGCGCGAAGGCGATCTGCGCGCGCAGTTCATGTCGATCCGCCGCGGCGAAGTTCGCCTGCATGAGCTGATTTCAAAGTACGGCGCGCCGCGCGTCGCATCGAACATGCGGGCGCTTCAGGATTACAGTGAGCGCATGATGCGCGCCGCGATCGCAAAGCTCCCCTCGGGCATTTATCGTTTTGAAGACTGCCTCGATAACGATGGCATCAGCGCGCATCCGGTCTGGATTCGCGTCGCGATTACCATCGACGGGGATTCCGCCACCGTCGATTTTACCGGCTCCGATCCGCAGGCGGCCGGCCCCGTGAATGCGAACTACGCCGTCGCTCTCGCGGCCACGATGTATGTGTTCCGCTGCCTGGTCGTCGAAGAAATTCCTTACACCGCCGGCATCCTGCGCCCCATTCGCGTGATCGCGCCCGAAGGGTCGGTGGTCGCCGCGCGCGCCCCATCGGCGATGGCCGCGGGCAATGTCGAGACTTCGCAGCGCATCACCGATACCGTGCTCGGCGCGATGGCAAAGGCTGCGCCCGATCGAATTCCCGCGGCCAGTTCCGGCACCATGAATAATCTCAGCTTCGGCGGCGACGTGAACGGCAAACCGTTCGCTTATTACGAAACCATCGCTGGAGGCATGGGCGCATCACCGCGCGGCGATGGATACAGCGCCACGCACACCCACATGACCAACAGTTGGAACACGCCGGTCGAAGCGTTCGAGCATCAATATCCGCTGCGCATCGAAAGCTACCGCATTCGCAAAGGCTCCGGAGGCGCGGGCAAACATCGCGGCGGCGACGCCATCGTGCGCGAATTCCTTTTCCTCGCCGACGCCGAAGTGACCATCCTCTCCGATCGCCGCGAGCGCGGGCCCTACGGCCTCGCCGGTGGCTCCCCAGGCAAGCCCGGCAAAAATACGCTGCTGCGCGCCGGCCGTGCAATTCCTCTAAAAGCAAAAACCCGTTTCGATATCAAAGCCGGCGAAGCGCTGCGCATCGAAAGCCCGGGCGGTGGCGGCTGGGGCTAACGCGGGTGGGGCGGCCAATTTTGGCGGCAGCCGCGTTTCAGGCGGCTTTTGTTTGTCGAAAGCCTGCCAAAGCAGGCAAAGCAGCACAAGATGCTAACGCGCCAGCGACTTCTTCACCCGCTCCTGATACTCCTTCGCCTTCGCCATCACGGGCGCCGGATCGATCGTCAATATCTTTTTATCGCGCACAATCGCCCGTCCATTCACCATCACATCGGCCACATCGGACGCTTTCAAGGCATACACCAACTGCGAATATACGTTGTAAATCGGCACCGCGTGCGGCTGATCCAGTCGAATCGAGATCAGGTCGGCGCGCTTGCCGCTCTCAATCGACCCGATCATCGAATCGAGATGCAGCGCGCGCGCGCCGATGATGGTCGCCATGGCAAATGCGGTTTCCGCGGTCAGCGCCGTTGGATCGAAGTTCGCCACTTTTTGCAATTTCGCCGCCAGATCCATTTCTTCCATCATGTCGTGATCGTTATTCGAGCCCGCTACGCCGTCGGTGCCCAGCCCCATCGCAATCCCCAGCGATAAAATCTTCACCACCGGCGCGATTCCACTGGCCAGCATCATGTTGCTCGAAGGACAATGCGCCAGGCCGGTGCCGCGGGCCTTCAGAATTTTCATATCCGCATCGTCCAGCCAGACGCCGTGCGCGGCCACCGTCCAACCGTCCAGCACGCCCATCGATTCCAGAGCGCCCACCGGAGTTTTTCCGCGCTTGGCGAGCGCTTCCTCGTTCTCATGCTTCGTCTCCGAAACATGAATCACCAGCGGCTTCTGGTACCGATTGGCCAACGCGCGGCAGGATTTCAACACATCGTCCGGCACCGTGTAAATCGCATGCGGCGCGACCGCCGGTACAATCAACGGATCGTTGGCAAACGTCTTGAAAAATCTCTCCGTCCCCGCCAGCGTCTCGCCCGGAGTCTTGTAATCCGGCGCGGGGAAGCCAATCACCGTCTGGCCCAGCACCCCGCGCAAACCGACTTCTTTCGTGGCCTCCGCAACCGTCTCTTCGAAATAATACATGTCGGTGTACGTCGTCGTCCCCGAAAGGGCCATCTCGATCGCCGCCAGGCGCGTGCCCCAGCGCACGAATTCGCGGTCGACATTGCGTGCCTCGGCCGGAAAAATAAATTTCTCCAGCCAATCCTGGAGGTTCATATCGTCCGCGATGCCGCGGAATAACGACATCGCCGCGTGCGTATGCGTGTTGATCAACCCCGGCGCGAGAATCGCGTTCGAAGTGTCGACGCGCTGCTTTGCCTGATAATCCCGGTCGATCGCAGCGCGCGTGCCCACCGCCACGATATGGTCGCCGGTCACCGCGATCGCGCCATTTTCGATGATCCGGTGTTGCGCGTCCATCGTGACGACGTAGCGAGCCGTCCAAATCGAATCCACCGCCGCAGCCTGCGCGGTCCACGCCAACAATAAAAAACTATAGAAAAGACGCATCAAACGCCCTCGGAAACAGATCTTTCATGCGCAGCGTTTCGCTCTTGCCGCGCGGATTTACCAGCGTGATTTCAATATCCCCGCAAAATTCCCAAAGAATCTGCCGGCACGCGCCGCAAGGGGGCGTCAGCGTTTCGGTATCCGCCGCCACGGCGATGCGCCGGAATTCGCGCACGCCTTCGCTCATCGCTTTAAACACCGCGACGCGCTCCGCGCACACCGTTAATCCGTAGGTCGCGTTTTCGATGTTGCAGCCGGTGTGAACCCGTCCCGTCGAATCTTCGAGCGCCGCGCCGACTAGAAAATGCGAATACGGCGCGTGTGCATGTTGACGCGCGTCGAGCGCGGCCGCGAGCAATTCCGTCATGCTCTCTAAGTTACAACAGAGCCGCTGTCAGAATTTCAAATTTCGTCGGCGTCACCAGATGAAATCGAATTTCGAGCGCGGTGAAAGACCGCAGCGACGCATTCATCTCCGGCGTGGGCAGCTTCGCACTCGCGACAAACATGCTGCCATCGCTAACGCGGAACGGCAGCACGCCCCATTCGCGGACCACGTGTTCCGGCAGCGCGTGCGCCACCGGCTTCGATACATTTTGAACCTCGATCTGACCGATCGGCAGTCCCTGCTGGAAACCGAGCGCTTCGTATAACGAATCTTCGGTCAGTTGCCCGCTTCGTACCAGGTGCTGGCCCAACATGATTCCCGCCGGTTGCGCCGCCAACGCGGCTTTCAGCGCCGGAGCTGTAAGGTAGCCCGAGCCCACCAGAATCTCGCCCAGCTTCCGTTTATGCGCCAGCAACGCCGCGCGATTCGGATACGCATGATCGGTTTTCAGCCACTTTAACGGCCGTTTTCGCGCCCGCGCGACGGCGTAGCGTCCCAGGGCATTGAATGTCGCCGTCGCGTTCAGCGCGTTCGCATAGACCGCGCGCACCGGCACGCCGAGTGCGAAAAGCACACCATACACACGCGACACACACGCCATGCGCACTGCGATTCTGATGCATTGGATGGAAAGCGTCGCCCAGCACAATTCCACCGAGAGCGCCGATGTTCGTTGCCAAATCTCCGTCGCCAGGCCGTAGACGAAAACCAGATTCGCCAGCAAACTCAGTGGATTCGCTAGTAATCCTTTGCGATCCCTCCACAGCCAATAAACTTCGCCGGGTTTGCCTTTCCAGCCATGCCGTTCCCACGTTTGGAGCGCGATTCCCATCACCCACCGGGTCCTCTGCCGCATCGCCGCGGACCAGTTTTGCGGGAAAAACTCCCGCGTCGCTACGAACTCTTTCGTGCCGTAGGGATGCACCAGCGGAACGAATGTCTGAGAACATCCCAGTCTGAATAAACGCAGTCCGTTTTCGTAATCCTCGGTGAGCGCCTCCGGCTCAAAAATTTTATTGTCCGCCGATCGAGCCAGCTTTTCGAGCGCGTCCCGCCGGTACCCGGTGCCCACTCCGGAACTTGGCACAAACCCGCCCAGCAACGGCCGCACCGCCATATCGCGCGTATGATACTCGACAAATTCGTCGCAATACACACCGTGCGTCAGCGCGAAAAATGGCGTGCGTAGCGCCAGCACCGGCGTCTGGATGAAGTCGAAGCGAGCCGCGTAATAATTGATCCAGCGCAATTCCTCGGGATGAATCAGATCCTCGGCATCGTGCGTGACGATGATCTCGAAACGCTCGCCTGTCTGCTCCTCATGCAGGATCAGCCGCTGGTACACCCAGTTGAGGCAATCCGCTTTCGAGGTCGGCCCGTCGTGCGGACAAAGCGCCAGGTGGATGTTCGGAAACCGATCAGCCATCGATCGCACCGCATCCTGCGTCGATTCGTCATTCGGATACGCGCCGACAAAAAAGTGATAACCCGCATAGCGAATCGAAGCCAGATTATGCTCCAGCATCCGCGCGATCACGTCATGCTCATGCCACAGCGGCACCAGAATCGCGATCGCCCTCTGCGGGGCCGATTCCAACTGCCGCGGCCCCGGCGGAAACATCCGCGCCTCCGGCTTCCATTTCCCGCGCAGCCAGGAAAACGCCCACGCCGCATCGATCACCAAATCGTCCAGTCCGCTGACCAGAATCGCGAACGCCAGCGGCACCAGCATCCACAACACAGCGTGATCGAGCGCCTTGAACGTCATAAAGAAGGGGCCGGCAAATACCCCTGCTTCTTCACGCGAAATGATTCAGCGGACCCGCGCCTCGACCCAGGCCCGGATTGCTCCGAATCGCCTCGGTAACGAATGTCTTCGCTAGCGAGACTGCTTGCATCAGGCCGGTGCCCTTCGCCAATTCCGCCGTAATTGCCGCCGAATATGTGCAGCCGGTGCCGTGCGTGTGCGGAGTCTCGATGCGCGCCGCGGAAAATTCCTGCACGTCGCCGCCTTCTAGATACAACAGGTCCAGCGCGTCGCCCGTTAAATGGCCGCCTTTGACGAGCACGTTCCGCGCGCCCATCCCGATCAGCGCTGCCGCCGCCCGCCGCATAGAATCGCGATCGTCCACATTGAAACCCACCAACGCCGACGCTTCGTCCAAATTTGGCGTCAGTAAATACGCCCGCGCGATCAAGGACGATACATCGCCCAAGCGCGCGCCGTGCTTCGAAATCATGACCGGATCCACCACCAGCGGAAAGTCGAAACTCTTCGCCGCCTCCGCTACCGCTTCCATCACCGATGCATTTCCCAACGCCCCTGTTTTCGCCGCACGCGGCGGGATATCGGCCACAACCGCCCGAATCTGTGCCAAAACAAGATCCGCCGGCAATGTTTCGACCCGTTCCACGGCCATCGTATTTTGCACCGTGATCAGCGTGACCACCGCTTCGCCATACACCCCGAACCGATGGAATGTTTTGAGGTCGGCCTGTAAACCCGCGCCTCCGCTGGGATCCGATCCGGCGATCGTCAGCGCGACAGGCAGCATTCTTCAACATTACTGAAATGTGAGCGAGCCCGTGTTCGCCACCCCCGCCGCGTTGGTCATCGTCACCGTTACCGTGCCGATACTGGCCGCGCTCCCGGTCAGCGGAAAAATGATCTGCGCCACGAAAGTGCTACCCGCCGCGTCGACCGTCGCGTAATAACTCTTGAACGCCGAAGCGAAGTTCGCACTCACCACGCCGCCGATCGGTTTGCCACTGGTATCGAAAAAGGAGAACGTCATCGTGCTGGTCGAATATGTGTTGTCCGCGCCCGTGATCGTCAGGACGAGAGACCCAATTACCTCCAGCGAGGCAGTGGCCGATTCGAGGATGACGGGCGCGCCTGGAATCGTGATCGTTGTCGTCGGATCGCCTGTCAAAGCGGCTGCCGTGGTCACCGTGAACGTGATGGTTCCCTCGGTTGTGCCGGTTTGAAATGTCGCCGAATTCTGGCCGTTCAGCAGCACCGTGGTCGCGCCCGCGCTGACGCTGAACGGAAGTGTGCGCACGCTGCCGGCCACGAAAACGATCGTTGAATCGTTCGCCACTACTGCCGTCGAGGGCGTGAATGTGAGGTTCACATAACCCGTCGCGGCGACCGGCGAGCCTCCCGGAATCGTCATCGTCAACACGCGCTGCTGCCCGCTCGCGAACGGTCCCGCATCGAATTGCAACGAAGGCGTTGGCAGCAGCGCAGGCTGGCCTGTCCCGCTCAGTGCGTAGGATTGCGTGCCGATCGTCAGCGTCCCCGAATAAACAAGCGCCTGCGGCGGCGTGAACGTGACCGAGAATGACGCCGACTGGCCCACCTGCAATGTCAGCGGCGCCGTCACCCCTAAAGGTCCTGAAAATCCCAGCCCATTGACCACGATGCTCGGCACCGCGACCGCTTGCGGATTTGGGTTCTGCAATGCGAAAGTGCACGTCGCCGCGCTGCCCGCCGGCACACTGCCCCAATTGAAAGGAGTGCCGGAACATCCCGCGACGCTCGTCAACGTGGGCGCGCTCACCCCCGACCCGAACAGGATCACCGACAGGGGACCGATCTGAAGGTTCGCGCTGAAGCTGGCAGCCGAGGTCGGCGTGAAACTCACCCAGATGTTCTCCGCCATCGCCGCCGTCGAGTTGGGAGGAATCACCCACGGCACTACCGGCGGATATTCGAACGTGAATCCGTCGCCGGCCAAAGTCGCGACGTCCACCGAGACAGCCGTGCTCCCGGTATTGTAGATCTGGAATTGCACATTAAATGTAGTGAGGATCGGGACTTGGCCAAGCTGGTAGGTCGAGCCGACCGAGGTTTCCGTCGTCCCATTCACCGCATAAATCGCCAACTGCGCCTGCGCCGCCAGCGGTAGCAGCATCATCAACAGCGCCTTCATTGCGAAACTCCCGGCAACTGAAATAGCGTCTCGTGTCCCGGATCAATGCGCAGCGAATAATCAACCCCACCCGCGCGCACCTGCAAATAGCTCCCCGACATTTGTGAAAACGCAGTGACGCTCGCCAGTGAAACATGGACGCTGCGAATCACAATCTCACTTTCCGTCGCGTAAACCACGCCGCCTGGAATCAGCATGACCGGCCCCACCGCGCCGGGCAGGGAACTCGCCACGCCGCCATCCCGATTGACGATCCAAATGCCGCTCCGCCTGCGCACCGCGAACTGCACCACACCCGCATTCACGCCGATCGATAGAACCTCGCCGTCAGGGACGGAATTTTGCGGCACCCATTGCAGCGAGCTGTTCACCCACTCCGCAAACTGCCGCGATCTCGGGAACCAAACGAATGCCGTATTCCCGTCAAATGCAAACAGAGCAGGCCCCGGCGGCGCCTCTACCGATCCCGACGCCGATACGATGCTCGTTTCCGTCTTCGCGAGGCAGAACGTCGCGCACGCCGAGGACAGCACTCCAGTAGTCTCCGCCGCGCCCACCGAGACGCTGGCCGCGATTCCGTAGACCGTTCGCACCGCGCCATTCTGGTCGAGCATTTTCCCTAAATGCGGCTGCCCGAGTTGCTGCGCCCAGGCACAAGTACAAATCGCAAATCCAATCAAGTTTTTCATTGGGGACCTATCGCGATCGTCGGCACGCCGATGCTGGTCGGAGTAGCGGTGGGACCAACCGGTAACGATGGTTTGCGGGTCAGCGCTGCCACTGTGACCGCAATTGCCGCCCCGCCCGCCACCGCCAGCGTGATCCATAGCCATTTGTGATTGCGACTCACCTTCATAGGCGCGGCCGAATCGGTCTCCACTGACGCTTTGGAAAGGTAGACCGCGCAGACCGTTCCGGCCCTCGCTTGGCCCTTTGCCGCCGTGATGCGGATCTCGAAGGAGCCCTCCGTGCGATTCCATTGCATCCCCCAGGCCGACGCTCTTCCATCCGCCTTGGTCGTGGCGATTTCCATGCGGGAGCCGCTCGAAAACGTCCCGCTCGGGCCCTCGTCGGGCAGCCGAAAACTTACGGAAGCCCCTTCAATCGGTCTGCCCGTTTCGTCCGTAACCAGGATCGTGACGCCGCGTGTCGAGCGTCCTCCCAAGGGGTAGGCGACGCCTTCCCCTTCGATGACCCGGATTTGCAGAATGGCCGGATTGTTCTCGGCCGGCTGCTGCATTAATATAGATGCGAGTAAGAGTAGTACGTTGGTACCCACGAGACATAAGTGCGCGGATGGGGGAAATACTCTCAGGGCGATACGCGCCGATTAGGCCACTGTGTTTTAATGAGAGAAAGAGGGAATGCCAGACACGTCTTTTAGATTGCGCCGCGCTGCGAAGGGTTTGAACCGGTGGCTCCGCGAAAGGCGCCTTGTGGTCAAGGGAGGGTTAAAGACCGACCATCCCATCATGGCCCACATTATTCCCATTCGCCGCTGCAACCTATCTTGCACATACTGCAACGAATACGACGATTTTTCGCCCCCCGTGCCGAAGGATGTCATGATCCACCGGATCAACCTTTTGGCCGATCTGGGCACCAGTATTTTGACCCTTTCGGGTGGCGAGCCGATGCTGCACCCGGACCTGGACGAGATCATTGCCGCCATGCGCCGACGGGGCGTCATTGCCGGAATGATCACCAACGGCTACCTGCTGATGCCGGACCGGATCAAGCGCCTGAACGACGCCGGCCTCGATCACATGCAGATTTCGATCGACAACGTGAAACCGGACGAGGTGTCGAAGAAGAGCCTCAAGGTGCTGGATAAGAAGCTGCAAATGCTGGCCGAGCATGCCCAGTTTCACGTCAACATCAACTCTGTAGTGGGCGGCGGCATTCACGATCCGAACGATGCGCTGATTGTCGGACGCCGGGCGATCGAGCTGGGATTTTCGGCGACCGTAGGCATCATTCACGATGGCGACGGTCAACTGCGCCCCCTGGGCGAGCGCGAGCGCGCCGTTTATCACGAGATGAAGGCGATGGAAAATCGCCACTTCGCGCGGCTCAATTTTTTCCAGGACGCCATCGCCCAAGGCAAGCCCAATAACTGGCGATGCCGCGCCGGCGCGCGCTACATGTACATTTGCGAGGACGGGTTGGTGCATTACTGCTCCCAGCAGCGCGGCTATCCCGGCACGCCTCTGGAAAAATACACGGTCGAAGACATTCGCCGCGAGTATCTGACCGAAAAATCCTGCGCGCCGTATTGCACGGTAAGCTGCGTGCACTACGTTTCGTACTTCGATTTTTGGCGCGGCAAGCAGACCATCCGCCAGGAAGTTCCTGAGCAGCAGCACGATAAACTGGTAAAAATCCAGTCCGCGAAGTAGCGGATGTTCCAGCTTCTGCTGCGGCCCGAATTTGCGGTCTCCGCAATCGCAGCGGTGCTGGTCTATTTTTTCTGGCGCGTCCCGCAATGGTTTCTGTGGATCGCGGAGCACCGCCGGCTGGCCTGCGCGGCCGTCTTTTTTCTAACGCTGGTCATTCGCATTGCGATGCTGCCATGGGCGCCGGTTCCCAAGCCCACCGCGCACGATGAGTTCAGTTATCTGCTGGCCGCCGATACTTTTGCGCATGGCCGGCTGACCAATCCGCCGCATCCTTTTTGGCAGCATTTCGAAACTTTTCACGTCATTCAGCAGCCCACCTACGCGTCGAAATATCCGCCGTTGCAGGGGCTGGCGCTGGCGTTCGGGCAGAAAGTTTTTGGGCAGCCGTGGGTCGCCGTCTGTCTCAGCGCGGCGCTGATGTGCGCGGCCGTGTGCTGGATGCTCCAAGGCTGGATCTCGCCGGGAGCGGCTCTGCTGGGCGCTTTGCTGCTGCTGATGCGCGTCGGCATCTTCACTTATTGGATGAACAGTTATTGGGGCGGCGCGTTTCCGGCCATCGGCGGAGCCTTGCTCACCGGCGCGATTCCGCGCATCGCACGGCACCGCCAGTTTCGGCACGCCTGGACGGCCGCCGCGGGAATCGCGATCCTGATCTGTTCGCGGCCTTATGAAGGCGTGATCCTCAGCGCCGCCTCGGGCGCGGTTCTGGCGTGGTGGTTATGGAAAACTCGCACGCCGTTCGGGATTGTCTTCAAGAAGATCGCGGTGCCTGCGATGGCGGTGCTCGCGTTGACCGCCGCGGGGCTCGCAATCTTGAACTTCCGCGTTACGGGAGACGCCTTGAAACTTCCTTATCAGGTGTACGACGGCCAGTATTTTCCGGTCGCGCCGTTCACCATGGTTTTTTCGCCCATGCCGTGGCTGAAAACACCGCCTCCGCCGATCTATCGCCACGCGGCGATTCGGGACTACTACGAAAATCAGATTGGCAAGCAATTTCAAGAGGCGCGCAGTCATTTTGTCGAGGCGTTCCTCGGCAAGATGTCGGCAATTTACGACTTTTTCTTCGGTTTTTGGCCAATTTTGATCCCTCCTCTGATCTGGCCTTATCAATTGAAGAGCACCGAAGAGAGGATGACTGTCCTGTTGCTGGTAGTGTCCATGCTGGCGCTGGCCCCTCTGATTTTCCTGACGCCGCATTACGCCGCATTCGCCACCGGCCTGCTTTATTTAAGATTCATGCAGACTATGGTGCGCCTTGATGCGTGGAAGCCTGCCGGCAAGGCTTTGGCGGCATTTTGCATAGCGCTCTTTTTCTGCCAGTTTGTAGAATGGACCGCGAGCCTGCGTTACGGGGTCCCCGATCCGCCTTTCGCCGCCGCGCGTCAGGCAGTAATCGGCCAGCTCGGAAAGCACGACCTGGTGCTGGTCCGCTACGCGACCAACCATTCGCCGAGCGAAGAATGGGTTTACAACCGGGCCGATATCGACGCGTCCGAAATCGTCTGGGCCCGCGAAATGAGCCCCTCTGAGGATGCTCCGCTAATCGACTATTTCCACGACAGAAAAGCCTGGCTGCTGGAGCCGGACGCGGTGCCATGGAGGCTGACCCGGATCGAGCGATAGAATGGTCATATGAACGTGACGTTGAACTCTGAACTTGAGCAAGTTATCGAAGATGAGGTCAAGTGCGGCCGTTCGAACAACACCACCGAGTTTCTTAACAAGGCGGTCTATCATTATTTGTTGGCTCGCGACCTGGGACAGGAGTTCACGGCGCAGGAGATCGACGCTCTCATCGTCGAGGGCCTGGATGACATCGAGCGCGGTGATGTCATCGACGGCGAAGAAGCGTTTCGCCAACTGCGCGCCCGGAGCGCGGAACGACGACAATCGGGCGCGTGAAGCGATTTGAATTATCCCGGCGAGCCCTTCGCGACCTGGAAGGGATTTTGGATTTTATCGCCGAGCGAAGTCTGGATGCAGCGGATCGCGTGCAAGATGATTTCGACCGGGCCTTTCGCCGCCTTGCGCAAGATCCCGGCATGGGCCATCTTCGGCAGGATCTGACGAAGCGCGAAGTGCTTTTCTGGAGAGTCCATTCTTACCTGGTGATATACGAAGGCTCAACGCCGCTGCGAATTGTCCGTATTCTTCACGGCAAGCGTGACGTGAGCAAGGTCTTCCCAAAAGGTTAGCGTTGACGAGAACTCGAATATTCCTTACACTGTTGGATAAATGAATGTCGGTCAGTTTGAGCAATTGGTTCTTACCGCGATTTTGTCGCTTCGGGACGATGCTTACGGAGTGTCGATCCACTCGAAAGTTGCTGACTTAGCCAAGCCGAAGACTGTTTCGCTGGGCGCTGTTTACGTCACGCTGGACCGGTTGGAGGATAAAGGCTATCTGGCGTCCTGGCTGGCGGATCCTACGCCTGAAAGGGGCGGGCGGGCGAAGCGGTTTTACCGGCTGGAGGCGCTTGGGGAGCGGGCGCTACGGGAATCGGCGGTGACCGCAAAGCGGGTCTGGCAGGAAGTCGGACGCGTGCGGGGCTGGCTGAAATCGTGATCGAGAAACTTGTCGGGATCTTCATTCCGCCCGCGTGCCGGGAGGAAGTGCTCGGCGATCTGCGCGAGAGGAACGACGATTTTCAATTATTCCTGTACGACGCGCTGCGCACGGTTCCGCTGGTGATTGTGAGCCGCATTCGCCGGACCACCGATTCGGTGGTGCTGCTGATGGAAGGGTTCTGCTGCTACGTCTCTTACCTCACGGCGGCGTGGGTACTTTCGCGGCCGATCATTGCCAAACAGGAAGGGTTGCTGCGCCTCGCGATTCCGTGCGCGATTGCGCTTGTAGTGTTGATGCTGGCCGACGCTTACGCGAATCCACGCAAGAAATCGCTGCTGCGGCCGGTGTTGGCGGTGGCGCTGGCGTTTGCGGCGGTGTTTGCGGTTCATCTGGCGCGTCCGTTGTTGCCGGGGGTGATCATGGCGGTAGGCTCCGGGATGAGTATGCTGTTTTTGGTGGTGCTGCGCATGCTGTTTCCGCCGATGGCCGATCGTCCGCAGCAGGCGCAGGGGCCGGCTTTCTGGCAGAAGCAGGAGATCGTCGCGGCCGGAGTGCTGAAGGTGACGGCGGCGCTGGCCGGCATTTTGTTGATCGTTTTATCGGTGCCGGATCGTTTGCAGGGTCCGCTGCTGGGGATGTTGATTGCGGGCGGGGCGATTTACTGGATCACGCGGCGTTAAAATAATTGCATGAAGAGAATTTTGGTGGGTTTGGCTTTATGCGCGGCGGTGGGTTCGGCGCAGGATTGGGCTCGGGCGAAGGTCGATAAGTCGCCGCGGCATCGCGAGTGGGTGACGGTGACGCACGATGGACGGAAGGTGGAAACGTTCGTCGCGTATCCGGAATCCTCGAAGAATACGCCGGTCATTGTGGTGATCCACGAGATTTTCGGGATGAGCGATTGGGTGGAAAATGTCACCGATGAATTCGCGGCGGCGGGCTACATTGCGATCGCGCCGGATTTGCTGTCGGGCATGGCTCCGAACGGCGGGCGGACTCCCGATTTCGCGGCGAACGCGGTGGGGCCGGCGATTAGCAAACTGCCTCCGGATCAGATTACGGCGGACTTAAATGCGGTGGCCAATTATGGACTGAAACTGCCCGCGGCGTCGAAGAAATTGTTCGTCACGGGATTCTGTTATGGCGGCGGCCAGACGTTCCGGTTTGCGACCAATCGTCCTGATATCGCGGCGGCGATGGTGTTTTACGGCACTCCTCCGGATAAGGAATCGATGGCCCGGATCAAGGCTCCGGTATTTGGATTTTATGCCGGAAATGACCAGCGGATCGGCGCGACGGTGCCCGATACAATCGCCAATATGAAGGAGCTGGGGAAATCCTATGAACCGGTGACTTATGAAGGCGCGGGGCACGGATTTATGCGCGCGGGCGAGCAACCGGATCCGACGCCGGCCAATGCCAAGGCTCGGGAAGAGGCTTGGGCGCGGATCAAGAAGATCATGAGCAGTCACTAATATGAAAAGCGCAGTGCTCTTTGTCGTATGCGGGGCGCTGCTCGCGTTTCAGAAGCCGTTTCGCCAGTACCCGGGGGTGGAGTATGACGATTTTCCGCTGCCTCCGGACTGGAACGAAAAAACGGAGTTCGTTTTTGCCCGGATGATGTATCCTCCGGCGCCGGGAGTGCGTGGAGGCTTTCGAAGCGGATGGGGTGGGGACTGGACCCACGGCGGGACGATGTGGACGCAGGATTATCCGCGGGCCGATCGTCATTTTTCGGCGGCGGTTCGAAGGCTGACGCGGATTCACATAAGGTCCGTCGAGCAGCCGGTGAATCTGGACGACGGGGACGACGTTTACAATTATCCGTTCCTTTATGCGGTGCAGCCGGGGCGGGGAAGGCTGACCGATGAGCAGGCGGCGAAGCTTCGCGATTATTTACTGCGCGGAGGGTTCTTCATGACCGACGATTATTGGGGTCCGCAGGATCGCGCAGTATTTGAAGAGTGGATGCATCGCGTGTTTCCGGACCGGCCGATCGTGGAACTGGACGATCGGGATTCGATTTTCCATACGATTTACGATCTGGACGACCGATATCAGGTGCCGGGGGCTCGGTACATGCAGACGGGCGTGACTTGGAAGTGCGAAGGGTGTCCGGCGCAGTGGTTTGGTATTTACGACGACAAAGGCCGTGTAATGGTGGCGGCGAGTTTCAATTCCGACATCGGAGATTCGTGGGAATGGGCGGACGACCCCCATTACATGGAGAAATTTTCCGCACTCGGGATTCGAATTGGCGTCAATTACATCATTTATTCCATGTCTCACTAAAAATCTGAGATCAGTCAGCCTGCCAGACTTGCGCCCGGCAGGCTTACCCGATCCTAACGTTAGCCGGACTCTTTCGAGCCCGGTGGGTACCCAATCCGTGGTATCGGTCTCACGGCTCACCCCGCTGTAAGGGACGCTGGTTCCCCCCAATGCAATATGACGATCTCGTACAGGACCTCGAGGACTTGACGAAACCACGAACCAGGCATCCAAAGGGAGACTCCTGGCTTCTTGACTGAAGTTTAGGGGATGGTGAAAGGGGTCGGGGTGCGTGAAGAGGTTAAAGGCGTGAGGGGATTGGAGATTGAGTTGGGGGTTGAGGTGTAATCATCCCCTCCCTGACAGTCGGGGTTCGGTGGGGAAGCCGGATCTGGAAGCTCGACCTCCTAAAAGAAGCCGACGAGGGCGTCGGCTGCGGTCCAGGGGGACCGCCCTACTAGGACTGGTAGCCCGCGCGAGATGTGCAAAAAAGCCGGGAAGCGCCGGTAACCAACTGGCGCGCAGGATATCATCCTGTCTGGGCTGAGTTTAAGCCTTGGGGCGGGATTCCAGGTTTGGGAGGAAGGCGGTTAGGAGGCCGATGGCGGGGAGGAAGGCGCAGAGCTGGTAGACGAAGGTGATGCTGGTAGCGTCGGCTAGGCGACCCAGAAGGGCGGCTCCGATGCCGGCGACTCCGAAGGCTAAGCCGAAGAAAAGGCCGGAGATGGCTCCTACTCGGCCGGGGACTAGCTCTTGAGCGTAGACAAGGATGGCGGAAAAG
Source organism: Bryobacteraceae bacterium (assembly GCA_049521155.1). GTDB lineage: Bacteria > Acidobacteriota > Terriglobia > Bryobacterales > Bryobacteraceae > Palsa-187. The sequence goes on from JBEKPC010000011.1 coordinate 34,237, forward strand.
GCTGACGCAAGGACCAAGCCGATGATGACGGTGAGGACGGCGGTCCAGAAAAGATTCGCGTAGGGCAGGGCGAGGGTAAAGGGGAGGACGCCCAGGATCGAGGCCCAGATTACGTATTTGCGGCCGATGCGGTCCCCGATGGGGCCCCCGGCGAAGGTTCCGACGGCGACGGCTCCTAAGAAAAGAAACAGGTGGATCTGGGCGCTTTGAACGGAGACGTGGAATTTGGTGATCAGGTAAAAGGTGTAGTAACTGGAGAGGCTGGCCAGATAGATATATTTCGAGAAGACGAGCGCGATAAGCACTGTCATGGCGATTTTAACGGTGCGGGGCGAGAGCGTGGAGTGGGCGACGGCGGTCTGGCGCTTGGCGGCGGGGTGGTGGTTCTTATACCAGGTGCCGACCTGGGTCAGGATAAACATCGCGATCAGCGCGGCGATGGCGAACCAGGCGATAGTGTGCTGTCCTTTCGGGAGAACGATGAAAGCGGCCAGGAGGGGTCCGGTAGCGGAGCCGGCATTGCCTCCGACCTGAAAAAGAGACTGCGCCAGGCCGTGCTGGCCTCCGGAGGCGAGGCGGGCGATACGCGAAGATTCGGGGTGAAAGACGGCGGATCCGACTCCGACCAGGGCGACGGCGGCGAGGATGGCGACGAAGGTCGGGGCAGAGGAGAGGAGGAGTAGTCCGGTTAGGGTGAATCCCATGCCTATCGCTAAGGAATAGGGCTTGGGATGAAGGTCGGTATACATGCCGACGAGGGGCTGGAGCAGCGAGGCGGTGATCTGGAGGGACGCCGTGATCATGCCGATCTGGCTGAAGTCGAGGTGATAAGAAGCCTTGAGGATGGGGTAGACGGCGGGAACGACGGACTGCATCATGTCGTTGAGGAGATGGCAGAAGGTGATGGCGGCTAGGACGCGGAAGGCGGTCGACTCAGCTTGGTGAGTGAGGCCGGTCGGGAGGGTGGTGGAGGACACTCTTTCCTATTGTAATGCGTGCAGCCGCCTCGAAAGGGCGGCTGCCGCGAAGAATGGCGGCCCCACAAGCGGCTGGTGCTCTCATAAGAAATGGCAGCGGGCGAAACGGATACACAACGGTATATTGGGATCTCCTAAAATACATAATGGGGGCTTGCTCTGGGCACGGAAGTGCTGTAATATCAATCACAAGCTTCGGTAAGATGGTGGTCATTCACGTGCTCCGGAATCTAGTGGGTTCGTGTCTGCGGTTGGGGTATGAGGGAATTCAGGCAACAGCTCGTCAGTGCGTTGCTGGTGATTGTGACTGTGGCGGCAGTGGTCGCCGCGGCAATCAACTTCCAGCAGCAGAGCCGTTTTGCGCTTCCTGATGATGGCGTAGCCTGGATGGATCAGGCTCAGGGTGATGCGGATCGAGTGATTGCGGCGTACGTGCCGGTGGGAAGTCCGGCATTCAAGGCGGGGCTGCGAACCGGGGATGCGCTGTTGTCGATTGAGAGCGTGCGGATTGACACGGCGCTTGAAGCGACACAGGTGCTGGCGCGACTGGGTTCCTGGCGCGAAGCGAAGTACGAAATTCAACGCGGGGCCGAGCCGTTTACCGTCAAGGTGATTATCGGGCAGGCGGAGCGCGATTCCACGATCTTCTATCAATACGCGGTGGCGGTGCTTTACCTGGCGATTGGGCTATTTGTCTATTTTAGACGGGGAAATGCTCCGCGGGCGCTGCATTTTTTCCTGTTATGCCTAGCATCGTTTATTATGTCGGCTTTTCATTATTCGGGAAAGCTGAATAATTTCGACAAGGTTATTTATTTAGGCAACGTGATGGCGGGATATTTGGCGCCGACGTTGTTCGTGCATTTCTGCTGCGTGTTTCCGGAGCCGCAGAAGTGGATCCGGCGGAGAGGAGCGGCGGTGCTGCTCTATTTGCCGGGGATGGGGTTGCTGGCATTTCACATGGGCGTGATGTTCGGATACGTGCGAACGGCGGCGCCTCTGCTCGAAATGCGGTGGATGCTGGATCGCACATGGCTGACGTTCCTGTGCTCGATGTATCTGATTGGCGGGATGGTGTTAGCGTGGCAATTGCGTCGCGCGGACGATCCGGTGGTGCGGAGGCAGTTGACGTGGCTGCGGAACGGGGCGGTGATCGGGATCCTGCCGTTCGCGCTGATTTACGCGGTGCCGTACCTGATGGGCGTGGCTCCGAACCATGCGATGAATCTGGCGGTGCTCTCGCTGCCGCTGATTCCGCTGACTTGGGCGTACGCGATTCTGCGCTACCGGCTGATGGACGTCGATATTATTTTCCAGGAAGGTTATGTTTACACGCTGGCGACGCTGGCGGTGCTCTCGATTTTCTACGGACTGATTTTCACGGTGAGCGGGGCGGGCGAGGTGCGAGGCACGGCGATGGTGGCGCTGATCGTGATTGCGGCGTTCGTATTTCAACCGATTCGAAATTGGATCCAGGAGCAACTGGACCGGCATTACTTTTATAAAGATCGCTACGATTACCGGCGGACGCTGATCGAGTTTGCGCGCGAATTGGGGTCGCCTACGAATTTGGGCGAGATGCTGGAAAGCGTGGCGGACCGGCTGATTCGGACGCTGGGGATCCGGCACGTGGCGTTTTTCGTGTGGGATGAGGCGGAGTCCCGGTTCCGGCTGGAGCTGGCGAGCAACCGGCGGGGCAAGCAGACGGAAAATGTTCCGTATGGGCTGGATATGAGCTTTCTGAGCGCGAATCCGGCGAAGCCATATTTATTCTTTGAACGCACGCGGAATTTGCTGGATGTGATTTCGCACGAGATGCCGGTATCCGTGCGGAGGTCGATTGCGGAGCTGGAGCTGACGTATTATCTGCCGTGCTCGGCGCGCGGGCGGACGATTGCTTATGTGGGCGTGAGCCGCACGGAGACGGGCGATTTCCTATCGAGCGAGGATGTGGAGTTGTTGATCACGCTATCGGGATATGTGGGCATCGCGGTGGATAATTCGATGCTGTATCAATCGCTGGCGCGGAAGGTGGAAGAGTACGAGAAGTTGAAAGAGTTCAGCGAGAACATTGTCGAATCGATCAACGTGGGGATTCTGGCGGCGGATCTGGAGGATCGGGTCGAGAGCTGGAATTCGCAGATCGAGAAACTGACGGGGATTTCGCGGGAACGGGCGCTGGGAAGAAAACTCGCAGAATTGCTTCCAGGTGACTTGTGCGAGCGCCTGGGCGAGGGGGTCGAGAACGTCTATAAATTCGTGTTGAAGCCGAAGGACGTGAGTTTAAATGATGTGACCCTGAACATTGCGATCGCGCCGCTGCTTTCGCGCGAAGGGGCGCAGATCGGGCGGCTGATTATTTTCGACGATGTGACGGATCGGGCAGAGTTGGAGCGGCGATTGGTGCAGGCCGATAAGCTGAGCTCGATCGGGCTGCTGGCGGCGGGTGTGGCGCACGAGGTGAATACGCCGCTGGCGGTGATTTCGACTTACGCGCAGATGCTGGCGAAGCAGATTTCGGGCGACGAGCAGAAGGCTCCGCTGCTGGAAAAAATTGCCCGGCAAACGTTCCGGGCGAGCGAGATTGTCAATTCGCTGCTGAATTTTTCGCGCACCTCGCCGACGGAATTTGTGAGCGTGGATATCAATAAGGTCCTGAAGGAGACGCTGGCGCTGGTGGAACATCAGATGGTGAAGTCGCGGGTGACGGCGACGCTGGATTTAGATGAGAAGCTACCGCGAATCAAAGGTAATCCAGGGAAATTGCAACAGGTATTTCTTAATCTGTTCCTGAATGCGCGGGACGCGATGGAGGCGGGCGGGTCGCTGGCGCTGAAGACGTCCGCCCATGACGGGCGGGTGGTGGTGACGGTGGTGGATTCGGGGGCGGGGATTGCGCGGGAGAATCTGGAAAAAATCTTCGATCCGTTTTTCACCACGAAGGGCGCGAAGAAAGGCACGGGGTTGGGACTTTCGGTGAGTTACGGGATTGTGCGCGAGCACGGAGGAAACATTGAGGTCCAGAGCGAACTGGGCGCGGGGACGCGGTTCGAGTTATCATTCCCGCATGTTATGCCGGAGGCGATGGTGGTGAAGCGAACGGAATTCATGGTGATGGAACAGCTCCCGGTGACGACGGCGGCGCAGGCGGTGTCTACACAAGCAATATCGGCTGTGGCGCAAAATGACAGGTTGATTCGTTGATGATTCCCGAGGGTCCTCTTCCGCCCGACGTGATTGCGCCCGAGAATCCTTCGCGCGGGCGCATTCTAGTGATCGACGATGAACCGGATATTCGCGAAAGCTTAGAGGCGCTGTTATCGAGCGAGAATTATCGCGTCGAGCTGGCGTTCAATGCGACGGAGGGGCTGAAGAAGCTTGAAACATCGACGTACGATCTTGTTTTAGTCGACCTGATGATGCCGGACAAGAGTGGGATGGAAGTGCTGGAAGAAATCCGGCTGCGGGATCGCGAGACGCCTCTGTTCATGATTACGGCGTACGGGTCGATCGAGGTGGCTGTCGAGGCGCTGAAACGCGGCGCCAACGACTATTTCGCTAAGCCGTGGGACAACGAAAAACTGCTGATCGAGATCGAGCGGATGATCTCGAAGCACCGGCTGGAGCGCGAGAATACCGAGCTGAAACGGGCGCTGAAGCAGCGCTACAGTTTTCCGAACATCGTCGGCAAGAGCGAACGGATGATGAAGATTCTGGACCTGGTGGCGCAGGTGGCGGCGAGCCGGGCGACGATTTTAATCACGGGCGAAACGGGGACGGGCAAGGAACTGATCGCGAACGCCATTCACGCTTATTCGGCGCGCAGCGAGCATCCTTTTGTGCCGGTGCATTCAGGGTCGGTGCCGCCGGACTTGCTGGAATCGGCGCTGTTCGGGCACGTCAAAGGCGCGTTCACGGGGGCGGTGGCTTCGCGCAAAGGATATTTCGAGATCGCTAATCGGGGGACGATTTTTTTTGATGAGATCGGCACGATATCGCTCGAGACGCAGACCAAGCTGCTGCGGGTGATTCAGGAGCGCGAGTTCATGCCGCTGGGGTCGACTGAAACGATCCGGGTGGATGTGAGGATCGTGGCGGCCACGAATGCGGAGCTGAAGAAGGCGGTGGAGGAAGGGAAGTTTCGCGAGGATTTGTACTACCGGCTGAATGTGATCAATCTGGCGCTGCCGCCGCTGCGGGACCGGAAGGAAGATATTCCGGCGCTGGTGGATCATTTTTTCGGGAAGTACTGCAAGGAGAACGAGAAATATCTGGATGCGGGCGGGCGGAGCGTGCTGCGGTTCGAGCCGGAGGCGATGCAGATCCTGATGGATCATGCGTGGCCGGGGAACGTGCGGGAGCTGGAGAACGTGGTGGAGCGGGCGGTGGTGCTGGCATCGCAAACCTTGGTTCCGGTAGACGTTCTGCCCGAGCATCTGCTCGAAGCGAAGGGGCTGCGGATTCGCCGCGATGAGAGCGGGCGGCTGGCGGCGGATGCGAGCCTGTTCGAAATTGTTGCGGATTTCGAGCGGCGGAAGATTATCGAGCAACTAGAGACGTCCGACTGGAGCCAGACGGCGGCGGCGGAGGCGTTGCATGTGCCTTTGTCGACGCTGAATCAGAAGATCAAAAGACTCAATATTGAGATTCGGAAGCGGGGGGCTTAGGCATTCGGATGCGACTCCGAGGGATCTCTGCATCGATTGCTTGGGCGATTTGTGCATCCTTCCTACTTAGCGCTGCACCTGCAGGTGGAGCCGACGCGACGGGCTTTTACACGCCCACACCTTGCGGTACTCCCTCGGCAACCTATCGTCTTGATCTGCGCTTTCGATCCGACCGCACGGGAAGATCTTTTCCCTCAAAATTCCGGCAGTATGGTTTCTCGCGGGGGAGGGAGGTTGGTTTGAAGTATACGGCGAAGAGTGTGACGCGGCCGGCCAGTGCGAAATCATGAAGAAATGCAGGATCAATGTTTTGCATCTCGCCAATCGATCGGGATCGTTAGGTGGTATGTCCGGAAATTTCGAGGTCCTCTCCGGGGAAGGGGAGAAACACAGGATCGTTTAGCGCGTCATTCAAGAAGCCCGCTCACCAGTTCATTTGCGAGTAGCGAAGCGCATTTTTGAGATTCGGAAGCGGGGGCTTAGAACGCTTCGGGGGACTGTGGATCGATCGCGGCGAGATGGTACGTTTCCGCGACCCGGCAAAGCGCTCTATCGGCGGCAACGAGGAAATGGAGCAGCCCTGAGTTCGATAGATGAATTGCCATCGATAGCTGAAGGGCGTCGAGACTCCGAATTCCTGCTTGAGGGCCGTGCATGGCAACGCACGTCCTGGCGAATTCAAAATGAATGTTCTCGAACTGGGGAGAAACGAGAATTCGGAGCTCGCGAACATCCGCCCGAAGCCGATCCTGAGCGGCCTCCCGGCCAGCCTGATCGAGCTTGTTCATTCTCATTTTTATGGCAAAAGCCGACTCTATTTCGACCAGCGTGAGGGGCGAGATGATGAACCGATATTCCGTCCGACGTTTGAACAACCGCTCCATGTAATCTCAACCAGGTTCACGGTGGTAGAGCTTGGCGAGCGCTCTTGTGTCGACAAAGCAAATCTTCAAAAGCGTTCCCGGCGCAATTCGATGACGGTGTCGGATAGAGAGCCGTCTATCGACGAAAGGGCGCGCCTCACGTCCTCAAGAGTCACGCTGTCCGTCTTGGCACGCTCCCATTCTTCAGCGGAGAAATACAGGGAGGGATCGGAGCTAATTGCGGATTCATCGACGATCGTCACGATGAGCCGCGAGTGGTCCGGCAAAGCGAGCGCCTCGGTCGGCTTCAATACGCCATCTTCATAAACGGCTTCAAAAGTCTTCTGCATACTTCTAGAATCATTCTACAGCACCCATAAGGCGATGGTATTCTAAATAAATATCTCGCCAAACCAATCGTACGTTAGCGGTCATCTTCGCGGGGTTCTGCGCGTTTTTGACTGTTTACGCGACGCAACCGATTCTTCCGGTGTTGATGAAGGCGCTTGGGGTTACGGCGTCACTGGCTAGTCTCACGGTGACGGCTAGCACGCTGGGGATGGCGCTTACGGCTCCGATGGCGGGGAGGATTTCCGACCGGATCGGGCGCAAGAAGACGATCGTGATTGCGGGGTTCGGGCTGGCGGCTTCGACTCTGGCGGCGGCGTTTGCTTGGGGACTGCCTTCGCTGCTGTTCTGGCGGTTCCTGCAAGGGATATTCACGCCGGGTATTTTCGCCGTCACGATTGCGTACATTCACGACGAATGGGGAGCGGCGGAGGCGGGGCGCGGGATGGCGTCCTACGTGGGCGGCACGGTGGTGGGCGGATTCCTGGGGCGGTTCCTGGCCGGAGTGGTTGCGTCCAGATACGACTGGCACAACGTATTTTTCGTGCTGGGCGGATTGAATTTGCTCAGTGCACTGGTGATCTGGCGGTTCATGCCGGTGGAGAGCAAAAAACCCGCTCCTCCGGCGAGCGGGTTCTGGTCCGCGGCGGGCGAGCACTTTCGCAATCCTTTATTGCTCGCGACGTACGCGGTTGGTTTCTGCGTGTTTTTCTCGCTGATTTCGACCTTCACGTACATTAATTACTATCTGTCGCGACCGCCGTTTTCGCTGCCGACGTCGGTGCTCGGCTCGCTGTTCTTCGTTTATCTGACGAGCGCGGTGGTGACGCCGATTGCGGGACGCTACATCGACAAGTACGGCCACAGGACGGTGCTGTTGTGCGGCATCGCGGCGGGAGCTTGCGGGACGCTACTGACGCTGGTTCCGAGCGTGATCGTGATTATTATCGGATTGGCGCTGGTTTGCGACGCCGTGTTTGTGGCGCAGACCTGTTCAAGCGGATTTATCGGAGTGGCGACGAAGACCAACCGGGCGCTGGCGGTGGGGCTGTATGTGATGGTGTACAACATCGGCGGGAGCGTGGGCTCGGCGGTTCCGGGTCCGGTATGGAAGACGTATGGATGGTCGGGAGTGGTGGCTTTGATTGTCGGGGTTCAGGTGTTGACGATGTTGCTCGCGTGGCGGCTATGGCCGGGGCGGGCGGCGAGCAGTACGTGATCGAGCGGCTGGTTGCGGCCGGGCGGCGTCACTCTCTGCGAAGAGATCGCTTCCTGCGGTCGCGGCTCGGAAGCGTCGGGCGTTTCATTTTGCAATCGCTGGCAGCGCATGGCGCCGCCCACAGGGAGATCAAAACTCTGCGGGTTGTGGTGGTTCGAGGGGGGCGCTGGTGCTTTACTTCGAAGCGCATTAAACTCAATCGATAGAGGTGATGACTATGATGACATCAAGAAGAGAGATACTCAGCCGGGCTCTGGTTGCCGGGAGCGCGCTTTCCGCGGTGGAAATGCTTAGCGCGGAAACGCCGGCGACGGTGGGCGATGCGGGCGAATTGAAGCTCGGGGTGGCGAGCTATTCGTTCCGCGAGTTCGGGCGCAAGATCGCGATTCAGGGAACGCAGAAGTGTGGTGTACACTACATCAACTATAAGGATGTGCACCTGCCTTTAACCTCCTCACCCGCTGAAATCAAGAAGGCGATTGCGGATACGGAGAAGGCGGGGCTGAAGATCGTGGGCGGCGGGACAATTTATTTTCAGACCGACGACGAGAAAGATATCCGGGCGAAATTCGAGTACGCCAAGGCTTGCGGAATGCCGACGATCGTCTGTATGCCGAGCGTGGATGTGCTGCCCAAGCTCGGAAAATATGTCCAGGAATACGACATTAAGATTGCGGTTCATGCGCATGGTCCGGAGGATAAGAATTTTCAGCGTCCGCAGGACGTGTTGAAAGTCGTGAAGGACATGGATCCGCGATGCGGGCTTTGTATCGACATCGGGCACACCGTTCGCACGGGCGTGGATCTGGTGTCGACCGTGGCGGAGACCGGGCCCCGGTTGCTCGACATGCACGTCAAGGATCTGGCAAGCTTTACAGCGAAAGACAGTCAGGTTCCGTGCGGCGACGGAAAGATTCCTTTCCCGGCGCTGTTCACGCAGTTGAAGAAGATGAACTATCAGGGATACGTGAATCTGGAATATGAGATTGACGATACCGATCCGCTGCCGAACATGATCAAGAGCTTCGCGTATATGCGCGGAGTGATCGCGGGCTTAAAAGGCTAGACGCGTTTAGCGTTTGTAGCCGATTTTTCTTAACAGGCTGCGGCGCCATTCTTTATCCGAGTCCGATTCGATGCCCTTCGGGCTGCTGCCATCGATCACGCCGAGGATGCCGCGGCCTTGTTCGGTCTGGGCGACGATCACTTCCACGGGATTTGCGGAGGCGCAGAAGATGGTGCAAATTTCCGGGATCTCCCGGATGCGGCTTAGCACGTTGATGGGGTAGCCGTCGGTCATGGAAATGACGAACGTGTGGCCGGCTCCGATGAATTGCGCGTTGACGGCGGCGTTTTCCTTAAGAGATTCGTCGTTGCCATCGACACGGGTAAGGCATGCGCCGGAGGCTTCATTAAAGGCGATGCCAAATTTCATTTGCGGGACGGTGTTGACGATCGCCTCATAAATATCTTCGACGGTTTTGATGAAGTGGCTTTGGCCGACGATGATGTTGCCGTTTTCGGGGATCGCAAGAGGCACTGATTTGAGTTCCATTCGATCCATCATAATGAATCGTGGCATTGCGCAAAGTAAGCAAGCTGATTGAAGGGCGGCTGAACGTTCATCGCGACGGGTATGCGTTTCTGATTCCCGACAAGCCGGTGCCCGGCACGGACGGCGACGTTTACATCGCCAAAGAAGAAGCGCATAAGGCGATGCATGGGGACCGGGTGGCGATCCGGTTGAAGCGCGGCGATCGCGGGCGTCTGAGCGGCGAGATCATGCAGGTGCTGCGGCGCGCGCATCCTTCGGTGGTCGGCGAATTTCGCATCCGGCGGCGCGGAAACTGGGTGGTTCCGCACGAAGATCGCATCCGGCAATGGATTCAGATCCCGGAGGGGATGGAGTTTCCAACAAAAAAACAATCGGCAAATCGGGTGGGTGCGCGCGTGGTCGATGTGCAGACGGTGGCGGATCTGGAGGGGATGATCGTCAACGTCGAAATTCTCGATTTCGGAGATGGAGACCGGCCGATCGGACGGGTGACCGAGATTCTTGGGAAGGCGGACGACTTCGGGGTCGACGTCGAGATTCTGATCCGGTCGCATCACATCCCGCATGAGTTTCCCGAAGACGTGCTGGAGCAGGCGCGGTCGATTTCGAAAGAGATTCCGGAAGCGGAGATTGCGAAGCGGCGGGATTTTCGCGCGCTCGATATCGTGACGATCGATGGCGAGACGGCGCGTGATTTTGACGATGCGGTTTGGGTGGAAAAGCTCGCCAACGGAAATTTCGCGTTGCAGGTGCACATCGCGGATGTGAGTTATTATGTGCGGCCGGGATCGCCGATCGATCGTGAGGCGCTGTTGCGTGGAACGAGTGTTTATTTTCCGGATCGCGCGGTGCCGATGCTGCCGTTGGAGCTATCGACGGATCAATGTTCACTGCGGCCGCATGAGGATCGGCTGGTGCTTTCGGCGCTGCTGGAGATCGACAAGAGAGGCGATGTGGTGGCGCAGGATTTCATGCGCGGTGTGATCCGCAGTGCGGAGCGGATGACTTATACGGCTGTGCATGGAGTGCTCGAAGGCGATGCGGAATTGCGGAATCGTTATGCGCCGCTGGTGGGGCGGTTCGAGTTGATGCAGGAATTGGCGCTGATTCTGAATAAAAAGCGGGTGCGGCGCGGGTCGATCGATTTTGATTTGCCGGAGCCTTTGCTGAAATTCGACGAATTCGGCGAAATGATCGGCGTGAAGCGCGCGGCTCGGAACGACGCGCACCGGTTAATCGAGGAGTTCATGCTGGCGGCGAACGAAGCGGTAGCATCGCATATCGAAGAAGCGGGGCTGCCGATGATTTATCGTATTCACGAGCGGCCGGATCCAAAGCGCGTACTCGAGTTCGAAGAGGTGGCAACGCAGTTCGGTTATTCATTGGTGGGCGGCGGCGCGCCGGTAAAAAAGTTTCGCGGCGAGATCGTCGCGCTGGATAATGAGAAACTGACATCGCGGAATTATCAGAAGCTGGTGGCGAAAATCGAGGGTAAACCGGAGGAGCGTATTCTTAGTTATCTAATGCTGCGGTCTTTGAAACAGGCGCGATATAGCGATCAGAATGTGGGTCACTTCGCGCTGGCGGCAAAAAGCTACACGCATTTTACTTCGCCCATACGAAGATATCCGGATTTGATCGTACATCGAATTTTGAAGGCGCATCTGGATGGAAAAGAGTACGAGGACGATTTGCATGAGATCGCGAATTCGTCTTCGACCAACGAGCGCCGGGCGGCGGAGGCGGAGCGCGAACTGGTCGAATGGAAGAAAGTGAAGTTCATGATCGCGCATGTGGGCGAGGAGTTCGATGGGCTGATTATCTCGACGCAGCGCTTCGGTTTTTTCGTGGAACTGGTGGAGATGTTCATCGAAGGACTGGTGCCGATGGATACGCTGCTGGGCGATCATTACACCTATCACGAAAACACGCGGAAGATCATCGGGCAGCGGACGCGGAAGCAATATTCGATCGGCGATAAGGTCAGAGTGCGGCTGGATCGAGTGGACGGGGTGGAGAAGAGGCTCCAGTTCTCATTAATTCCGAAAAAGCGGATCAAGGAGTAAGCGCGGCATTAGGTTCGTAGCCGCGGCATTCCAAGACAGGCAGGCGTGGATATTTTGGAAAGGTGGGGTCAGTGAGGGCGCGTTCGCACAGTAAGAAAATCGATCCGCGATCGCTGCGAATGATGCGGCAATATTGGCAGGTATCACATAGATTCACATCAATGAGGTTCATGTTAATCGATGAGGCCGCTGCGGACGGCGAATCTGACCAGTTCGCCGGTGCTGTGCAGATTTAATTTTTCCATGAGGCGGCCGCGATGCGCTTCGACGGTGTAGACGCTTAAGGTGAGCGAGGTCGCGATTTCCTTGTTGGTTTTTCCTTCGGCGATGAGCTGGAGGACTTCGCGTTCGCGGCTGGTGAGCAGGTCGAGAGGATCCGTCACGTGGCGGCGATAATCGCTGAGCACCGCGTCCGATACGCCGGGGCTGAGGTAGCCTTCGCCTTTCGCCACGGCGCGAACGGCGGCTAATAAATCGGCGTCGGCGGAGTCTTTTAAGAGATAGCCGCGAGCGCCGGCGCGTAGAATCTCGCGAACATAAACCGCGTCCTTATGCATGCTGAGCGCGAGCACGCGGGTGCGCGGCGATAGCTCAATCAGGCGGCGCGTGGCTTCGATGCCGTTCAATTCCGGCATCGCGACGTCCATCACGACCACGTCGGGCTTCAGTTTCTGGGTGAGCTCGATGGCTTCGCGTCCGTTGCCGGCTTCACCGGCGATCTCCATATCGGGCTGCGCGGCGAGGATCATGCGGAAGCCGTGGCGGACCAGCGAATGATCGTCGGCGAGCAGGATGCGGATCATTTATTTATGTTCCATAGGAGCTGTCACGTCGATGGTAACGCCTCCGCCGGTTGTCGAGGAGATGGTGCAATCTCCACCGGCGCTGCGGGCACGCGCGGTCATACCGGTGAGGCCCATGCCGGTGTGTTCCGTCGAGGTTTGGGCCAAGCCTCGACCGTTATCGGAGAGAGTCAGGTGAATATTCCCGTTCTCCGCACGAAGGAAAATTGTCACGCGCGATGCGTTGGCGTGGCGCGCGACGTTGGTCAGTGCTTCCTGCACGATGCGGAACAAGTGCGTTTCCGTTTCATCGGCGAGGCGGCCGTCGAAGTGCGAACGGTAGTCGACATCGATATGCGTGCGCTCGCTGAAACGGTCAGCCAGCCAGCGGATGCCGGCGTCGAGGCCGAAATCGTCAAGGATGGTCGGGCGGAGAAGCTGCGATAGCGTGCGCACGTTGGCGATGGCGTCGTCGATAAGCTTGATGGAATCTTCAAGCGGCGAAGCGTTGGTGAGATTGGTCTTGATCGCGGTCAGGGACCCTCCCAGTTCGTCGTGCAGTTCATGGGAAAAGCGGCGCGCGGTAGCTTCCTGCGTTTCGAGCATGCGGAAAGAGACGCGGCTCAGCTCGCTGGTTTGCGCTTCCATCTGGCGGAAAACACGGGCGGCGATGCGCACGGTAACCATCGCCGAGACCAGCGCGACGAGCAAGCAGCCGCCAATCAGCAGAACGGATTCGGTGACGATGCTATTGGTCTGCGCGTCCACCCGGCGGCGCGTATCGGCCGCGCGGGCGTAGCTAAGGTCGGCGAGGCGGGCGACAACGGTGGTGACTTCTTCGTGGCGAACGAAAAGATCGCGCGAGGAAAATCCGGGAGCCTTCTTCCCTGCTAGGAGCTGGCGGGCCTCCGTGGAGAAATCGAGCACCGCATGTTCGAGCGCATTCCAGGCGGCTTCGTCGGGACCGCCGCGGGCTCTCTCGACGAGAATCGCGACCTGGCCTCCAGTTTCGTCGAGAGCGGCCAGCACTTTGGCGCGGTCGACATTTTCGGGCGTATGGGAAAGGCGGTAGAAGGCGGCGTTGAGGGCTTCCTGTTCGCGCTCCACTTCATCGAGCAGGCGGGTGATCACCAACTGGTCGGCGACCAGGCCGGCGGCGCTGGCGGTGATGGATCGCGCATTGTGAACTCCGATGACGGCGGCGGCGGCGAGAAGCGCGATGACGACCGCGAAACCGATCACCAGGACGCGAAGCAGTGTACGCATGGACCTATCCCAACACTAACGTTTTTTCATTAAGATTCGCTCGTCATGATTACCACAAGGAGGTGCGATGGAGTCGCCTGCGGGGGCTAGTGTTCCGAAAAGCATATGGCCGCAAGATGGAATTGCAAAGGGGAGATCGAAAGCACCCCATCAAAAGGAGAAACGAAATGAAACGCACAATTCTGATCACGATGTTGACGGCCGCCGGGATGTTTGCACAGAGCACGGCACCCGCGAGTGCTCCGGCCACCCCGCAGAGCACCAAGACCACGGCGACTACTTCGAAGAAGGCCGCCAAGAAATCCGCTAAGGCGACTACGGCGAAGCCGGCCAGTTCGACCAAAGTGGCTAACAAGAAGGCCGTAAAGGCCTCGAAGACGCCGGCTCCGGCCGCGTCGTCCAGTGCTCCGGTAAAGCAATAACGGCGTGTTTCCTTGTGAATGGGGTCGGCAATCGGGCCGGCCCCTTTTTTGTTTTTAGGGAAATCCCCTCCCTGACGGTCGGGGTTCGGTCAGATGCAGTCCCCTCCCTGACGGTCAGGGTTCGGTGGCTAAAATGAAAATTCTTCAATCAATCGGGGGCGAGCCTTGAAATCGCTGTAGCGGACCCATTTCGGGCGCACCACGAAATAGGTAATTCCGGGCCAGTTCAGACGGTCTCTTCCATCGGGAAACCTCTTAAAGTATTGGTCGATGTGCGAGCCGGCGGCTTCTTCGGCGATTCCTTCGTATTGCAGCGTGACCTCGCCGCTCCACATCGTAATCGAACACTCGCCGCGTACTTTCAGATTGCGATATTTTCGCGAGCTGTCGACGGTGTCGAAGATAATTTCGAGGTCGGGCGTCACGGCGATCGCGACCACTGCGCTTTGCGGCGCGTCTTCGGGTGAGAGCGAGCTCACCACTGCCAGATCGCAGCGGCCGATAAATTCAGCCAGCTTTTGCGGCGACATCCTCGAAGCTCACCGGAGGATTTATATAGAGGAAACGCCCGCATTGCTCGCAGCGCAGCAAATCGGTTCCTTTGCGCAGATCCTGCAGGTATTGCGGCCGAATCGTGATTTGGCACGCCTGGCAGCGCGAATTTACCACCTCCGCGATGGCCACTCCGCCTAATTTCACGCGAATACGGTCGTAAACGTTCACCGTCGCCTTGGGCAGTTTTGCCACCACTTCGGCACGCTGCACGCGATGGGTTTCGAGAAAGCCCTGATTTTCGGCCGTCCGCTTGCGCGCCCGTCCTTTTTCTTCTTCTACGACGACCTTTTCCTGTTTGAGCGAGACTTCCGCCTTTTTGACATTCGCATCGAGCGGCTCGGATTCGCCCATCAGCTCCAGGATGCGGTCTTCGGCCTTCCGAATCTCTTTCTCGATGTATTCGATTTCGTGTTGGAAGGCCTTATACTGCTCGTTGGTCTTGGCCCCCAGCATCTGCTCCTTCAGTTTGGAGATCTTCTGCTGGTGGACCTGAATGTCGCCTTCCAGCTTCTTGCGATCTTTCTGATTGGCCGAAAGGGCGGCTCGATCCGCTTCGAGCTTGCGGTTGTGGGATTCCAGCGCCTTCTCAATGGTCGCGATATGCTTCGGCAGGGCGGCTACCTCTTTTTCGAGCGCCGCGATTTTTTGGTCTAGCGATTGGAGCTGAATCACCAGATGGGTATCTGGGTGCATTGATTACCGATTCTAGCACGGTACATTGGTACAAGCCGACTATGTATACTTTCGAAAACCTGCCCGCTATGCCGCTCACCATCGAAGGCGCCAGCCTGCTGCATCAGATGCTGCGGGTCAAGTGGTCCGCGTGGCGAGCCCTCGACGTCCTGGAGCGGGTTCAAATCCTGAAGGATGCCGCTACCGTACTGGCCGCGATTGAGGGCGATGGAACCGCTGTGTTCTCGATGCTGGGCCACAAAGGCGACATCATGCTGGTGCATTTCCGCAAGGATTTCACTGCCCTGAACCTGGTCGAATTGGCCCTGCCGAAGCTCAGACTGTGGGATTACCTAGAGCAGACGACGTCCTATTTATCGGTGGTCGAACTGGGGCTTTACGACTCCTCGGCGAAGGTCTACACGTCGCTCGCGGAGCGTGGGATCGCGCCGCATACTCCGGAGTGGAATGCCGAAATCGAGGAGACGCTGGTCCGGCAGCGGACGGCGATGCATCCGCGCTTGTTTCCCGAGATTCCGGCGCATCCCTTCATTTGTTTTTATCCCATGGACCGCAAGCGCGGGGAGCATAAGAACTGGTATCAGGTTCCGATGCCGGAGCGGCAGCGGCAAATGCAGGACCATGGCGAGATCGGCCGCCGCTATGCCGGAAAGGTGCGGCAGATCATCTCCGGATCGATCGGTTTCGATGATTGGGAGTGGGGCGTCGACCTGTTCGCCGACGATCCGCTGATTTTCAAGAAGCTGATTTATGAGATGCGATTCGACGAGGTGAGCGCGGTGTACGCTCTATTCGGGACATTTTATGTCGGCCGGCGAGTGGCCGGAGGCGAGATCGGTACGCTGCTCGAAGTCTGAGTGCA
Organism: Bryobacteraceae bacterium; assembly: GCA_049521155.1. GTDB lineage: Bacteria > Acidobacteriota > Terriglobia > Bryobacterales > Bryobacteraceae > Palsa-187. Next base: position 50,512 of record JBEKPC010000011.1, read on the forward strand.
CGTTTACGGGAAAAGCAGCGTCTTAGGCTAGCAAGGAGGTCGCGTATGCGAGCAACTTTGATTGTTTTTTTCCTGTCTGTTTCCGTTGCGCTCGGGCAGGACGTTTCGCGCGTTTTTCATCTGCACCATATCGACAAGGATCAGGATCTCAACGAGTTTGCCACCATGATTCGCGCGGTCGCGGATGTGCCGAAAATGTCAGTTGACGCCGCGCAGAAAACGTTGTCGATGAGCGGCACCGCCGTCCAGATTGCCGTCGCCGAGTGGATGTATACGGAGCTCGACCGGCAGACACTGCCCGAATTTGCGACCAAGGAATTCAAAGTTCCGAATAAAGAGGACGACGTGGTGCGGGTGTTCTTTCTGCACAATACGAAAACGATCCAGGATTTTCAGGAAGTGACTACCACCGTCCGAACGATCACAGAAATGCGGCGGGTTTTCACATTTAACACCGCGAGAGCACTCGCTGTGCGCGGAACAGTCGATCAGATCGCGGCTACGGAATGGATGGTTCGTGAGCTCGACCAGCCTGCCGATGCGAAGCGGACCGGTCCGCGAGAGTATCAAATGACCGATACCACCCTACGCCCGGAGCCTGCCGTGCGCATTCTCTACTTGCCCTACACCTCAACCATCCAGCAGTTTCAGGAGGTCGCGACGATGGTACGCACCATCGGCGAGATACGGCGCGTTTTCACCTACAATACGCCGAGAGCGTTGATCGTACGCGGAACGCCCGATCAGGTTGCGCTCGCCGCATGGTTCGCGACCGAACTGGGTAAGCCCGTGACTGCGGGAACTGCTTCGACACCATACCACTACCCCGTCCCCGATCGCAGCGGCGAGAATCTGGTGCGTGTGTTTTACGTGAAGGATGTCCCCACCGTAGCCGCCTTCCAGCAGCTCGCCACGCAGATCCGCACCACGGCGCAAACCCGGCGATTGTTCACCTACAACGAAACAAAAGCGGTGGCAGTGCGCGGAACCGAGGCGCAGCTCGCGTTAGTTGATCAGATGCTGAAAGACCGCGCGTTGCAGCTCGCGTCCAATCAATAGGCGCCTATCCGCCCTTTAACTCGCGAGCCTTCTGTTCATCCGCTGCGCTGCCCGCCGCATCGCCCGCCGCTTTGCGAGCCTTGGCGCGATTCTGATACGCGTTGAGATATTTCGGATTCAGCCGGATCGCTTCATCCAAATCGGCTAGCGCCCTCTTATCGTCTTTCAGAAGATGGTACGCGAATCCACGCGCGTTGAGCGCCAGCACAAAGTCGGATTTCTCCGCCAGCGCGGCGCTCAACTCATCTACGGCCTCGCGGTACTTGCCTTGCTTCAAAAACTCGCGCCCGGCTTGGTTATGCTGGGCGGCGGACTTCGCATCGCCTTTCGATTCGGCCACCTTCGGCGGGTCAATTACTTTGGGAGCAGCCACCACTTTAGGAGCCGCGACCACCTTAGGAGCAGTCACAATCTTAGGAGCAGCCATCACCGGCTCCGCCGCCGGAGCAGGCTTGGCCGAAACTGCGGCCAGCGCCGGAGCATCCTTGGCCGCCTCCGCGCGAGCGATGGCTTCTTCTGTCCGGCCCAGCACGTTGCGCGCTTCCTGATAATCGGGCTTCAATCGCAGCGCATGATTCAGATCGTCCTGGGCCTCGCGATACCGGCCTAACAGGAAGTACGCGCTGCCGCGCGCGCACCATGCCTCCGGCATTTCCGGCTTCAGACGGATGGCCTCGGTGCGATCCGCCAAACCCTTGTCGTGGTCGCCGACGGCGTGCCAGGATCCTCCGCGCGCCAGCCGCGCTTCGGCCGATTCTGGTCTCAATCGCACCGCTTCATTTCTATCCGCCAGCGCTTTCTGATGCTCTCCTGCCGCCGCGTACACGCTCGAACGGGCCAGGTATAACGACGCGTCTTCCGGCGTCATCGCCAGCGCTCCATTGAAATCGGTTACCGATTTTTCGTAGAAACCGAGCCTGGCATAGGCCGCCCCGCGCAGCGTCAGCGCACGCAGGTTTTTCGGATCCACGCGCAGCACCCGGTCGCAATCCTCCACCGCGTGCGGAAATTCACCGAGCTGTCCGTAGGCGAAGCCGCGTTCCAGAAACGCGCTCGAATCCTCCGGTTTCAACAGCGTCGCCTGGGTGAAATCGTCGATCGCGTCTCGATAGTTTCCCATCGCCGAATACGCCATCCCGCGGCCCTTCCAAGGCGCCGGATCATCCAGTCGCAGCCGGATCGCCTTGCCATAATCGTCCACGGCCAATTGATATTGCCCCAGGTGTTGGTGCGCGGCGGCACGCTCGGAATAGAGCGGCGAGGTTTCGACGCCGAGGTCAAACAGAGCACTCAGATCGGCGATCACCCCGCGCTGATTGCCCAGCTTGGTGTATGTTTCGCTGCGCCAGCGCAAAGCGTCCGCGCTCTTCGGGTCCAGCCGGATCGCCTCCGTCAGATCGTCGACGGCCTTGGCGGGAAGATTCAGCGCAAGCTGCGTTTTGGCCCGGTGCAGATACGCCTGCGCCGTCGGTTCCGCGCCGAGCGAGGCCGAAAACGCGTCATAAGCCTCCTGCCAGTGGCCGGCCTGTTCCCAGCGAATGCCCAGCTCATATTCGCGCTGCGCCTTTTGCGAATCGGCGCACAGCCCCAGCGCCGCCAGCGCCAGCATCGTGCAAATGTAAGGTCTGATCTTCACTTCGGTACTGCTTTCTTTCAGGAATTCAATCGGTTGAATCCCTTAGGACCTTTAGGCCGACTTTACCACAGGGGGAGCGATGAATTGCTCCCCGGGCAAAGAGAGCGTTTACTGGTTGATAGTCCTACGCGTAGCAGCGCCAGAGGCAAACACTCTTAATTGAGATATTTGGGTCTTGAGCTCAGGATCTTGAGTCGTTTCTTCCAGCGTGTTTAGAAGAAAACTGGTAGCATTGGGCGCGACGTTTGAGGGATTATTAATCGCGTTTGGATGCTCAAAGGCAGTATTAAGCATTACGAACACAGTCCGCTTCTGCGTGTCGGTTAAACCAGTTGCCGATGGCATTGAACCAAGCATCTTGATCAGAAAGACAGCAGCCTCGTCTCCCATTCTGTGCAACTGGATGGCCCCAGTCTTGAGGGGCAAACCGGCCCTAAATATTCCTTCAATCTCGCCTAATTTAACATCATCTTGTGTCACAACCCTATGCTTGACCTCCGGGCCTGCGCCACCATTGTTGACGACTGCTTGCGCCGTTAACGTGAGCCCACATCCGCAGGCTATGAGTATGAGCTTTGGATTCATAAACATCACTTATGCTGAGTCACCTTGCCCGGCGCAGCCGCCGTTTCACTGGTGCAAGCACCGCCTGAAACGCCAAATCCAGATCCGTCACGCCCATCACCCGGCAGACCACGTAAAATACCGCGACTCCCAGCGGCATCGATACCGCCAGGTCCACTCGGTGAGCCATTTGCGTTACCCCAAGCCATCGTTCAATGCCACGAGAAGAAAGGAACACCGCCGCGCCCATGACCGCCGACGCGATCGCGACTTTGGCGAAGCCTGCCACCAGTTCCCGGCCATGGACGCCGCCCAGCCTGGCCCGCAGGATGGTGAACAACACCACGAATCCGAACAAAGCCACCATCGACGTCGCCAGCGCCAGTCCGGCGTGTCCAAACCCGGCGAATCGGATCAGTGTCACCGCCGTTCCGTAGTTGATGATGATCGAAAGGATGCTCACCACCATCGGTGTGCGCGCGTCGCCCAGCGCATAAAACGCCGGATTCAGCACCTTCAATCCCGCATAGCCGACCAGGCCGATCGCATAGCAGGAGAGCGCGGTTGCGGTTTGCTGCGTGTCGTACACCTGGAATTTCCCGCCCTGGTAAATGGCGCCGATAATCGATTTTCCCAGCACCACCAGGCCGATCGACGACGGCAGCGTCAATAAAAACACCATGCCCAGCGATTTCGAAAACGTTCGCCGGAATTCGTCCATATTTCCCGCCGCCGCGCTGCGGGAGATGGAAGGCAGCGTGGCCGATCCGATCGCCACGCCAAACAATCCCAGCGGGAGCTGCATGAAGCGGAACGCGTAGCCCAGCCAACTCACCGGGCCGTCGAATCCGCGCACCGGGTCCGAAATGCCGGAGGCCAGATTGGTGCTCACCGCGACATTGATCAGCACCGCGGCGTTGCCCAAAATCGCCGGAGCCATCATGCGCATAATCCGCTGCAAGCCTGGATGCGTCCATTCGAAGGCCGGGTGAAAACGATATCCCAGCTTATAGACGCTCGGCAATTGCCAGCCTAATTGCAGCATCCCACCCAGCACCACCCCGATCGCCATGCCGTCGATGCGTGAAATGTGCAGATGCGGTCCGTTGATATGCGGAGCCAGCCAGACTCCGATCAGAACGCCGAATCCCACGGAGCCGAAGTTGAAAAACGTCGACGCCATGGCCGGCACGCCGAACCGGTTCGATGCGTTCAGCATCCCCATCGCCTGCGCCGCCAGAGCGACCATCAGCAGGAACGGGAACATGATCCGCGTCATGGATACGGCCAATTCGAATTTGCCCGGCACGGCGGCGTAGCCCGGCGCCAGCGTGGAAACCAGCACGGGAGCGAAGATCATTCCCGCCGCGCAAACCGTGCCCACCACCACCAGCAGCGCCGTCGCTACCAGATTCGCCAGGCGGCCGGCTTCCTCCTTGGTCCGCGACGAAACATAGTCGGTAAAGGTCGGCACAAATGCGCTCGATAAAGCGCCTTCTGCGAACAGATCCCGCGTCAGATTCGGAATGCGGAAGCCCAAGTTGAACGCGTCCTGCGTCAGCCCCGCTCCAAACAGCCGCGCCATCACGATCTCGCGCAGCAATCCGGTAACCCGGCTCATGAAAATCGCCAGCGAGACGATCCCCGCCGACCGGACCACGCTCTCCTGCGTCGTTCGCCCCGAGCCGGGCTTCAATAGTTCAGGATCAGCTTCCGTATTGTTCAAAGAAGTGGGCAATCGTTACGATTCCTGCGTAATAGTTCGACAGTTTATATTTTTCGTTGGGCGAATGTAGTCCATCGTCAGGTAGACCGAATCCCATCAGGATCGTCGGAACGTGGAGATGCCGGGCGAAATCGCCCACGATGGGGATCGACCCGCCGCTGCGCACGAACACCGTTTCGCGGCCCAAAACATCGCGAAATGCCTGCGCCGCGATATCGATCGCCGGATGATCCGGATTCACCATGATCGCCTCGCCCGCGCTCAGCACGCGAACCTCGAGCTCGATACCGGCCGGTGCATTATCGGCCACAAACTTCTTGTAAGCCGCCACGATTTTTTCGGCATTCTGCTTCGGCACCAGCCTCATGCTGACTTTGGCCGTCGCCGTCGCGGGAATCACCGTCTTCGCGCCTGCCCCCGTGAATCCTCCGGCAATGCCGTGGACCTCGAGCGTCGGACGCGCCCACACCCGTTCAAGAACCGAGTAGCCAGGCTCGCCCGTCAGCCGCGTCGAGCCGACCTCCTTATTAAGGAACTCCGCTTCGTCGAACGGCAGCGTCTCCCAGCTCTGTTTTTCGGCCGGCGCGGGCGCTTCGACCTCGTCGTACATCCCCGGAATCTGGATCACCCCGTTCGAATCCTTCAGCTTGGCCAGCAGTTCCACCAACCCGAAAACCGCGTTCGGCGCCGTCGAACCCGAGAACGGTGGCGCGTAGAAGCTGGCGCCACGGGCCGCCATCAATGCCTTTCCGCTTTCGGCGATCACAAACGCCACC
>JBEKPC010000012.1:0-55728 GCA_049521155.1 Bryobacteraceae bacterium
CAAAATCCCCAAACCGCTTCGACAAATCATCAATCCGCACCGCCGCCCCGCCAGTGGATTGCATCATAATGCCCACCCACGCGTCGCCGCACCGACAGCAATGAAAACCTGTGGTCCGATTGTGGGGCAGGTTGCCAACCTGCGGACCGATTGCCAATCGGGCCATCCGGGCGCAGCCCGGACGTCCCTGTGGGGCGGCGCCATGCGCTGCCAGCGATTCTCTACCGAGCCGTGACCGCAGGGAGCGGTTTCTTCGTGAATGTTTTCGAGACTCTCGACGGAACCGCTAAGCCGCACGTGCCGCCTCCTCTCTCCGAATCAGCGCAATGAAAACATCCTCAAGCGACGGCAATATTTCATGAAATTCAAATCCAGCCTTCGCCGCGAGCGCTTCTATCGACGTCACTTTGGGATCTAAAAACAAATGCAAGTAAGCCCCCGAAGGCTCCGCCGTCAGCACTCCCGGCTCTTTTCCGAGCCTTTCCCGCAGCGCCCGATTATCACTCGACCGAATCTCATAACAAGTCTCATTCAGCGATTTTTTCAGCGCCGCCGGCGTATCGCAGCGAATAATGCGTCCATGATCCATGAACGCCACCCGATTGGCGCGCTCCGCTTCGTCGAGGTATGCCGTGCTCACGAACACCGTCAGTCCCCCGCGCACCAGGTCGTAGAGAATCGCCCAGAAATCGCGCCGCGAAACAGGGTCCACTCCGTTGGTCGGCTCGTCCAGAAACAGAATCCGCGGCTTATGCAGCAGCGTGCACATCAGTGCCAGCTTTTGTTTCATTCCACCTGAAAGTTTGCCCGCCGGCCGTTTCTGAAACGGATCCATGCGCGTCATGCGGAGCAGCCTCGCCGTCAGTTCCTCGCGTTCCCGTCCCGTCACTCCGAACAGATCCGAATAGAACAGCATGTTCTCAGCCACCGTCAGATCGCTGTACAATCCGAATCGCTGCGCCATGTACCCGATCTGATCTTTCACCGCTTCCAACTCCAGGGACACATCGTGGCCGGCGACAATCGCTTTTCCTTCGGTCGGATTCATCAGCCCGCACAACATCCGCATGGTCGTGGTTTTTCCCGCGCCATCCGGCCCCACCAGCCCGAAAATCTCTCCTTCGGCGATTTCCAGATTAATGTGATCCACCGCCGTCAGCGCGCCAAATTGGCGCGTCAGATTTTCGGTGCGAATCATGATCACAACGCCACCTTCACAACACGATCTCCGCATCCACCGGCATGTTATTCTTCAAGTCGTGGCTGGAATTATCCACGTCCACTTTGATCCGGTACACCAGTTTCACGCGCTCTTCTTTGGTCTGGATCTGCTTCGGTGTGAACTCCGCCTCTGATGCAATGAAGGACACCTTTCCCCAGTACACTTTTCCTTTGTACGAATCCGTGGTCAGTTTCACCTTTTGCCCCAGCTTCACGCGGCCCAGATCGGTTTCGTTGATATAAGCCCTCAGCCACGGATGATCCAGATCGCCAATCGTGACGATAGTGGTTCCGGCGGCCAGCACCTCGCCCGCCTCAGCCGATTTCACCAGCACCACTCCGTCAATCGGCGTCGCGATCACCGTGTCGTCCAGTTGCGATTGCGACATCCCTTCCTGCGCGCGAGTGCGGTTGATCTCGGCGTTTCTCGCCAATAATTCCTGCTCCTTGCGCAGCAGTTCCAGCCGGTTCGCCTCCGAAGTTTGCAGCGACGCCTGGGTTCGCGCGAGCGTCGCCCGCGCCCCCGCGATCTCCTCTTTGCGCGGACCCTCTTTCACCATCGCGAATTTTTCTTCCGCCTGGTGCAACTGCGCCGTCGCGCTGTCAAACTTCATCCTGGACTGGTCGTATTGCTGTTTCGAAATGTCCTCGTTCTTATAAAGCGCCTGCATCCGCTCCCAGTCGGACCGCGCAAATTCCAATTGCGCGCGGGCATCGTTCGCCGCCGCTTCCGCCTGCTGAATGTCCTGCTTGCGGCTGCCGTTGAGCAACTGTTCGAGCTTCGCCTGCGCCTCGTTCACCTCGGCGCGCCTGGCCGCGATATCGCTCTCGAGCGTCGCTTTTTGAAACGCGATGGAAGTCTCCATCTGCCGGTAGCTTGACTCGGCTCCGATCACCGCCGCCTGATCGCGCAAGCGCTGCTGCTGTTGTTGCATCGGATCCAGGCGCGCGATGATCTGGCCGTTTTTCACCCAATCGCCCTCGCGCACATTCAGTTCTGTCATGCGTCCGGCGATCTTGAACGATAAATCCACCAGCGTCAACTCCAGATTTCCGGAGACGAAAATGCGATTGCCGTCGCTCGCGTGCGCATCGCGCCACCACCAGATCCCGCCTCCGATAGCCGCTAATAAAATGATGATGGGTATTATTTTTTTCATTGGTTTAAGTACTCCGCGATGCTCCCTGTCGCCGTCGCCAGATCCAGGCGGGCCAGATTGTAGTTGTAAAGCGCGGCGATCTGATTGTCACGCGCCCGGTCGAGGCGGGTCTGCGCGTCCGTCACTTCAATCGAATTCGCCACGCCGCCGTCATATCTTCTTCGCGCTTGGGCCAGTTCGTTTTCTGATAGCTCCAGCCCTTGGCGCGCCGTCTCCACCTGGCTTTCCGCCGAATGAATACTATCGAGCGCAAGCCGCACATCGAGATCCACCTGCTGCTTCACATCGCGCGTCCGGATCTGCTCCTGCCGCAGTTCCGAAAGACTCTCCGCGCGCCGCGCGTCTCTTCGTCCGCCATCAAATATGGGGACTTTTAGTGTAATTCCCACCGCGCGCGTCGGCATCGCGCCGATGATATCCTCCCCGGTCGTCCCATAGTTCCCGAACGCGCTCAAGGACGGCAGCCTTTCCGCCTTTACGGATCCGTAATTCAACCGTGCGATTTCCTCTCGCTTCGCCTGCGCTTTCAATTCGGCTCGCTCCTTGCTGGCTTTTTCGAGCGCCGCTTCCATCGGCCCCACATCCACCGGTTTGTACGCCAGTTTGTCCGTGAACTCGATATGAGCGTCCAGATGCAAGCCCATCGCGCGCAGCAATTGCAGCACCGCTTTTCGCCGATCATTTTCGGCCACGATCAAATTCTGCCGGTCGTTTGCGAGCTGTACCTGCGCCCGCGTCACTTCAATCGCCAAGCCGGTCCCGGCCGTTTTCTGACGATTCGTCTGTTTCAACAGCGCGTCCGATAAATCGACATTCGCGCGCTCTGTTTCAAGCTTCGCGTCCGCTCGCAAGCAGGCCAGATAGGCGCGCGCCACCGCGTCGCTCACCTGATTTCGAGTCGTCTCCGCATCCGCCTTCGTCGCCTCAACCGAAACTTTTGATGACTGATATTTTCGGATGGAGCTGAAATCGAATACCGATTGCTGCGCCGTTGCCCGCGCATCAAACACCGTAAACGGCCCCACCAGCGACGGAAAAGACAGACCGGCAGGCAGCGGGAAATTTAATCCGAATGTTCTTAAATTGACTGTCTCGCTCTGATCCGTTACCGACGATTCGATGTCCGGCAAAAACGCCGCCCGCGCTTGCGCCACCCCGGTCTGCGATTGTTTGATCGACTCCTCCGCCAGAGCTACTTTGGGACTTCCCTCCGGCGCCAGCGCGATTTCCACGGCGCGCTTTAAGCTCAACGGTAGGGTGTCCTGCGCGTACGCCAAAGCCGACAAAAGAAACATCAATCTCATAGTTAATGACCCTCCGGCGCACGAAATCCCGCCGCCGCGAATCTCACCAGCCGCTCAATCAGGAGCTTGCGGTCCTTGAAATCCAACACGCCTCCAAACACCTCGTGTAACATCGGGCCGCGGATGACGGCATGAGCCATGGCTCCCGCCGTAAAATGAAGCCTCCAAAGCACTTCCACCTGCGAAAGCTCCGGCAGGACCTTCCCGATCCCGTCGGCAAACCGCCGGCTCAACGTTTCCATGTGGTGTTTGAAAACCCGCACCATCACCTCCGGAGAAGAAAGCACCCGCGCCATCAGCGGGGCCATGGGTTCAAAATTCTGCTCCAGGACAGGACCGATGAATGCTTCTATAAGTTGTTCAATCGATGGGTTCGGCCCGGCCGCCTCCAGCATCGCGATGCGCTTCTGATTCACCGGCTCCGCGCTCCGCATGATGACCGCTTCGATCAGACTTTCCTTCGATTGGAAGTGGTAATTCACCGCAGCCAGATTTACGTCGGCCTCGGTCGTGATATCGCGCAGGGAAGTTCCATCGAAACCCTTCTCCCCAAACAACTTCTCAGCAGCATCGAGAATTCGCGTCTTCGTGTCGGGGCGCACAATCATACGTATGATTGAATCATACGTATGAATTATTGCTTTGTCAATGGGCAAGTTATGATGAATCGATGCCCGACTCCGCGACGCTTTTCCTGGCCCGGCAAATCGAGCGACTCCGCAGCCTTCCCCGGAAACGTATTGTCTTCCCAGAAGGAACGGACGCGCGGGTCCAATTTGCCGCCGCGAGGCTTCAACAGGAGGGCTTAATCGACCCTATTCTGCTCAAAAGCAGCTCCGAAGAGGGCTTATACGGGGATAATTTCTACGAACTTCGCCGCGCCAAAGGCATCACCCGGGTCGAAGCCGCGGAGATTTCTCGCCTGCCGCTCTATCGCGCCGCGCTCATGGTCGCTACCGGCGATGCGGATGGAGCCGTTGGCGGGGCCGTGAATACGACCGCCGAAACCGCCCGCGCCGCACTGCAAGTAATCGGGCCGCGCGCCGGCGTCCGCACGATTTCCGGGGTATTTTTCATGTGCGTCGAGGATCGCCTGCAAGGTCACGACGACGTCCTCGCTTTCGCCGACTGCGCGCTCGTGGTTGATCCCAGTGCTGTCCAGGTGGCGGAAATCGCCATTTCTACAGCCCACTCCACTCGCAGTGTTATCGGAGCCGATCCCCGGGTCGCGCTGCTGTCTTTTTCCACGAAAGGCAGTGCGAAACATCCCGACGCCGACAAGATGATTGAGGCTCTGCGCATCCTGCGGGAGTGCGCGCCGGAGCTGAGCGTCGACGGAGAAATGCAGGCGGATGCGGCGCTGGTTCCGTTTGTCGGAGCTTCAAAATCGCCTGGATCGTCTGTCGCCGGGCGCGCCAATGCGCTGATTTTTCCGGGACTGGCCAGCGCCAATATCGGCTATAAACTGGTAGAGCGTCTGGGCGGCGCTGTGGCCTTCGGGCCATTTCTGCAAGGGCTGGCCAAGCCTATGAACGACCTTTCGCGGGGCTGCTCTGCTGAAGAGATTTATGGCGCGGCGATTATTACGGCGATTCAAGCTCATGAGCATTTATAAAGAGCCGGTCCGGCGCGGGCGAGGGCGTCGGCCCCACCCGGAATTGCTTCTACTGAGATCACGATTGGTTAGTCGTTATTCGGTTCTATGGAGGCTACCTTGATGGTTTTGGTTTTTGGGTCCAGGGTGCCGGTTATCTTTACTTTTTGGGTGGGGAATTTTGCGGGTTTGCTTTGATCGCTTAGCTTGAATACGTTTTGGCCATCGAAGAGGGCGTATTGGCTGGATCCTTTTACGCACATCTTGAGGCATTTTTCGTCGGGTTGATCTTTCATCATGGTGTGCGTGGCTCCGCACATGGTGTCGGTGATGACGCCGGTGAATGTTTCGGATAACGTGAGTGCCAGTAATATTGTGATCATGAGTTTCTCTTGATTCTTAATCGAATAAAAATGTTGCCGCCGACGGGATGGTTGCCGTAATAGGGCTTGATCTCGCCGGGAAGTGAATACCAACTGAAGTTTGCGCCGATGCCGGTCTCGACGTAGGAAAACAGGGAGATGTCGCGGGTGTAGCCGAGAGTGTAGGCGCCGATGCGGAAGGTGCTGCCGTATAACACGTCGAGTTGCTCCTGAAGCTCCGGCTGGCCGTTGAAAAGCTCGTCCTTATCGACCAGCTCCACGCGGCCGGTGATGAAGTTTTTATGGGAAATGGGGATCTCCGATTCGGCGAGGTAGCTGTTCAGATTGCGGCCGGTTTCGTTGAAATGAGCGCGGCCCCAGATGAGGCTGGAGGACCAGTCCGAGCGAGTGTAGCTGAGGGAACTGGTGGAGCGGAGCTGGTCCCCAGGTTCAAGCGCTTCGGGATGGGTGAGGTGTCCGACGGAGACTTGCGCGGCCCAGTTTTTGGCGGGGAAATACCAAAGACGGGTGGACCAGGAATCTATGGCGCCCTGCTGAATGATCCAGCGATTTTCACCGGGCTCCGCTCCATGGAATCCGCTGGCTTCGAGGCGGAGTTTCTGATGCGAGAGGCCGACGGTGACCACATCGTCTGCGATGTGGGTGGAATCCTGCAAATGATGAGAGAGGGGCGCCTCGGGCAGCTCACTGGCGGAGGCGCGGTGAGGATAAGCGACGGGTCCCAGGGCGGGATCGCCGACGGGCGCGAAGTAGGCGTCGAAGAAGGTGGCGTCGGCGATTTCATAGGAGTAGTGGAAGCCCAGGGCCATGATGAAATTGTGAGGATGCTGGGCGTCGTAAAGGGGACGGCCGTAGGCGGTCTCGCCGGTTTGGAACAGCTCCGGATAGCGCTCCCCGGTAATGGTGGCGGCCTCCAGGCTGAGCATGAGGTCGAAAAGAAAGTAGCCTTTCGCTCCGGCGCGATGGCCGAGGGCGCCCATGAACACGTTGGGCGAATAGAGCTTGTCGCCGCCACGCGGGCCGGATTGCTGCGTATCGACGATGAAGGCGTTTCCCATGAACATGGCGTTCCAGGAGCCGAAGTGCGACATGAGCATCGGCATGGTCGCGGAGGCAGGGTTGACGGAGGTGCCTGAGGCCACGTCCATGAGCTGCATTCCGGCGGCGTTCATTTCCACCATAGAGGGCATGGAGGGCATGGGCATGTTCATGCCGGGCATGCTGGTGTTCTGGGCGGCGGCGAGGGTGGTGAGTATAAATAGGATGGCTTTCATGTAAGAATCTTTCGCTAGCCCGCATGCTGACGCATGGCGGTTCATTATGCGGTCGGCTCGGTCGGAACGCTGACTGGCAGAACGCGGTGCTGTCACGTCGCTATACGGACAGAACGCTGTGTTGCCAGAATCCCAGCTATTTCGGGGAGTTCAGATTCTGAGAATTTGGAGGGACTTGGGGGGCGAGCCGGGAGGGGATTGGTGGTCGGCGACGGGAATCCGGAAGGAGACTATTGCGCCGGGGGCGAATTGGGTCTCTACGGCTTCCGCTGCGAACGAGACATGGTGGGTGGCGGGTTGAACGATGGTCGCTGGGACGAGTTCCTGACCGCAGCGGGCCGGTGCTTGTTTATGATGATGGCAAGGAGGCTGGGAATCGCGGGCCGATACAGGGGTGCAGGCGGACGCGCACTCGACGGTGCTGAGCACTAACGCCAACGCGACTAGAAACCGCAACATCCTTTTTCAGATTACCACGCGTCATTCACCGGGATATTTTCGCAATTCGCCGGTTTCCATGAAGCCACTCCGGAGGGGATCGGATATGCTCGATCCATCATGAACCCCACACGTGAACGGACGGAAGGAACATTCGAACGGACGCTGACCGTGACGGGCCCGGTGAGCCTCGACGTGAGCGCGCATTCGGGCGTCATCCGAGTGAGCCGAGGCGAGGCGGGATCGATCCACATTCGAGGGGTGGCGCGGGCGCGATCCTCATTCTTCCCCTGGGGGGATCTGGGCGGAAGGATACGCAGGATCGAAGCGAATCCGCCGGTGGCGCAGGATGGAAACGCGGTCGGAATCGGAGACGTGACGGATCGGTGGCTGCTGCGCGGGATCAATCTGCTGCTCGAGATCACGACTCCGGGCGATACGGAGATTCGGGCGCTGGCCGACGCGGGAGACATCCGGATCGAAGGGATAGATGGACCGGTGGAGTGCGAAACGGATTCGGGCGAAATTAATATTTCCTGCATCCGGTCCGAGGTGCGGGCGCGCTCCGATTCGGGCGGCATCCACATTCAGATGGTCAAAGGGTCGGTGGATGCTCGCACCGATTCGGGGCACATCGAGGCGCTGGAGATCGAAGGGACGATCGACGCCAAGACCGACTCCGGGGATGTTCGATTGTGGCAAACGGCGGTGGCGACGGTGTGTGCGCAAACCGACTCCGGCCGCATCCGGGTGAGGCTGGCCGGGAGCGGCGGGTATAGCATCCGGGCGCGGACCGATGATGGGCGGGTGGAATTGCCGGTGATGACGAACCAACGGTTGTCGCGTCACGAATTAGAGGGAGACGTGCGCGGCGGCGGGTCCGTGGTGGATCTGGAGACTGATTCGGGCGATATCGAAGTGGTGGCTGATTGCGACGCGAACGTCGCGTCGCACTAGCATGGGAGATCGCAGGCGAAACCGCCTGCCCCACCTTGTCGGGCGGGCAGGGCAGGCGGTCGGCTGATCAGCGTCCGGTTAGAGCGATGAGAGGAAGGTGAGCACCTGCTGTTTCTGGGTCGCGGTGAGGGCGTTGAAACGATGGGTTACGCCGCGAGCCTCGCCTTGATGGCGCGCGATGGCTTCCTGAAGAGTGACCGACACGAGGTCGTGCATGTAGCGGGATTTGGTGCGCAAACCCCACAACGGCGCGGTGCGCATCTTCTGTGCAGTGTCGTCAGGCGGGGTCTGCACGATGCCGTCGCCGGTCCCAATGTCATGCAGCAGGTAATCGCCGAAAGGATGAATGATCTTATTGCCTAGCGCGGGCTGCACGCTGTAGGCGCCTCCATTAATGGACGTTCCGGCCGGAGCGGTAATGATCGAGGCGACGTGGCAGGTGCCGCATCCCACTTGTCCGAAGAGCGTTTGGCCGGCGATCGAATCGGCGCTGGCGGCGATTACGGTATCGCGCGGAGGCACCTGCGTAGCGCGGATAAACTGGGCGAAGTGATCGATTGAAGCGAGGCCGTCCGCGCCCGGTGTGTCTTCGGGATCCTGCGTCGTCTTGCAAACCGTGCTGGTGTCGGTGGGTTTCAAGCGGCTGGTGATTCCCATCTCGTTCAATTGGGCATCGGCGACGAAGGACAGCAAACTACTGTGCTGGTTTTTCCAGCCGAAGCGGCCGACGCGAGTCTGGCCCGGGGCTTCGAGAACCGGAACTTCAATCACTTCCCCTTGAATCAAGGGGTCCAGAGCGGGCTGACCCTGGGCGATCGCCATGAGTGTGGTATCGGCGATCGCCTCGACGAAACCATCGCCCAAGGTGTTGAGCGCGGCGCGCAGGGTGCGGATGTTTTCAGCGACCGGCACATGCTCCTGGGCCTGGGCGCAGGTGGAGCGGTCGTTGACTACGGATCGTCCTCCCACGGTGTTCGCACCTTCATTGATGGTGATGGTGGGATTCACGAAGTTCCCATTGTCATCGTTATGTCCGACGCGCATTTCGGTGATCTGACTGGCGGAGCCGGTGACGGCGGAATTCTGGTGACAGGTGACGCAGGCGGTGGCATTAAACAACGGACCAAGGCCGACGCTGGGGTCGCGCTGCGCTTCAAAGACCGCCTGGTCGACGGCAAAGGTGTCGCCCGGCGGCTCCGTCAGGCCGTTGCTGACGCTCTGAGAGCCGGGATTGACTGCCAGCGTGGGGGTCGTGAAACCAGCCGGCGCTTCAGGCGCGACGAGTTGCGCGTGCGTGATTAACGCTACGCCGATCACAGTCACGGGAGCAAAAAAGAGTAATTTAGAACGCAAAGGTATCTCCTCAAGCTGGATACCCAATGCGGCGCGAGAATATTCCCGCGATTAAATTAAATCAGTGAAAATTTACAGACGGCGTACGACCACGACCGTGATATCGTCCGCCGCGGGCGCGCCTTGCGTGAAGGCCATGACCGTATTGTGAATTGCTTCGACGATTTCTTCAGCGGGGCGATCCTTCATGGAAGCGACCAGCGCGCCCAGCCGTTCTTCGCCGTATTCGTCGTCAGTAGGATCCGCGGCTTCGGTCACGCCGTCGCTGAACAGCACCAGAACATCGCCGGGATTCAGATTGGTCCGCGCTTCCTGATAGGTGGCCATGGGAAGGATGCCGAGAATGACGCCGCCGGCTCCCTTCAGTGTTTCGAATTCGCCGTCGGCGCGCACCACGACCGGCGGATTGTGACCGGCGTTGGTGTAGACGAACTCGCCGGTTTTGGGGTCGATGACCCCCATAAAAAACGTGATGAACCGATTGTCGGGGCAGTTGGCGGTGACGGCTTTGTTGAGGCGTCCGATTTTGCGGGCCAGATCGTCGCCGTCTTCAAACAGAACCTGCACGCGTGCTTGCAGGCTGGACATCAGCAGCGAGGCGGGCATGCCTTTTCCCGCCACGTCGCCGACCAGAATGGCGATGCGGCCGTCCGGGAACGCCAGGTAATCGTAATAATCGCCACCGACGGTGCGGCAGGCTTTGGTGCGACCCGCGATATCGAGGCCGGGAGCCACGGGCGCTTTCTCCGGCAGCAGACGCTGCTGGATCAGCGCGGCCTGCTGCATATCCTTCGCCATGGCGCGCTCCGCTTCCTCGATTTCACTGAGGCGCGCATGCTCGATGCGGATGGCCGCGACGTTCGCCATCACGGTGAGCAGGTTCAGATCCTCGCGCGAAAATTCGCGGATGAGATGCGGCGAATCGACGTAAATCAGGCCGATGACGCGGTCGTTAGTCTGGAGCGGCACGGCGATCATGCTGCGCACCTTGCCTTCGACGATGCTCATGTGCTCGCGCAGAGCCTTGTCGAGCTGCGCATCGCGCACCAGCAGCGATTCCTTCTTGTTCAGCACGCGCTCCCGGACGGTGGTCGAGATCTGAAAACCATCGCCGCGGGCGGCGCGCACCTGCAACTGGCCGCCTTCGAGCGTCATCAGCACGCCGCGGCCGGCCATTACGGCTTCGACCGAAAGATCCATGATTACAGTGAATAATTCGTCTAGAGGCCGATGCCCGGCGAGTTCGCGGCCGGCGCGGATGAGCGCGCGCATTTGCGGACTGCCCTGCATCACGTAGGTCTTATTCAGATCGTCGGCTTGCGGACCGAGCACGGCGTCGAGGCTGGCGACGACGGTGGTCGACGTATTCGTAAACGCGTCGTTCTGGTCGACGAACACGACGGTGTTGGTGGCCGCAGGAGCCGTCTCCAGGAATTCGATGGTGAGGTGTCCGGCGGAAATGCGGTCGCCTTCCTTGAATAGCGTGGGCTTGTCGATGCGTTTGCCGTTGACGACGGTGCCGTTCTTGCTGCCGAGGTCCTCGACCTGCCAGAAATCGCCTACGCGGGTCAGCGCCAGGTGCTGGCGGGAAAGGCCGGCGTCGTCGGGATAACAAAGCTCATTGGCGCTCGACCGGCCGAGCGTGATGCGTTCCCGATCGAGGGCGACGTTTACATTCTTACCATCAATGTTACGGATTACCAGTTCGCGAGTGGTCATCTGCACCAAAAGTTAGCGTAACATTCCTGCCAAGCCTGCTCCTAGCGAGTATGGCGGGCCAGCCAATCGCCCATTACTTCCAGCGCTTTCGGGGAAAATGTTTCTTCCAGCGTTCCGTACTCGCCCAGGGTGCACTTTTGGCAGGTCTGGAACAGGTGATTCAGGCCGGGCAGCTCCACGATCTCGAAATCCTTATTGCCGCCGGCGGTGAGCGCGGCCCGGATCGCGGGAAGATTCTGCGAAGGCGGCACCTGGAGGTCGCGGGAGCCGTTCATCGCCAGCACCGGAACTTTCAGCTTGCGCAGCGCCTCCGCCGGATCGTAAAAGGCGAAGGAGCGGATTTCCGGCGCCAGCACGGCCTTCATTTGCGAATCGAGCGTCGCATCGGGAGCGGAGCCATGGGCCTTCCGCCAATCCTCGCGGAAATTTTCGAGCGCGGTTTTCTCGTCGGCGTCCGATCGCGCGGCCGTGAAAATTATCTCCTGAATCGCGCGATTCTGGGCAATCGCCGCGTCTGTTCCACCCATCGATTTGGCCATCAATTCGGCTTGCAGATACATGACCTGCTCTCCGGTCACCCCGGTTCCGGCGAGCATGACGACGAAGGCAATATCGTTCGATCGGGACGCCGCGATCGGGCCGATGATGCCGCCTTCGCTATGGCCGATGACGCCGATTTTTCTGGGATTGATTTCCTGGCGGGTCTTGAGAAAATCGATGCCTGCCAGAACATCGGAAGCCATGTCGTCAATGGTTTCCTGAGACGAAACCCCAGCGGACCCGCCCACGCCGCGGTCGTCGAGGCGCAGCACCGAGATCCCGCGCCGCGATAAATAATCCGCGATAATCCAGAACGGCTTGTGGCCGAAGATCTCCTCGTCGCGATTCTCAGGACCGGAGCCAGAAATCAGGATCGCCGCGGGAAACGGTCCTTCGCCATCGGGAACGGTCAGAGTCCCGGCCAGTTTACCGAGCTTATTTTCGTAGGAGACTTCGATTG
This sequence comes from Bryobacteraceae bacterium, assembly GCA_049521155.1. GTDB lineage: Bacteria > Acidobacteriota > Terriglobia > Bryobacterales > Bryobacteraceae > Palsa-187. The sequence continues at coordinate 12,404 of JBEKPC010000012.1, forward strand.
CCTTGTACGGAAACGGCCCCTTTGGCGTCTGCGGACGACGCAGAGCCTCCAGTCTTTCGATGCGTTTGAACACCATGGGAAGGGCGACGCCTTGCATGATGGTCCCGGCGATCTGTTGGCCGTCGGCGCTGAGCGTCCCATCGAAGGTAAGGTGCAACGCAGGCATTTCGAAATGCAGCGCGCGGCCGGAAACCGTGGTCACTTTCACGGGGATCCCCATGGCGCCCTGATCGATGCTGTCGAACGTCGACGTCCATGCGCCTTGATCGTTTTTCGCGACGTGCACGCGGACGCGCAGCCTCACGGCTCCGGCTTCGAGCGCGCCTTGCCAGGTCCCTTCCATGCCCGCTTGCGCCCACGCGGCGCCGGCCAGTGCGAATCCCGTTGCGATTTGTTTCCACATGCTTCGATTCTGCGCGACTCTTCTATTGATGTCCAGTAATAAGGGGCTATACTCTGATGAAGCATATGAAGACGGCACTTTTTATCGCGCTCGCCATCACTGCGGTGAGTTACGCTCTTTTCTGGTTTCTCGAAGCGCGCAAGCGGTCTGGAATGAGGGGATCGACTCCAGGCGTAATGGATGCCGCGATCGGATTCGGCACGAACTTCCTGGATACGCTGGGCGTTGGTTCGTACGCCACCACCAGTTCATTGTTCAAGCTGCTGCATCTGGTGCCCGATGAGAAGATTCCAGGTACGATGAACGTCGGCCATGCACTGCCGACGGTTTGCGAAGCGTTCATTTATATCGCACTCGTGCAGGTGGATATGATAACGCTGGTGGCGATGATTCTGGCGTCCTGTGCAGGCGCGTGGCTGGGCGCGGGAGTAGTTTCGAAATGGCCCCGCCGCACAGTGCAGATCGCCATGGGGATCGCACTGGTGGGCGCGGCCTCCTTCATGCTGCTATCGCTGCTAAAGGTGATCCCGAATCCGTCCGGCGAGACGCTGGGAGTTTCCGGCTTAAAGCTGGGAATCGCCATCGGCGTCAATTTTATTCTAGGAGCGTTGATGACACTGGGCATTGGCCTCTTCGCGCCGTGCATGATTCTGATCGCGACGCTGGGAATGAGCCCGGTAGTGGCATTTCCCATTATGATGGGATCGTGCGCATTCCTGATGCCGGTGGGCAGCGCGCGTTTCGTGCGTGAAGGAAGCTACAACCTGAAATCGGCGCTCGGCTTGGCGATTGGCGGCATACCGGGAGTCCTGATCGCGGCTTACGTAGTGAAGTCGCTGCCGCTCGATTATGTGAAGTGGCTGGTGGTGGTGGTAGTTCTTTATACGGCGGCCATGATGCTGCGGTCGGCGATGGTAGAGCGCACGCGGCGCCCTGTGGTGGTGATGCCGTCAATTGGCGGCTGAATCGCGACGGGGCAGGTTGCGCAGGTATTCCTGAAGAGCTTTTAGCCTCGCGTCTGCTTCTTTACTAGCAGCGGAGCGCTCCCAGATTAATGGCTGCGGCGTTGACTGTTCCCAGTCGGGAAGCGGCTTCTCCAGCCTCGCCATCAGTTGCTTGTATTTTTCGTCGAACTCCGCGTGGTGAGCGGCCGTCACTTTTCGGAACTCATCCGGGTCCCAAGTAAGTTTCTGCTCGTCGCTCATAACGCTAGTATAACGCGAGTCCCGTCAGGCAAGCGGCCTGCGAATCAGATCATCGACCATAAGCACGAGCACATTCAGGCGTTCGTCCGTGTGTTTCTGCGCTTCCCATACTTCCTTGTGGGACTTCTCGACTTGCCGCGTAATCCCCGCGAGCGCGTCCATTCGTTCCGTCAATTTGTCAATGCGATCTGTGAGCAAGATCTGCGCAGTCAGTAAATGAATGTGTTCCTTTCTGAATCTCAGATGGTCTTCGGCGATGAACTCTACCGCCCGCTCGATGCGATCCAGCCGCGACAGGCCGTGACCGTTTTGTTCGTCGCCCATAGGGTCAGTATAGTCAGCCTACCGAAATCACCGGCTTTCCCAACACCTCAAACCGCGGCGTAATTCCGAGTCCTGGCGCATCGGACGCCGCCATCCGACCCTCCTTCCGCTGGGGTGCTCCTTCGGCGATGCTCACCGTCACGTAGCTATTGAAATCCGTCGTCGTGAACAGGAATTCCGGAGGCGTCGAGTGGGCTAAATGGGCGATGGCCGCCGTCACGATATCTCCTCCCCAGGTATCCTCGATCGTCATCGCGATTCCCAGCGAGACGCACAAATCGCGAATCTGCCGGGCCTTGGTCAATCCGCCGACCTTGGAAATTTTCAGGTTGATCACGTCCATCGCCTGATCCGCGTGGCCGCGCACCACCATTGCCAGATCGTCCACCACTTCGTCGAGCACGAACGGACGGTCGGTGTGCCGCCGTACGGCCAGGCACTCCTCATAAGTCCGGCAGGGCTGCTCGATATAAACGTCGACATCGCGGACGAACGCGGCGACACGCATGGCGGCATGCTGGGTCCAGCCAGTATTGGCGTCGGCAATCAGAACGTCGTCCGTTTCCAGTTGCTCCGCGGCCGCGATGATGCGCGCCACGTCGGTATCCACGTCGGAGCCGACCTTCAATTGAAACCTGGTATAGCCTTCGGCCCGATACTGCGCCACGCGCTCCGCCATCGCCTCCGGAGCGTCCTGCGAAATCGCGCGATACAGCGGAAAATCGTCGCCAAAACGCCCGCCGAGCAGTGTCGCCACCGGCTTCCCGCAGGACTTTCCGAGGATGTCCCAACACGCGACATCGATGGCCGACTTCACGTAAGGATGTCCGCGCATGGCCCGATCCATGTGCGCGTTCAACACTCCCAGCTCCGTCGGATCGAGGCCGATCAGCGATGGCGCCAGCTCTGCGATTCCCGTCCGCGCGCCGTTCGCGTAAGCCGCCAGATAGGCTGACCCGAGCGGACAAATTTCTCCGTACCCAGTGATTCCTTCGTCCGTCGACACCGCCACTACCGTGGAATCGAACACCGCGACCGCGTTTCCGCCCGACCATTTGTAGCTGCCTTCGTGTAAAGGCAGCTCGACTCGATACGCCTCAATTTTTGTGATCTTCATGGGAATTCTCATTATGCACGCAAACTGAAAAGGCCAGACCGGAAGCCTCTTTCGCCCCCAGTACCCCCCTCCCAAAGATTTTTTTTACAAAACAAGCCCTTCTTCCTAGAACTGAGCTATACTTCAGCCCTGGGTTTCTTATTCATGCGACCTTTCCTAACCTATTTACCAATCTCGTTCCTCCTCGCCGCTTCCGCCCACGGAACCGTCATTTATAGCGACATTACCAATTTCAGCGGCTTTGGTTTTCAAAACGGCGGCGCAACCACGGTCAACGGAGCCCTGGTCACAGACACGGTGGCGGATGATATCTCCGTAATCCCCGCTGGAGTCGGCGCGGCCGTGACCGGCCTTACCTTTTCTGTCGCCAACTTAGGAACCGCCAGCGTCACCGCACAAGTGATCCTGACATTTTGGGACGCAAACGGCGCAAGCGGCGGACCCGGCACGGAGCTCGGTGCGTTAGAGTTCAATGCCATCGCGTTCCCCTCGGGTGAAGTGGGAACGTTCTCCTATGATCCGGGAACGACGATTTTCACCGCGCCCAGCGAGTTCTGGGTGGGCGAGACATTCACAAGTACCACCGACACCGCGGGACAGCTCAACGATCTGGGCCTAGGGCTCTTCGCGCCGCCGACAGTGGGAACCAGTACCGACTCTTTCTTCGCAGGCACCACGCCGGGCCAATTCAATACCAGCAATCCTGCCGGAACCTTGAGTAACTTCGGCGGCAACCCGGTAGCCGATTTCGGCTTCGCATTCTCCGACACCGACACCCCCGAGCCCGCCTCCGCCCTCCTGGTAGCCGCCGGCATCGCCCTGGCCGCGCTATTTGCCAAACGCCTAGCCCCCGGCCGCTAATTCGAAAAGCCCGTCGATTCAATATAAACCCGTCCCGTCAGCTGAGGTCTCAACTACCGACCTTGGAAATCACCACCTTGGCTCCTCGCACCGCCGCGCCCGATGCATCATGCACTACGCCCGAAATCCCCGCAACAACCCGCTGCCAGCGAAATCAGGATAGCCGCCACCGATAACGATCTAAATGCAATGACGCTACAATTTCACGAATACTTTGAAGGAGATAGCACTTCCGGGAACCATATTTTCCCTGCGAAAAAGCTACAATGAGTGGAATGAAATCTCCCTTTCGCCTCGATAACCGTACCGCCCTTATCACCGGAGGATCCAGCGGCATCGGGGAAGCGACGGCCCGCGCCTTCACACGCGCCGGAGCATCCGTTATCATCCTCAGTATCGATAAACCGCGCGCTGAAGCCCTCGCCACGGAGCTTCCCGGCGCGACGTCCATCATCTGCGACGTCACCGACGAAAGGGCCGTTCAGGCCGCAATGGCGGAGATTGGGAAGCTGGATATCCTGGTCAACAGTGCCGGCATCGGATTGGTCGGCAATATTGAGGAAACGTCGCTCGACGATCTGCAACGCCTGTTTCGCGTCAACGTCGAAGGGACTTTTCTGGTCACCAAAGCCGTCCTGGAGCTCATCAAGGCGTCGCACGGATCGATCATTAATATCGGTTCCGTCGCCGGCCAGATCGGTATTAAGCGCCGTTTCGGCTATTGCGCGACCAAAGGCGCCGTCATCGCCCTAACCCGGCAGCTTGCAGTGGAATATCCCACTCAATTCCGAGTCAATTGCATCTGCCCCGGCACCATCGATACTCCTTTTGTCGAAGGATTCCTCGAGAAGTACCATAAGCACGAAAAGGAAAAAGTTCGGGAAGACCTGCGCCAGCGCCAACCAATTGGCCGCCTGGGCCGTCCAGAAGAAGTAGCCGATCTCGCGGTCTACCTAGCCTCAGACGAGTCCGGGTTCATGAACGGCGCCATTCTGCCGATAGACGGAGGGTGGACTGCCGCCTGAGCGGCCTACTTGACTTGGCCCAGTACTATAGTACACAATGTTTCTTTCGAGTTCCGGTCGAATTTCTAACGTAGAGGACGAAGCTTTGATCCCATTCATCCGGCAGCGTTCACTGATCAGATTTGCGGTTCTTCTGGGCACCATCGCCTGGGGTAGTTCGTTCCTCTTCGGAATGGAACCGGTTAAAAAGAAAAAAGTTGTTCACTCCGCGACGGCCGCCGCGAAGCATCCGGTGAGCGCCAAAGCAGCAGGTTTAAAAACTCCAGCGCGGACCGCAGCCGTTCCTCGCGTGGTCTCGAAAGCGGCCGTGAAACACACCGCGCCGTTAACGCAAACCGCGGCAACGAATCAGGCTATCGTCGCCAGGATGAATGCCGGGAAGCGCCTGCCCTCGAAGGGCGTCTGGAAATCGCCCAACTACGCCGATTCCCTCGAAGGCGATAACGTGGATGGGGAAGATCTGCTCGTCCGCCGCGCCGCCGTCGACGCTCTCGGCCCTTTGAACGGCAGCATTGTCGTGACCGACGCCCTCACCGGCCGCATCCTGACTATCGTCAATCAAAAGCTGGCGTTTAAGGGCGGTTATCAGCCCTGTTCCACCGTGAAAGTCCCGGTGGCGCTGGCCGCACTCAGCGAAAATGTGGTCGATCGCGAAACGCCTTTCCATCTCACCAAGCGCAAAACCATCGCCATGACGGAGGCGATCGCGCACTCCAACAACCAGTACTTCGCAAACCTCGGCGAAAAGCTCGGTTTCGAGCGCGTTTCCTACTACGCGAAAATGTTCGGCCTAGGCGAGAAAGCCGGCCTCGATATTGAAGGCGAACAATCGGGTGGTCTGCCCACAGAGGTGCCGAAATCAGGTGTCGGCATGATGACCAGCTTCGGCGACGGCATCACGCTCACGCCTCTCGAATACGCTGCCTTGATCGGAGCCGTCGCAAACGGCGGGACGCTTTATTACCTGCAATACCCGAAATCGGATCAGGAAGCGCAAGCATTGGTGCCGCGCGTAAAGCGCCGTCTGGATATCGACAATCTGGTTTCTGAGATCAAGCCCGGCATGATGGGCGCGGTCGAGTACGGCACAGCGCGCCGCGTCGGTTTCGACCCCAACACCCCCATTTACGGCAAAACCGGCACCTGCACCGATTATCGCCAACCCACCCACCTGGGATGGTTTGGATCCTTCGTCGACGCCGGCAAGGACAGCAAGTATGTAGTAGTCGTCCTGCTCACCGGCGGCAAACTAGTCAGCGGCCCGGCCGCTTCAGGCGTAGCAGGCAACGTCTATAAGACGCTAAGCGCCTCGAATTTCTACACCCACGAGCCCAAAGAAATCAGCCCCGCCGCCTTGATCACCGCAGTCGGCACCGGCGCAAATTAACGAGTCTATTTCACGTACACCGGCACGCCTCCGTAAAACTGATAGTCGGCCATCAAGGTCGCGCCAACCGACACATTCACGAACAGGGACTCGAAACGGGGAAGCCTCAGCGCCATCACCGAAGTCTGATTTCCAATCGCAGTCGCGGTCACATTCACGCTCGCGCCACAATCGCCACAAGCGGCGTAGCCGTTCCCGATCCATTCGTAAAAAGCGTAACCTCCGACCCCGTCGCGGCTGGATTATCGCAAGCATTCAGCGATATTCCCAGCCGCCGTGATCGCCACATATTGCGGAGTAGTGTTTGCCGGAACGGTAAACGATGTCGACGACAGAATCTTCCCGCCGCCCGCATCAAGCTGGACGATCCCGCCCACTCCCGCGGCAGCCAGTGTGCCCGACGCGTTCACACTCAGCTGCCAGCACAGGAAACGGAACGGTCGTCGTCCACGAGCCTATTTTGGTAATTGCAGCACTCTGCGCGGCGCAAATAGTAAGGGAAAATAGAGCAAAAAGATACCGCATCCCCCAGTTCTATCACGGCGAGAATCCCCTCAGCGCCGCAGCGCGCACACTAGCTCGACAGAGCCGTGACCACAGAGAGCGGAGTTCTTTCTGGGTGCTACACATCAGCGAATCAAATCTCGCGCGCGATTGTCGGCTTCTGTGACACCGGGCATCACCGTTCTGCCTTGATTTAAGTAACGTAGCGCACGCACTTTTGCGTGCCGCGTCGAGACTCATCTCGACGCACAACCCCACGGCGTGAGCGTGGGGCTACTGACGGACCAAATGGATTGACCGATCTGTCCCCTTCGGACCCGACGACCCTCCCTAGTTCGCGGTCGGCCTACCAACACTATCGATAACGAGGATTTCGACGGGAGCTTTTGACGATTCAAGCTTCAGGCCAAGGCGTTGCTGGAGGGCAAAGAAAATGTTTGGAGGCCCGCTGTCAGTGGAAGGCAGTTCTCCCGGATCGAGTGAGTTCATACTAACCGCCGGATCAGGTGCGAAGGTTATGTTTACATCGAACTCGCCCAGAAAGCCAGTCTTATCGATGACTGGTTTACCGACAAAAATAGAAACGGCTCTCACCAACTCTGGCATGGCAACGCTGCCACCCCTTAACGATACCGTCTCATCGCCAGATCCCCTAAAGAGCCGCCCACACTTGAAAAAACTCGCCAGCCTCCCGCCGCCGGGCGGCTGTGGCGGCGCATCAAGAGCCCAGCAATTGCTTTCCTTGGGGGGCGGCAGTTTTAGACCACCCTTCGCGGGAAGCAACAGGTACACGGGAAGCTCCTTTGTCTGACGATGGGTTTTCAATTGGAAGCGGTCCTCCAATAGAGACCGCAACATCACAAGCAACTCGTCGTTGGACAACTCCCCCTCCGCTCTTGCCTCGACCTGATAGTATTCGGACTTAATCCATTCCGGCCCTCCCAAAATCTCAACGGCCGGTACATTAAAGGCCTTCTCAATGAGAAAGCCGAGGGGAGCAACTGCGCTCAGGCGCCCCCCGGGGAGCGGCCGGACAAATCTCTCCGCCGTTTGAGAGAGCTTGACGGACGCCACCTCGAACTGGAGCGTCGCCGTTTGAGCGGAAGCACAACAAAAAGTCGCGACAAGAAGAATAACCCTGGATCGGCCTAAGACCATAGAAGAAATGTCCTTACCTATATATTCTTGATGAAAGCTGAACACATATATGTACGCGTTAGTAATAACCTAGGACCGCGCTCATTATGGCTCGCCGGGCTCAGCCTCCATAGCGAGCCCTCAGCGCCCAGTCTAAGCTAGATTCCAGACGAATATCGTCCTTTTTTGCGAACCGAACTCCCTGATAATGTTTTCACAACTCGCCCACAAAAAAATCGGATAAACTGACTCAGAGAAAAATTTTATGATGCCTGATGAACCGAAAGATAGAACGTCACAAAACACATTACGCCTTCTAGGTACCGCGCTACAGAGTCTACTATGGTGTGTTGCAATAGCCGTTCTTGGCCAGAATTTCCTCCTACTTAAGCAAAATCGGCAACTCCAAAATGCACCAGCATTGCATCCCGCATCAAGGCAAACTTACGAGATAAGTGAGGGCAATAAATTGAAAAACCTTGCGGGCCTTGATCTAGATGGGAAGTTGCGCAAATTGCGTTCCCTTCGGCGGGCAGTTCACCAGAGAAGCTTCTGATAATCGCGATGTCACCCACCTGCCCCATTTGTGAATCAAATCGGCAAACTTGACTGCAGATGACGAAGGATCTGACACGGCGAGGAAACTGGAAGGTAGTCTGGATAAGCCGCGACGCTGTGTCAATCACTCGCAGCTACTGCGAGCGCAACGGCATACCAATTAAAAATGTGATTGCAGAACCTCTGCACACAACGTACCGGCAGCTAGGGCTAGAAGCGGTGCCTCACATGGTGTCGTCTCCACCACTGGACCTTCCTCAGGGACCGTGGAAAAGGTATGGGGTGGTCATCTAACGCCCGAACTGACAAAACGCATTTCTTCCTACTTTGAAGCGCCCACAGCAAAAAATCAAGAACCTCGTTTATTTTTACCATCCGGCGGTATATCGTCAGAAGCAGTTCTGAGGTCGCCGTCGGCTTATCCAACCGACAACTAAATCAGATAGGAGAATTTTATGATATTGAAATTCCTAGCTCAGCTTGGGCTCTTGTCCCTTATGCTAGCGGCGCTTGCGTCAACCCACGTCCTTTTGGCTCAAAAAAAAGGGGGCTGCGCCCAACCTCAATCTTGCGCTGGATCCTGTTCAGTGGGCACTGATTCTGGCCAGTGCGATACCGACATCAACAACAATTGCATGTGTTTTGTGCCCTAATCGCTAGGGTTTCACTAGATTTGTCTATGTAGTTAACGGGGGCAGTGAGCCACGGTGTAGCACAGCGCCCATTGCCCCACAAATTTTCCGACAAGGATCATAGCGTGATTAAGCGTCAGAACGTTAGCGCGGATTTTGTAGTCATTTTCAGCGTCATAACGATGGCGGTGTGCCTTGGCGCAGGCCTGGCACGCCAATATCCGGACTTGGTACCAGCACCCGTGAAGGGAATCAGGCAGGGCGAAAAGCTCCCTAATTTGCCGGAATATCAATGGAGTTCTCATCGTAGGACGCTCATACTCGGCCTGCGCGTGGGGTGCCCCTATTGCGCGGCCAGCATGGAATTCTATCAGGAGCTGTACAGGGCAGCCCCCAACGAAACACACATAATAGCAGTCTTCTCCGAGATAGACGACGCGCCGAAGCTGGACCTGCCTGACCCTCTGCGCAATATTGAAATTCTTACTGGCGTCAACCTGGAGACACTCGGCATCTTCGGCACTCCAACAGTTATCCTTGCAGACAATGCGGGAGTCGCCCGACAAGTCTGGCGTGGCCGCCTGTCAAAGGAGTCGGAAAAACAAGTACGAGCTGCCCTAAATGGCGCTCTTTGATCACTCCTGTGGCGCCTGCTTCTCCTGACACAATCGAAAAGCCGTGGGCGTCATAGAATAGTAATGGCAAAAATCTCTCACGAAATTACCGGTATGCACATATCCACATTCATAGGCTACCTCCTTCAATACCACCCGTGACTTTTGGCGGAGGGCGCGCGCGGCTCGTTCCATTCTCGCGGCCGTCAGGTGCTCGCGAAATGGCTTGCCAGTATCACGAATAAGCGCCTGTCCCAAGTGGCAACGCGAAACCCCAAAATCACTAGCTACCTTAAGAAGTGTGGCATCTGGCATCGAGTAATTCAGAGCGATCCATTCTAGAACTCGGTGCGGTTGTACACAGCGGCGAGCCATAAAACACATTGCCTTCTTCTGTGCTTATTAATCGCAAAAAATAATGACCAATGCTGGTACATTATCGCAAATGTCGGCAACATTTTACCTGAGGCATTTGGCATATGCGCAGAATCCAGGAGCGGCAACGCGACCCTTTTGCATCGGCCCAGCACCTACTATAATCTTGAACGGGCCATCCACTTGTGGCGCAAGTTAAGTCCCAGCGCCCCGCCGTCCTCTACCCCGCCTCTTCTAACTCCGCCGACACTGACTCCCACTCCGCTACCCGAGCTTCCAACTGCTTCCTTCTTTCCGCCACGATCTCCGAAATCCGCACCGTCTCTTCCATGCTCTTAAAATCCGCCAGCGCCGCATCGTGCTGCGCGATCTCCGATTCCAGCGCTGCCACTTCCTTCTCTACCACCCGCAGCCGGTCTTGTAGCTTTTTCAGCTTCATCGGATTCACGCGCTTCTTCGCATCGTTCGCCACGGCCACCGGCTCCGGCTCGACCACCACCGCAGCGGCAGTTTGCGCCTGGATCTGCTCCGGGCCACCGGCCTTCCGCCACAGATAATCTTCGTAATTCCCCGGATAAACGTGAACGTGACCTTCTTCGATCTCAAATACCCGAGCCGCCAGATTATCGATGAAGTACCGGTCGTGCGAAACAAACACCACCGTGCCTGAATACTTGCTCAGCGCGTCCAACAGCACGTCCTTCGCACGCATGTCCAAGTGATTGGTCGGCTCGTCCAACAACAGGAAATTCGAAGGAGCCAGCAGCATCCGCGCCAGCGCATAGCGGTTGCGCTCGCCGCCCGATAGCACGCCGATCTTTTTGAACACATCGTCGTCGCTGAACAAAAAGCATCCCAGGAGGGTCCGCAATTCGGTATTGGTCGATCGCGGAGCCGCATCACCCAGATCGTCCAGCATGCGCCGCTCCGGGTCCAGTTCTTTGTACTGATCCTGCGCGAAATAATCCGGCATCGCGTTGTGGCCCAGCGTGTAGGAGCCTGAGGTTAACGGCTCGGTCCCCGCCAGCAGCTTGATCATGGTCGATTTGCCCGCGCCGTTCACGCCCACCAGCGCGATGCGGTCGCCGCGCTCGATCACGAAATTCGCGTCGCTGAATACATGCTTCGCGCCGTAGCTTTTCGCTACGTTTTTAAATTCCGCGACGATGCGGCCGCTCGGCTTCGGCTGCGGGAAAGAAAAATGAATGGTCTGCTCATCCGGAGGAATTTCTATGCGCTCGATCTTTTCCAGTTCCTTAATGCGTGACTGCACCTGCTTAGCTTTCGTGGCCGTAGCGCGGAAGCGGTTGATGAACGCTTCGAGCGCCTCCACGCGGTCATGCTGATTCTTATAAGCCGCTTCGAGCTGCATCTTGCGCTCGGCTTTTTGAGTCAGATATTTTTCGTAGTTGCCGCTATAGAACCAGACTTTCTTGTTCCAAACTTCCACCGTCCGGTTCACCGTCGTATCGAGAAAATAGCGGTCATGCGAAATCAGCACGTAGCCGAACGGATAGCTGGTCAGATACTGCTCCAGCCAGTTGCGCGCTTCGAGATCCAGGTGATTGGTCGGCTCATCGAGCAACAGCAAATTCGGCTTTTCGAGGAGCAATTTCGCCAGCGCAATACGCATCTGCCAGCCGCCCGAGAATTCCTCGGTGCGCCGCGCCCAATCTTCTTTCTTGAACCCCAATCCATCGAGCACCGTGCCCACCTGCGCCTCGATCGCGTAGCCATCACGATTTCTGAATTCGCTATCAATGTGATGCAGACGGTCGGCGACAGCGGAATATTCGGCGCCCATCGGGTCCAGTTCGGCCAGCTTATGGTGCAGTGTTTCGAGCTCCTGCTCCATCTCGTGAAGGTCGGCAAAAACCGTCATGCATTCAGCGAAAACGGTTCGCCCTGATAGAGTTAGGCCATCCTGCGGCAGGTAGCGGAGCTTGATTCCCTTGGTGTAGCTGATCGACCCGTAATCGAGCGACTCCATGCCCTGGATTATCTTAAGCAGGGTCGACTTACCGGTTCCGTTTCCGCCCACCAAGCCCGTTTTTTCCTTGGGCGTGATTAGCCAGTCGCAATTTTCAAAGAGGAGTTTGTGGCCGAAACGTTTTCCGGCGCCTTGCAGTTGAATCATTTAGGCACAAAAGAAATTGAGAGATTGCGCGATGTAACTCTTCATCTCGGAACGCTTTACCACCGCGTCCAGGAATCCGTGGTCGAGCAGAAATTCGCTGGTCTGAAATCCCGTTGGGAGCTTTTGCCGGATGGTTTGCTCGATCACGCGCGGCCCCGCGAAGCCGATCAGAGCGCCGGGCTCGGCGATATTCAGGTCACCCAACATGGCAAAACTCGCGGTGACGCCGCCGGTGGTCGGATCGGTCAGAATGCTGATATACGGCACACGCGCTTCGTCCAATCGCATCAGCGCGGAGGAAATTTTCGCCAGTTGCATCAAGCTGATAGCGCCTTCCTGCATGCGCGCTCCGCCGGAGGCCGAGATGATAATCACCGGCTCCCGCTTCTTCATACCGCGCTCGATGGCACGGGTGATTTTTTCCCCCACTACCGCGCCCATGCTGCCGCCGATGAACTTCAGCTCCATTGCGCAGATTTGCACCGGCCGGCCTTCGAGGGTGCCCACGCCTGAAATCAGCGCGTCCGACATGCCGGTGGCTTTCTGCATTCCTTCCAACCGGTTAGCGTAGGTTTTCGAGTCTTCAAAATTCAAAGGATCGGTGGAAACCAGCTCCGAATCGAGTTCCTCATAAGCGCCATCGTCGAACAGCATTGCCAGGCGGGCTCGCGCGTCGATGCGAAAATGGTGTTCGCATTTCGGGCACACCTGCATGTTTTCATCGAGTGTTTTCTTCCAGATGATCTGGCCGCAGCTTTCGCATTTCAGCCACAGGCCTTCTGTTCGAACGCGTTTATCCGCTTCGGCGGTTCCTTCGACACCCGGCTTTTGCCTTGCAAACCATGCCATCAACACCTTCTTAATCTAACATCCTCCATTGTAACCGGGCTTAAACGAGCATAACTGCATCGATAGCAGCTTGGAAGAAGGCTTATTTGACCTTAATCGCAGGTGTTTCCCAGACGTAGGCGAAGAAAGTGCGCTTTGGCACGAATCCCATATTTCGATAGAGGCGGAGCGCCGCTTCGTTTTCCGCCGTCACGGTGAGGCTGACGGCGCGGCAACTTCGGGCGGCGAGCGCTTCCATCGATTTTCGCATCAGCTCATAACCGAGACCCGTTCCCTGATAGGAAGGGGCGACGCAGACCTGGGTGATATGGCCGACATCAGGGGAAACGAGGCTCGCCAGCGATGCGCCGCAGAGCGTGCCGCGGTCCATGGCCGCGAAGGATGCGGGCGCGAAAAACGTGCCGCAGCCGGGATATTGCACGATGTTGGTGAGAAAACGGCGCGCTCCGTTGGCGGAGCGGTACTGGTCGTTAATCTGACTATCAATATGGCCCTGATAGGCGTTGGCGATCAGGCGTCCGGTGGCTTCCTGGTAGCTTTCCGTCCACGGAACGATGGAGAGAGCGAGGTCCCGCGGCGGCAGAGCCGCTGGGAGCGGAGCTTCGAGAAACAGCCGCGGGAAGGACTGGAACCAGTTCGGATAGGGGAGGCGGCGGTTTTCGACTTCCATCAGCATTAACAGTTGGGACTCGATACGGTTCACGCCGGGAGTCCGGCACATGGCATCGAGCGTGGACTGAAACAGAGCACTCTCATTTTCCAGGGAGCGGACCTGTTTGAGAACATACAGATCGCCGATCAGGCCCTTATTGTCTTCGCACACGTAATAGGAATAGCCGACAATTTTCCCATTCACCGCCAGCGCGTAGCCGGTGAGCGCGTGCATCTGGACAAAGCGGCGAACGAGATTGGCGGAGGTGGTGAAATCCCAATCGAGCTCGGTCTTCCATGATTTGACTTGCTCATCCACCACCGGGGCGAGGCTCTCAATGTCGATACTGCGAAGATCGATGGTGCGAGGAGTCGGCGGGTCGGCGAGCGCAGCGGCCATAATGCTACTGCTACGATTTCAACATCTTTTTGATTGCCGAGGTGGCTTGCCGGGTACGCTGGCCGTTTTCGATGAGCGCAAAGCGGACGAAGCCTTCGCCCATGGGTCCGAAACCCACGCCGGGCGAGACAGCGACCAGCGCTTCGGCAAGCAGCTTTTTCGAGAATTCGAGAGAGCCCAACTCGCGATATTGTTCGGGCAAAGGAGCCCAGACGAACATGGCGCCTTTGGGCGGCTCGACGGGCCAGCCGGCGCGGTTGAGACCGTCGATTAAGATGTCGCGGCGCTTTTGATAGACGGCGCAGATTTTCTTGGTATCCTCTTCGCATTCGCGCAGAGCGATGATGGAGGCGATCTGAATGGGCTGGAAGACGCCGTAGTCGAGATAGCTTTTAATGCGGGCGAGGGCGCCGATCATGCGGGCGTTGCCGAGGCAGAAGCCGACTCGCCAGCCGGCCATGTTGTAGCTTTTCGAGAGCGAGAAAATTTCCACGGCGACGTCCTTGGCCCCTTCCACCTGCAAAATACTGGGCGGACGGTAGCCATCGAAGCCGAGATCGGCATAGGCGAAATCGTGCACGACCATGGTGCCGTGATGCCGCGCCAGGCGGATGATTTCCTTGAAAAAATCGAGGTCGACGCACTGGGTGGTGGGGTTGTGCGGGAACGAGATGAGAATCATGCGGGGAGGCTTTTGCGCCCGGCGATAGAGATCCTCCAGAGCGTTGAGGAAGCTGGCAGGATCTGGCATAGGGAGCATGCAGGCGTGGCCTTCGGCCATGATGACGCCGTATTGATGAATGGGGTAGCAGGGATTCGGGGAGACGACAGCGTCGCCCGGTCCGATGACGGCAAAGAGGAGGTGGGCGAGGGCGTCCTTGGCGCCGATGGTCACGATGGCTTCCTTATCGGCGTCGAGCGTGACGTCGTAATTGGTCTTGTACCGTTTGACGATGGCCTCGCGGAGATTGGGAATGCCTTTCGAGGCGGAGTAGCGATGATTCCGCGAATTACGGGCGGCTTCGACGAGCTTATTCACGATGGGACGGGGGGTGGCTCCGTCGGGATTTCCCATGCCGAGGTCGACCACATCGAGCTGCGCCGCCCGGGCTTTGGCCTTCATCTCATTGATGACGGCGAAGACGTAGGGGGGAAGCTTCTGGATGCGGTAGAACTCTTGATCGGGGTGCATATTTTTATTCTAGCGAGTGAACGCGAGGGGGACGGTGGGCGTCATGTTTGGTTGATGTGGAAAGACTCGTCGACACTCTCGAAAAACGCCGCCAAGTTCTAAGACCAGCCGTCCGGGCTGCGCCCGGATGGACCGATTGGCAATCGGTCCGCAGGTTGGCAACGTTGCCAACCTGCCCCACAACGGGCCATGGTTTTCGTTGCTATCGGTGCAGCAATTGGGCGCATCCAAAATGCGGAGAATTTCTTGAGTAATAACGATGGGGAAAATTGTTGGTTTGATTGTTTTCATGGGTGCGGTGTTTGGGCAGTCGTTTGAGGTTGCGTCGGTGAAGATGACTCAGACGCCGGCGCCGGTGACGATGGCTCCCGCGCCGGGAGGTGAGAGATTCGTGGCGCGGAATATGCCGCTGCTGTGGCTGATCGGCGCGGCGTACAGCGTGCCGAACCGGCAGGTCCTGGGGCTGCCGCAGGCGATGTTGACGGGGGGCTACGACATCGAGGCGAAGGCGGAACATCCGGTATCACGGAGTGAGATGATGCGGATGCTTCAGACGCTGCTGGAGGACCGGTTCAAGCTGGTGGTGCGGCGGGAGACGAAAGAAATGAAGGCGCAGGTGTTGGTGGTGGCGAAGGGCGGGGCGAGGGTCGACGAGAATCAGGATGGCGCGGAGCTGGCGATTCGGAGGGTCAGTGGGAGCAGGTGGAGCTATCACAATATGCCGATGCCGACGTTTGCCAACGTCTTGTCGGCTTGGGTGGACGATACGGTGGTGGATCAGACAGGGCTAAAGGGGAGCTACGATATCACGCTGGATTATATGCCGGAGCGCGCCAGGCAGGAAACTGCACCGGATCCTAACGCCCCTTCCCTCTATACGGCTTTGCAGGAGCAGCTTGGGCTGAGGCTGGAATCGCGAAAGGGGCCGGTGGAGGTGCTGGTGGTGAAGCATATTGGAGGATTGAGCGGGAATTAGCACGGGCGTCGCCACTCTCGAAAACATCATTGACACCGCTCCCTGCGGTCACGGCTCGGACAACAGGTGGCAGCGCATGGCTGTTAAGTGCCAGGACATACTTGACACTTTTTGGTACTCACGGTATTCGGTGGTAAAGGCGGAGAGAGGCTTCGCGATCATATGGGCCAGGAGTTTGCTGAGGACTGGACAGATGTCACGGGCGCGGAGCGGCTTGCGAACCCTTGACATCTGTCCAGTCCGAGCTAGAATCGAGGATTTCGCGAAGCCACCTGCTGTCAGTGACTTTGCAGCGCAGAGTGTCAAGTATGTCATGGCATTGGACAGCATGGCGCCGCCCACGAACACGGGGTGTTAATGGGCGGTTGTTTGGAGGGCGGTGGAGAGGTCTTTGGCTATGGGGGCTAGGGGGGTTGCCAGGAGGCCGGCTAGGAGAGATGCGGATATGGGGGTGTGGAACTGGTGGCCGGCGATCAGGGCTAGCGTGATCGCGATTGCCATGGCCCAGGCTCGGGTGCCGTCGCGGTAGAGCTGGTCGGCGCGCTGGTAGGCTTCGTCGATCAGGGCGTTCAGGATCAGGTCGGAGTGGGGGGCCGTCAGGTTGAGTTCGATCAGGGATTTGGCGAGGGCTTTCTGAGCGGCAAGGTCGGTGCCGCTGAACCAGTTGGCTTGGAGGATTGGCAGGATGTCGGGATCAGAGGCCGGCACCAGCGCCGTCACGGCCGCTTTAATGCGGCTGAAACCGATGTGGTTCACGCCGCCTCCGAAGGCTTTGGTCGCGTCTACCAATCCAAAGGCGGCAGTGCCCAGGGCTCCGATGGCGGTGATGAATTCTATCATGACCACAAGCTACATCCGGAGCGCGGCCGCACCTTCAGATTTATCGGCAAACGTAAGTGCGCGAACGGCTATTTCGGCGTGAACTTGAAGTCACTGATAGCGATTTCGTCGCTGCCGGGAATATAGAAACCGAATTTGCCGTCGGAGAAATTGCGTCCGGGCTCGGTCCAGGAATCGAGCGTGAGCCAGGTATCGCCGTTTTTGAGGCGATGCACGACGTGGTCGGGACTGACGTCGACCTGGATGGTGAAGGTCTTCTGATTTTCCAGACCGTGCTGCGTTTTCTCACGATCCTTGCTCTTGCCGTTGGTCACGGACTTGGCCCAGAAGGTCTTTTTATCGATTTCGAAAAGGCCGTAGTTCTTGGGATCGATGTAATCGACATACCAGCGGATATGGCCGCCTTTGAACAGGCCTCCGCCTTTGAGCAACTGGACGGTGAAGGTGAAAGTTCCCTTGGCGGGGAGTTTATAAGGCACGAAGTTGCCGCCCTTATGGATCCAGGAATCGCCGTCGTTGGTCCAGCCGGAGGGATCCTCCCAATCGGCCATGCCTCCCGATTTCGGGCCGGCTGGAGCGGCGTGGGCTGAGGCGAGAGTCAAATCGACGGTGGCTTGCGCGCCGGCGGCGACCTGGACCTTTTCGGTGCGATCGATGAAGCCGGGAGCTTTCGAGGTGAAGACGTAGCTGCCGGGCGGCAGGTCGACCTGGGCGCCCGTGAGCTGATGCGGCTGGGCTTCGTTGTCGCGCTTATAGGTGATGATCGCGGCGCCAGGCGAACGGGTGACATGAACCGTCCCGTTGGGGCTGCCGGTGGGCGCGGGAGGTGCGACGGGGGGCGGCTTCGGTGCTCCCGCATCGATCTTCTGAAGCTGGAATTCGGCGCGGGCGGTGGCGCCCTTCTGGACATCGACGGACTGCGTGGCGGGAGTTGTGTAGCCGTCTTTAAACACGCGTACGGCCGCTTTGCCGGGAGGCGCGGGGACGCTGAGCTGTCCATGCACGGTGTGCTTCTTCTGCTCCCGGTTGTTGACAAACACGCGGACGTCATCCTCGCCGGTGACGACGAGAATGGTCCCCAGATCTCCGGGAGCCGGCGGAGCCGCTTTATCGGAGCGCAGGAACACGGTGAGCGCGGGCGAAGCGCCGTAAGTATTTTGCAGAGCCTTCTGGGTGGGACCGTCGCCGATGTCGAGTTCGGCCGAGCCGGGTTGGAAGCCGGTGAGATCGACGCCGCCGGGCGATGCGTCGCCTTGCGGCTGGCCGTTGAGAGTCACTTTAAGCGGTCCCGCACTGGTGGCGACGCGGGCGGTATTTCCAAAGCTCGCGACGACGACGGCGAGGAGATTCTTGGCCGTGGCTCCCGTGATATTGGGGGCCTTGGCTTCGGCGGCTTCAAAAGAGAACGACGCTTCGACGCCTTTGCCGGTGACTTTCACGGTGTGCGGGCCGGCCGCAACTTTATCGATCACAAACTGGCCGTCAGTCAAATCGGCGGGCGGTTGATCGTCGAAGATGACTTTTCCGGCGTCGACTCCTTCGGCCATAATGCGCATGGGCTGGGGCGATGCTTCGAGGGTGAGATTTACGGCGAGAGGCGCGCCACCGGCAGCAGATCCGGCGGCGGGTACGGTGACGCCGTTGGCTCCGGGCTCATAGCCGGGGAGAGACGCGGTGATCTGATAATCGCCGGGGGCCAGAGGAACGGAGCAGGGGGCGGTACATTTATCCTCGCCATTGACTTTGATCGCGGCGCCGGGAGGAGTGGTGGCGACCTGCACATCGATGGTCGCGACGACCGGCGGCGAGGCGAGTTTGTTGCGCTTGCGCGCCATGTTCACCAGGAACGCGATGCCTCCGACAGCGACGATCAATCCGAGAATCGCGCCGAACAACAGTGCTTTCTTCCAGGCCACGGGCTTCTGCGCGGCCGGCGGTTTGGGAGGCATCGACTGACCGCTGATAGGCGGCGGACCTACGGGCGGGATGGGCGGATGCGGGGGCACAGCTTGCGGTCCGGTAGCTGGAAAGGCGCTGGTGGGCAGACTGGGCGGCGACGAGAACTGGCCGGAAATGGGGCTCCGCGGCGGCGCTGCACTCGGCATCGGCGGCGGCGTGGGGAAAGGCGGCGTGCTGGAGAATGGCGGCGGGGTGGGCGGCGGAGGAGGAGGCGGCGTGTAGGTTTGCGTGGGCGCAGACGACACGATGGGCGGAGGCAGAGGAGGCGGCGGAGCCATGGCAGGCGCACTGCCGAGGGTCGCCTCCTGCTCCTTCAACCTGGTGCCGCGATTCACCAGATGCTGCTTGATATCGCCGACAACGAGCTGCACTTCGAAATCGTTGGCGTACTGTTTGGCGATTTCGTCGAGCCGGTAATAGATTGGCTTCAGTCCCTCCAAGCTGGCCACAAGGCCGACCTGCTGGTCCAGACGCTTCAGTTCTTCAAGAGGATTCAGATTCTCATCAGCCACGTTAGATATCCTACACTTTCTGTGTAACCTTTGTGATAGCCGCCCTCGATGCCACCCCGTTGACCGTCTCCACTGGAGGGGTGAGGCGATATACATTCGAGCTCGCGCGAGCGCTGGCGGCAAACTATAGAGAGGATGAGTACTGGCTGTTGAGCGATCAGCCCTTCGACATATCTTCGACGGGGCCGGCGGCGGAGAATCTTCATAAAGGCGATGGCCCGCGCACGGCAGCGGAGCGGCGCTGGTGGCTGTGGGGCCTTGAACGGGAGATGATGCGGCGGAGAGTGGAAGTGTTTCATGGCACCGATTTTTCCGTTCCTTATCTGTCCCGGCGTCCGAGCGTGATGACGTTACACGATCTATCGCCGTGGCTGCCCGGTCAAAAGAATGTGAATTGGCAGCCGCATTCGTTTCGCGTACGGAGCCGCGTTCCGGTGCTGCTGCGGGCGCGTATTCCGACCATGTTGATTACGCCGAGCGAAGCGGTGCGGCGGGCGGCGATCGGGCGATTCAAGCTCGACGGGTCGCGAGTGGTGGCGGTGCCGCTGGCGGCGTCGAGTCATTTTCATCCGGTAGAGAGGGCGCCGGCCGCGCGTCCTTATTTCCTGTTTGTGGGTACGCTCGAGCCGCGAAAAAATATTAGTCGCTTGATCGAGGCGTGGCGAGAGGTACGCAAATCGCAGGACGTCGACCTGGTGCTGGCGGGACGCGTGCGAAAAGATTTCATTGCGCCCGCGGCAGAGCCGGGATTGTGGGTTCGGGGCGCAGTGCCGGAGGAAGATTTGCCGGCTCTGTATGCGGGCGCGGTCGCGGTGGTGTACCCATCGTTATATGAAGGGTTCGGATTGCCCGTGCTCGAAGCGATGCAATGCGGAGCGACCGTGATCACGTCGCGCGATCCGGCAATTATGGAAGTTTCGGACGGCGCGGCTGTTCACGTGGACGCGATGGATGTGGGAGCGTTGGCGGAGGCGATGCGGGCGCGGCCGACGCGGCGAGAGGAATCGTTGAAGCGCGCGGCTCTGTTTTCCTGGTCGAAGACGGCGCGGAAGACGAGAGAGGTCTATGACGACGCGCGGCGATTGTTCGGGAAATAGGGCGTTGTTTCTGACGCCGGAGGCGCCGCGAATGGGCGCCGGCGGAGGAGGGCTGCGGTCGGCGTCCCTGCTGGAATATTTACGGAGGAAGTACGAGGTTACGGTCGAGAGTTTCGTGCTGCCGCATCATTCGAAAAGTTTTTCGGCGCGCGCGTGGAGAAATGGGGTGAGGCTGCTGCGCGGCGTGCCTCCGCTGATCGATCGATTCGCGGGATTCGAAGAGCAGCTCACGCCGGCGCTGAAGCAGCACTATCGGGTCGCGGTGATTGAGCATTTCTGGTGTGCTCCGTATGCGGAGACGATTCGTCCGCATTGCGACATTCTGGTGCTGGATCTGCACAATGTGGAAAGCGAACTGGCGGCGACGCATGCGCGGGCAGCGGGCGGTGTGGAAGCGGTTCTGCATCGGCGATTCGCGGAGGCGTATAAGAAATTGGAGCGCGAATGGCTGCCGAAGTTCGATCTGGTGCTGGCGACATCGGAGGAGGATCGCGGGCGGATCGGGGGCGCGAATGCCGTGGTGTATCCGAATGCGCTGCCTGTTTTTGAAGTTCCCACGGTGGCGGCGGGAAATTGCATCGTGTTCAGCGGAAACCTGGAGTATCACCCGAATATCGAAGCGGTGCGATGGTTTAAGTCGGCGATCTGGCCAGGGCTACGTTCGCGAAATGAAGGATTGACATGGAATCTGGTGGGTCGCAATGCGGAGGCGATCCTGCCGATCGTCAAAGATGATCCACGCATTCGCGTGGTCGGTCCGGTGGAGGATGCTATTGCGGCGATCGGGGTCGCGCGCGTTGTTGTGGTCCCGTTGCTCTCCGGTAGCGGGACCAGGTTCAAGATTCTGGAAGCGTGGGCGGCTGAACGCGCAGTGGTATCGACCAGCATCGGCGCGGAGGGACTGGGGGCGCGCGATGGAGAACAGTTATCGATCGCCGACGATGCTACCCGCTTCGCGGCCGCGGTTCAGGACCTGCTCGACGATCCGGCACGCGGACGGAGGTTGGGTGTCGCCGGCCGGAAATTGTATTTGGAGCGATACACGTGGCCGGCCGCGTGGGAGAAATTAACTAATTATTTTTGAAGAAGTGGACGACTTTCTTGCCACCTTCTTCGGTGTAATAGACCGTGACTTTGCTGGCCTTTTCCACGCCCTTGCCGGCATCTTTGCCCGCATCCACAACTGCGTGATCGGAGATCTTGTAGGTCGCCTCAGCGCCATCGGCGGTCTTTACTGCGAGCGTTTTCGTGCCACGGTCGATTTTTGAAACCGTTCCTTCGCTGACCTTTAATCCACCGTCGCCGATGCGATCCACTTCTTGCGCTGTCTTGTCAGAGCCCGTCACGGTATAGTGCACCACGACGTGGCTGCCTTCCTTAACGCCGTGCATTCCGTCCTTGGCACCCGCGTCGGCGGCATCCCAGCCGTGAACTGAGGTTTTTTTCACGAAGTGAACGGTGTGCTCGGTTCCATCGGCGGTCTT
The DNA here is from genome assembly GCA_049521155.1 of Bryobacteraceae bacterium. GTDB lineage: Bacteria > Acidobacteriota > Terriglobia > Bryobacterales > Bryobacteraceae > Palsa-187. Next base: position 34,643 of record JBEKPC010000012.1, read on the forward strand.
GACAACGACGGTTTTGGTGCCGGCATCGACCTTTTTCACGGTGCCCTCAGCGGCCGTCACAACGTCATCGGCGGCGAAGGACGCGAGCGCGGCAAAACTCATGGCAAGAAGCAACTTTTTAATCATCATATTATTTTGCCTGATTCAGACGCGGCGCGCCAGCAGGATGGTCATATCGTCCGGCAACTCGTCGGTGGACATCCATTCGCGAACGCCTTCGAGCACAACCTCGATAATCTGTTCATCGTTGAGATGGGAATTACGCGCGATGAGATCGATGAGGCGGTCTTCGCCGAACATCTCGCCATATTCATTTTCCGGCTCAGTGATGCCATCGGTGTAGCAGACCAGAAGATCGCTGGCCTTCAATTCGATGCGGCTTTCGTCGTACTTGGCGAAGGGAAACGCACCCACCACGGTGCCGTTGACGTCCAGCCGTTCGGCGACCCCTTCGCGGACCAGCAGCGGAGGCAAATGGCCGGCGTTGGTATAGGTGAAGATGCCGGTAGGCTCGTCGAAAATGCCGAAACAGAACGTCGCATATTTCTCGGGCGAAGTGTAGGCGTAAAGCTGATTATTGAGGCGCGACACCAGGTGCGAGGTTGAGAGGAAAGGCATGACGGAGCCGTTCGCGGAGCCACCTCCGGCAGCGGCTGCGATCTCGAGTGCGCTCTGCAATTGGGACCGCAGCGAACTCTGCAACGTCGCCATCAGCAGAGCCGCGGAGATTCCTTTGCCGGCCACATCGCCGATGGCGATGGCGATTTGCGAATCGCGAATCACTTCGTAGTCGTAGTAATCGCCTGAACACATGCGTGCCGGATGGCAGACCGCGGTAAGGCGCAACGTGCGCGTCTGCGGGACCACTCTTGGATAAAGCTGACTTTGCACTTCGCGCGCGATCTCGACTTCAGATTGCAAACGCTCCTTCTCTTTCGCGACGACCAGAAGACGCTCCAGGTTTTCGGTCATGCGGTTGAAGGACTCGCTCAAATCGGCGAGCTGGTCCTTGCCCTTGACTTCGATGCGATGGGAAAAATTTCCCTCCATCACTTTTTGGGTGCCTTCGTAGAGCCGATGGACGGCGCCTGTGATGGTGCGCGTCATGGAAAGTCCGATCATCGCGGAGATCATTTCGACAATCAGGAACACGAGTGCTACGCCGACGATCGCCACCTGAAAGGCTTCCTGCGTCGGGTCGCTTGTTCGATTGAACACCGCCGAAAGCACCGAGGACAGGCGGGAATGAATGGCGAGTTGCGGCTTTTCCCGCTCTTTTGCAGGATCCCGATCGGGCTGTTCCCAAACCGCCGTAGGAAGGTCAGTGTTAATCGGCACGTCGACGTCGAAACGATTCACAGGCTTCGGCACGGCGCCATGCGTGACGAATTTCGGAACCGCGCGGGACGATTCGAGAATATTCACCACGCCCAGATTCGGCACCAATCCAGCCAGGAAGTCCGCTGTCAGGGGAGCGGTGACGGTCACGTCGCCCGTCTTCGTTTTACGATGGCTCCAAAGATAATATTGGCCGTCCCGCAACAGCACTCCCCGCGTATCCTTCCATCCCTCCCGCGGCGGGGGCAATGCTCCCTCCTCGGGATAACGGATAGACTTGCCGCCTTCCCTGAGAAGAACTTCAATACCGGGATTATGCTCCGCATAAAACAATTCGGTCATGCGCTGCATCACGATCGGGCGATCGGTGGGAGCGCTTCGGACAATGCTCTCCGCCGCCTGATCGAGCGATGCGATGCGACGGTCCAGCTCGCTGGTAACCAGATAGGCGGCCAACTGGGCGATGAGGATGAAGCCGCCGATCCAAGCGAGTGCCGCGACCAGTACGATCGGCACCACGGCGATGAAAACATAAGTTACGTACAGCCGGTTGCGCAGCCGCCACACGGCCTTTCGCAACAGGCGCACCCCAAACCACAAGCCGGTTACAAAGGCGCCCAACTCGGCAATGACGCGCATTCCGCTTAACGGCGCCCAATAATTGAGTGCGAAAAAGAGCAGCAGGAAGCACAGAAACGCAATTCCGGCGCGTCCCATCCACAGAAGAATTGTCTGGACGCTCGACCGCACGAATCGCTACACTCTCGACTTTGCGATTTCCGGCGATGGCGTTTCGGGTTGAATATAGTGTTTCGTCAAGCCTGCCTCCAGGAGAGAAAATGCGGACTCCACATCGTCCGCGAAGGAGAACAATTCCAAGTCTTTTTCGGAAATCATTCCGTGGCGGACCAAGGCATCGAAATTGATAATCTCCTTCCAGAACGTGGTGCCGTAGAGAATCACCGTCATCTTCTTTTCGAGCTTCTGCGTCTGTGCGAGCGTTAAGATCTCGGTAAGCTCGTCGAGCGTTCCGAATCCTCCCGGAAACACCACCAGAGCCTTGGCCAGATACGCGAACCAGAATTTGCGCATGAAAAAATAGTGGAATTCGAAGGACAGCTCCGGTGTGATAAACGGATTGGGCCGCTGCTCGAAGGGCAAGCCGATGTTGAGACCGATGGTTTTTCCGCCGGCGTCCTGCGCGCCGCGGTTGGCCGCTTCCATGATGCCGGGACCGCCTCCCGTACACACGACGAATCGCCGGCCGCCTTCGTGCAAAGCATCCGACCACTGGGTGATCCGTTTGGCCAGCGCGCGCGCCTCATTGTAATAGCGGCCAAGCGGCCCCATTTCAAGGGTCCGCGCGGAGCCGAAAAATACGATCGTGTCGTGAATCTTCTGCTGGCGAAAATGGGAAAGCGGATAGAGGTATTCGCTCAGGATTCGCAGCGAACGCGCATCAGGCGTATCGAGGAACGGCAGGTTGCGATAGGCCAGCGCGGAACGGTCAAGGCTTTCATGCATGGGATTTGTCCGGATGAGCTTCCAGTTCAGCCACCCGTTTCTCCAATTGTCGCATTGTGCGCAGCAGCACCGGCAATTTGGGGAATGCGGTAATTGCGCGCAGCCACTCCCGCGCGTCGAAGGCGGGCGAGCCGCTCATCACCGCGCCCGCGTCCACATCGCCGCCAATGCCCGATTGCGCATAGATCACCGCGTTGTCGTGAATTGTCAGATGTCCCGAGATGCCGACTTGCCCTGCCAGAAGAACGTTCTTCCCCAGCACGCTCGATCCGGCCAAGCCTGTTTGCGAACAAATGATATTATCCTCGCCGACCACGCAGGCGTGGCCGACCTGGACGAGGCTGTCGATCTTGGCGCCGCGTTTCACGCGCGTTTCACCCGTAGTCGCGCGGTCGATCGAGGTGAGCGACTGGATCTCGACATCGTCCTCAATCACGGTGGCGCCGCTTTGCACGATCTTGTAGTGCGTGCCGTCGGCACGCTTGGCGAAGCCGAATCCGTCGCCGCCGATCACGACGTTATTTTGGAGAATGACGCGATCTCCGACGCGGCAGAACTCACGCACCACGGCGTGCGAATGGGCAAGGAACTGGTCGCCGATGCGCGCGCCTTCGTAGATCACCACATGCGGATGCAGCACGGCGTCGCGGCCTATGCTCACGTGCTCTCCGACGACAGCGAATGGACCAATGGATGCGTTTTCGCCGATCCGCGCTGTCGGCGCGACGTGGGCGAGCGGGTGAATTCCGGGTGAGGGCTGAGGCGGTTGATAGAACAACTCCAAGGCGCGCGCAAAATCGAGATACGGATTTTTCGAGATCAATTGGGCCGGCGTAATATCCTCGAGGAAAGTCTTGACCAGGATCGCAGCGGCGCGGGTATGCTTCACTTTGGGCGCATATTTCGGATTGGCGAGAAACGTAATTTCCGCGGCGCCGGCCTGCTCCATCCCGGCGACGCCTGTGATTTCGATCGAGCCGTCGCCCCGTAATTCGCAGCCCAGCGCGGCGGCGAGATCGGAAAGATTCATGTCTATAGGGTAGTCGGAATGCATTCAAGATCACAGAACGTGATCTTGAACGTGAAATAAGTGAGAGGCTTGGGCCTCCCGGCACACTATCCAGTAGTATGCCAGTCAAATCCATTCGGAAAACTCAGAAAGCCGAGATTTCACTCGATGTTATCGAGCGGGGAATTATTGCATTGCGCGGCCATCGCGTGATGCCCGACCGGGATCTCGCCACATTGTACGGAGTAGAGACGCGAACGCTAAATCAGGCTGTGAAGCGCAATCTGGAACGCTTCCCATCCGATTTTATGTTCCGGTTGACACCCAAAGAAGCGGCGGAACACTTACGTTCAAGATCACAGTCTGTGATCTTGAAACAGGGCCAGAACGTCAAGTTCCTGCCTTACGTGTTTACCGAGCACGGGGCCGTTATGTTGGCGAACGTCCTCAAAAGTCCCTCCGCCGTGCACGCCAGCATTCAAGTGGTTCGCGCCTTTGTTCGAATCCGGCAAAGACAGGTGACGCACGAACTGCTGGCGAAACAACTAGGGAAATTGGCCGGCAAAGTCGGCAAGCACGACGTCGAGCTCAAGCGCGTCTTTATGACGCTGCGTGGGATGCTGGAGCCTCCGATGCGGCCTAAGCGGAAAATTGGATTCCTCACCGCCGGCGCTTGAGTTATCCGGTGAATTTATCGCGGCACTCGGGCGAGCAGAAATAGTAGACTTCGCCGCCCACCCGCTTCTGGATTGCGGTGGCGGTGGAGATGAAGGTCCCGCACACGGGATCCTTCTTCAGTTCGCCACCAGCCGGAACAACAGGCATTCGTGGACCCTTTTGCGGCGGGGGCGCCTGATGAAACAAGTCCGCAAATCCCTTTAAAACGATCCCGATGATCGAGCGGACCACGCTGATCACCAGGACGGTGGCGATCAGATAAGCTAACGCCCGGATCATGGTCTTCTAAGCAGGAAACCCACCTACTGCTTCTTTGTCGTCGTAACCTTCTTCTTGGCGCCAGGTTTGCTGTAATCGGTCTGAAGGGTTTCGCCCATCGATGTCAGCATCGCCTTCGCGGCTTCGGCGTTCACCCCATCCGGCTTCAGTTCCAGATACTTCTGGAACTCTTCCTTGGTCCCTTCCGGAGGCACGATCTTTCCGTCGGGCGTGGTGGTCGCTTTCCCGATCAGATAGATACCGTATTGATAATGGGCGTCGGCGTAAGTGGGGTCGGCCTCGATGGCCTTCTTGAACATGGCGCCCGCAGGCTCATTCTGGCCCAGGTTCGTCAAGACCGCGCCGCCATTGTAGTAATACTTGCCCGCGCCCGGCGGATCGAGTTGCGCCGCCTTCGTCAGTTCGACCAGGGCTTCGTCGGATTTCTTCGATTGCGCCAGCAGCAGGCCGTAATTGTTGTGATACGCCGGATCGTCCGGTTTAAGTTCAATGGCTTTCTTGTAAGACTCGAGTCCCTTGTCGATCAAGGCCTGCTGATCGGCGCCGGTCTTGGTCTTCGCGTCGGCTGCGTACGCATCGGCGAGGTTGCCCCAGATCACATTCTGAGTGGGATCGATCGCCTTGGCTTTTTCGAAACTATCGATGGCCGCGTCGTACTGTTTGGCGTCCATCGCCGTTTTCCCGCCATTGAACGCATCGTTCAGCGCCTTATTCTTCGCCATGGTGGCCTGCTGGTCCTTGATTTTCTTCTCCAGGGCCGCCTTCTGTTCCGCCGTCATGCCGCGGGTCTGATCCTTGGTCAGTTCTCCGCCCGTAGCAACCGTCTTCTGCAACTCAGCCTGACGTTCCGCATTCGAGGCGGCGGCTGCGTGCAGGTCGAAATTATGGACTTGAGCGTCGCCGAGCCCGCTGTGGACGTTGTTGATCGAATCCCGCTCTTTGCCGTCCACTTCGACCCAGATCTTATAAGTGCCAATCGGAAGGCCCCCGTAATAGTAGTGACCCTTCTTGTCCGTATTGACTTTGTAGCTGCCTTTAATGTCCGTGCGATCGATGTGGATCGGCACTTTCACTAGGGGCTTGCCGTCTTCGCCCTTCACGTCGCCTTCGAAGGCAGTGGTTTGCCCCCAGCAAGCGACAGATAATAATAGAGTAAGCGGAATCGCAATGGCGAGCCTACGCAGCGTGGCGAGCATCGGTTTCGTTGTACCTCCGGGTCATGAGTGAAATAATCTTGTTCTAAGAATACTACAGGCGTGCGCCTCGGCAAAGATGTTACCCACGACTGGGGCCGATGGCATAGTACTATTTCGAACGATAAACGTCGGTACCGACACGTAATCCTGGAATAGGTAAACAGTTTGTAACTTAAGTAATGGCTTGACTTGGACTTCCCGCCGATGCTAGAATCGTTGCCAGTCGGAGGACTAACCCGTCCAGACATACTTCGTGAATGGCCGGGTTTTTTTTAAAAAAATGAAGCAAGTTTTACGGGGATTTGGCGCCCCGTCAAAGACGGCGATTATTGGCGCGTTTTTGTTATCGGCTAACTTTGGATGGGGCATTACTGCGTCGTGTACCGACACGCCGCCGAATACGCTCTCCGCATTCGGCACGGGCAATAACGCCGGCTGCTACGAAACGGACAAGACCTTCACCAATTTCGCGGTCGTCGATAATGGCTCGACTGTTAACCCTCAGAGCACCAGCACTCTTGCGATTTTAGGATCAGATAACTTTACCGGCGTAGGAAGCCCTTGGACTGTGAATGCTGTTTTTACCGGAGTGGGCGGAAATCCCCTTGATTTGACCGGTCACGGCCCACCGGACCTTCTCACGGCGGGCACGTTGTCCATGCTGGTGAATTCGACCAACACGTTCCTGACGAATCCCAGTTATCCAACTCCTGCCCCGGGCGATACAAACTTCATCACCACGGTAAGCCTGTCTACGTTTGGGGCAACCGGCAATTCCGGCTTCGATCCCGATACCATCTCCGTAACCGAGACCGTTTGCGTTGGCGTGAATGTTACCTGCACGGCTGCAAATGAGGTTACGCTTACCGCAACCTACGGGAACAACACCTCGGCGCCGACCTATGGATGCGTGGCCGGGGTCTCGTCCAATGCAGTATGCGGCCTGGCCACCAGTTCGAGCCCGATCATCGCCACTTATGTGGCGCCGGTTACGACTGTGACGGTCTACGACGCCTACGCCCTGGACGTCGGGAGCAATACCACCACCACGGTTCAACTGAACAACTTCACCAATTCGTTCGGCGAGGGAGAGTTTTCGACCGTTCCCGAGCCTTCGACCTTGCTGCTGTTTGGAACCGCGTTTGCCGCGATCGCGGCATTCCGCTTTCGCGAGGGCGGACAGCACTCCTGAAAGTTTTAGCTAGTTATCCCGAATTTGAAACGGCGCTCTCTTCCTGGAGCGCCGTTTCCTTTTGAACAACGTGAATCCCCCTTCGCCCACCTAAACCTACCTTTTAACGAATATAAGACCATTACGGTCCGGTATGATGTACACTTGTAATGCAAGCGGCTTTCGTAACATAGTGCGTGGAAGTGAAGAGCTGAGGCCAGAAATGCAATTGAGTGTCAATAAGAGTGCAAATAAAAGCAGCGCCAAAAACCTCACCGAACTGAAGCCAGGCGAGGCCGGGGTGCTCGAAAAACTCGACCTGCCGGAAGACGACGCACAGCGGTTGATGGAAATGGGCTTCGTGCCCGGCCATTCCGTGACGCGAGGCCTTTCCGCCCCCGGCGGCGATCCGAGAGTCTTTCGAGTCGACGGGTCAGAGGTTGCGCTGCGCCGCGAAACAGCTTCCCGGTTGATTCTCCGCTAGGAATTTATGGGCGATTGCCACGGCTGCGCCGCCAATTCGATAGCGACTCTTCCGCCTCCAAGCCTCAACGGAGCGCCCCCTCGCCGCCACGTCGTCGCCATCGTCGGACCACCTAATTCCGGCAAATCCACCCTGTTTAACCGCCTTACAGGCCTCCGTCAAAAGGTCGCGAATTTCCCCGGCGTCACAGTCGAACATCGCATGGGCCGCGTGAAGCTGGAGCAGGGACGCGACGTTTTCGTGGTCGATCTGCCCGGCGTCTATAGCCTCACGCCACGCACCGAAGATGAACGCGTCACGCATGACGTCTTGTCCGGCCAAATGAAGGGTATTCCGCGCCCGGACGCGGTTCTGCTGATTCTCGATTCCACCAATTTGAGTCGCCATCTGGTGCTGGCCGCGCCCGTATTGAGCCTCGGCCTGCCGACGCTGGTCATCCTTAATATGGCCGACGATCTCAAAAGCCGCGGCGGCGAATTGAATGTCCCGGAGCTGGCCATGCAGCTCGGCTCGCCCGTCGCGCTGGTCAGCGCGGCGAAAGGAATCGGGCTCGAAAAGATTTTTCAGTTCCTCAGCGGCGCGACGCTGGGCGCGGCTCCCCAAGCTCCGCTCATTCAACTGCCGGTGATTCAGGACATCCCGAAATGCCGCGCCTGGGCCACGCACATCGGCAACAAGACCGGCTATCACGCCCCCGCGCCTCCTCTATGGACGCGCAGGCTGGACGCGTTTTTCCTGCACCCAGTCGCCGGTCCGCTGGTATTTCTTCTGGTCGTGGTGGCCGTGTTTCAGACGATCTTTAACGGCGCCCGTCCGCTGATGGACGGAGTGCAAGCCGCCATTGAAACCTCCGGCCGATGGATCGGACATCTGCTGCCGAATGAAGCGTTGCGATCGCTGGTCGTCGATGGAATCTGGAAAGGCGTCGGCTCCGTCGTCATTTTTCTTCCGCAAATTCTTTTGCTGTTCCTGTTCATCGGGATTCTCGAAGACTCCGGCTATCTGGCGCGCGCGGCCCTCATCGCCGACCGCACCATGGCGAAGTTCGGCTTGCAAGGTAAAAGTTTCATTCCGCTCCTGTCCGCCTACGCCTGCGCCGTTCCGGCGATTATGGCGACCCGCACCATTGAGAATAAGCGCGACCGCATCGCCACCATTCTGATTGCCCCGTTCATGACCTGCTCAGCGCGCCTGCCGGTTTATATCCTGATCATTGCCGCGTTCATCCCCAATAAAAACTTGCTGGGCGGATTTCTCGGCATGCAAGCCGCGGTGATGCTGGGTCTTTATATACTCGGATTTGTGGCCGCGATTCTGACGGCGCGACTGCTCAAATCGACGGTGCTCAAGAGCGCCCGCTCCTCGTTCATGCTGGAAATGCCGCCCTACCGCTGGCCCACCGTGCGCAGCCTGGCGTTGCGCCTGGTCGATCGCTCGAAAGTTTTCCTGTATCGCGCCGGCACCGTGATTTTGGGCGTCGCCATCGTGATTTGGGTGCTTTCGAGTCTCCCTCTCAACCACGGAAAGCCTCCCGCGATCGAGCACAGCATCATCGCCGCGGTCGGACATTTTGTGGAGCCGGTCATCAAGCCGCTGGGTTTTAATTGGAAAATCGGTATTGGTCTGATTACCTCCCTTGCCGCGCGCGAAGTGATCGTCGGCACCCTGGGAACCATTTATGGAATCCAGGACACCGGCAGTCAGCAAGGCCTGCAACAGGCCCTGCATCAGGACCTCACCATGGGCGGAGCCGTCGCGCTGCTGGTGTTCTTCGCCTTCGCCATGCAATGCATGTCGACCATCGCCGTAGTGCGCCGCGAAACCGGAGGATGGTTCTGGCCAGCCGTACAGTTCGCCTACATGACCGGCCTAGCCTACATCTGCGCGTTTCTTGCGAATCGAATCGTGTCCATCTGGTGGTGAAGAAGAAGTAGCCAGGAGCCAGAATACGAAGGGTTTTCTCCTGGCTACTGGCTTCTTCTTATACTGTTACCGGGTACAATAAGGTGGCTCTTATGACACGCCTCCTGGCCAATCGAATCCTCTCATTCTGGACGTAAAGAAAAAGTAGCTAGGAGCCAGAATGCGGAGGTTTTCTCCTGGCTACTGGCTCCTTCTTCTTATGCCCCTTACCGGATCGCTTTGGATTCTCTGGCTCTACGAGGTCTCGGACGAGATTAACCTCGATGCGCTACGGGCCATTCTGGGCGTGCAGGCACGCCGCGAACCTGTCTTCCGTCATCCTTCTCCCGAATACGTCCGCTTTGAGCGGCCTCCTGTAGTCGAGCGGCTCGATCCCATCGTGCTCGAAGCAGGTGCCCGCTTTGAAGGGGAGCTGAATTACTACGAATACGGCGTCGTAAGCATCAAGCTGGAGCTGCCCTTCGAAGCCGACTGGCCGCAGCTCACCGATCTGGCCAGCCGCTGGATGACCACGCCAGATCTCGAAGCTCATGCGGCGCAAGCCGTTCGCCGATGCCTCCAGCGGACCCAAGCGGCACTCGTCAAGCCTTACGAAACCTGGCTCAGTGAAGACTATTACGTCATCCGCCTGAAGGATGCCACCAAGCCCGCTCTGACCGCGGCCGAGCTGATCGCCCGGCACGGGAGCGACGTCGCTAGAATCGTCCGCGGCGAGCAGGCGGAACTTTCGCCCGCGGAAACGGATGAAATTCTGGGCTCCCGTTTGTCCTACTATCCGGGTGATCTTCTCGTCGTCGGCTGGACAGCCGCCTTTATTCATGACAGCGCGGAGGATGCCTCGCCCACCATTCAGTTGCTCGAATACGCCAACACCCAGTTGCTGGAATTCCGCTATTACGACGCGGTTCTGAGCCAGTTGCTCAAGGACGTTTACCGCTCTCTGGAACAAAAAGGAGGCTTCTTCATGCGCTGGCGCCTCGCCTCGCAGGCCCAGCATTTAAACCGCATTCGCCTCGATATTCGCGAGCTCACCGAACGCGTCGACACCTCGATCAAATTCCTCAGCGACATGTTCTCCGCGCGCCTCTACCGCCTTGCCGCCGCCAAAGTGGGCGTGGACGATTATCGCCGTCTGGTCGACGATAAACTCCGCACCGCCGGCGAACTGTACGAGTTCATGATGGATCAATTCCACCAAAGCCGCGCCTTCGTGCTGGAGATGCTGGTAGTAATCATCCTCATCATTGAACTGTTCTTCTTATTCCGCGGGAAGGGCTAGAAGTAACGATTAGAAACCGACTCCAAATATCAATTCCAGTGCATTCGCGTTGGTCCGCGGATAATCGGACTGCCCGCTAGCGCTCAGAGAAGAATTTGGAGACCCATCCTTAGCCCAGCGAGTATAGCGCAGCGCTGTGGAGAGGAGCGCCCAGCCCTTGCGTGTCTCGGCGCCGACCCCCGCCGTCACTCCAAAATGCGAGGGGTTGTAGCCGTTGAGATTGCCGGCGGCCCGAAAGGACGGTCCCGCCTCCACGAACGGCGCACGCCCCAGCTTTGCCATATGATATTTGGCCAACACCGGGAAATCCCAGGTCACCACCGTAAATCCTTGTCCCGCGCTGAAGCTGGTGTGTAGCGGTTTATAGACCGCATCGACCTCCAGCGCTAGTCCGTGGCTCAGTTCCAGTTGCCCTGAAGCCCCGGCCAAATACCCGACGCGTTCCCTGACCCCACTGCCAGGATAGTAAAACTCACCGAGTAAGGACGCGCCCCCTATGACCCCGACACTCAGCCGGTGCCCGGTCAGATGCGCCGGGTCTGACGATGTCCCCCAAGCCACGCTGGTCAGAAGCTCAACCTGATCGGCCTTGGTGGGATAATTCGGGAAACCTGCGTCTCTTTCCCATCGCGTGTACCGGATAGTGGGCGCCACGCGCAACTTCCCAAAGTGGATGGCGGCGCCCACCCCGGCAGTCAGCCCGAACTGCGACGGCAGAGCGGAAATATCGTCCTGCGAAGTGCGGAAGGCGGGCCCGCCTTCGAGAAACGGCCGGACTCGTCCCCATATCAGCGGGGAGGGCAGGTTCCATTTCAGCATCACGGGAAATTCCCAAGTATTCGCCGATGGGAAATTGAATCTGGTGGTCACGGCAGGGCCGCTTGCTGGAAATACCGTACTGATGCTGTCGCCCGGCAGGGATCGATGCAAAGCGTCCAACTCGATGGCAAAATTGCTGGTGAGCTGGACCTCTAGCAGGCCACCCAAAATGAAGCTATGGGGACCTGGCAGGTGCTCGAAGGTGGATGCAGGGTTGCCGTAAACGTCCGCCGACGTGCTCAGATCATAGCGGGGAAAATCCGGAGTGAGACCCGTCCCTCCGATCACGCCCCAATAGAGCCGCTGGCCGGATGCGGCGGGTTCCAGAGCCATTAAGAGAGCGAGAATCAGCCAGGCAGGACGCATGGCCCCAATGTTGCACGCGGAGGGCCACCGGCTAATAGCAGACCGTGAACTCCTAGCGATATATTTCCGCCCCGCTGCCAAAGTGGGCGTTAGGAAGTCAAGCTTTTGAAACACACATAGACCAGCGACAAGCCGCCAACCATGACAAACACTCTTAACCCCGGAACCGTGCAAAGAACCGTCGGGTCGAATGCTCCGTAAATGATCACCAACGCATAAGGAAGAATTGCGAATCCGGCTGCTCGTGCAAGAATCGTAATGGGATCAGCGGATGTCCCGTTTCGATGGCCCTTCAAGAAATGCCACAGCACGACTGCTGCGACCAAAACAACCGAGGTCAACTCCAGGTAGACCCCAATCTTCTCGGGGCTCTGGGCGATCACCGAATAAGGTTTTCGAAAAGGAGCGTCAACGCGCCCGCAATGAGAGCCCCTATCGTTAATGACCGAACGATAACCCTGTCGTATTTGACGAAAAACTCGGCCAAGCTGCTCTGTCTGCAATCTGTCACGTTCCAATCGTAACACGCCCACTCCCGATACACTGAGAGACACGTGCGCATCTTCATCTCAGCCGGCGAAGCCTCAGGAGATTTGTACGCTTCCCGCGTCGTCGAGGCCATCCGCGCGCGCCTTCCCGATGCCGAATTCTTCGGTTGCGCCGGTCCCCGCATGCAGTCCGCGGGAGTGCGAACCGTGGTCGATCTGCGCTCCATCGCTGTCGTCGGCCTGGTAGAAGTCGTCGCCCACATCCCCCGCATTTACGGCGAATTTCGCAAGCTGAAAAAGGCCATCGCGACGGAAAAGCCGGACATCGCCGTCCTCACCGACGCTCCGGATTTCAACCTCCGCCTCGCGAAATTCCTGCGCAAACAAGGCGTGCCGGTCGTCTACCTGATCGCTCCACAAGCCTGGGCGTGGCGCCAGGGCCGTGTGAAAACCATGCGCAAGACGATCGACCGTCTTCTCTGCATCTTCCCCTTCGAAGAGGCGTTTTTCACCCGCCACGGCGTCCCGACCACCTACATCGGACACCCCCTCGCCAGGATCGTCAAAGCATCAATGACGCGCCAGAAATTTTGCGAAAAGTTAGGCCTGCCAATCAATAAGAAATTTATCGTGCTCCTGCCCGGAAGCCGCCATGGCGAAGTCGCCCGCCACCTCCCGGACCTCCTCGATGCCACGAAACGCCTCCAAACCGCCGATCGTGTGTTTTTATTGGCACTCCCGGGCGGATTTGGCAACACTTTTTCGGAACCCATTCGCGGCGCGTCCATCCAAGTAATGGAAGGCGTAACCTGGGATGCGCTCGCCCATGCGGAGCTGGCTCTAGCCGCAAGCGGGACCGTGACGATCGAGGCAGCTTTGCTCGGCTGCCCGCTGGTGACCTTTTATAAGGTAAACGCGTTAAGTTGGATGTTGGGGCGCTGGCTGGTTCGGGCGCCGTTTTTGTCGATGGTGAACCTGGTGGCCGGCCGGAAGATCGCGCCGGAGTTGATCCAGGGGGAGATGACCGGGGAAAGGATCGCCGCCGAAGCGACCCGTTTGTTGGACAATGCGGTAGCGCTCGATGCGATGCGGGTTAGCCTCAAGGAAGTAGCGGTAAAGCTCGCCAGTGACCGCGATCCGATGGAGATTGCAGCGGAGTGGGTTCAGAAGGTTGTAAATGAAAAAGCTAGTTATTCTTAGTTCTTTGCTCGTGAGCGCGCTCCTCAGCGCGCAGGACCGGACCGCCCGGCAGCAGAAGATCGACGTACAGAGCTATCTGATCGACGCGCAGGTGGACCCCCGCGCGCAGACGCTGAATGCCACTGTCCTGGTGCGATTCATTCCGCTCGAAGACACGTCCTCCATCACCTTCGAGCTGAACAATGCGCTGAATATTTCCAAGGTCACCGATGAAGATGGCCGGCAAGTGCCTTCGTCCCGCATGCAGCAGGACATGACCGTGAAACTGAACCTCCAGGAGACGCTGAAAAAGGGCAAGCTCGCGGCGCTTACGTTCGTTTACGACGGCAAGCTTTCAGGCGATGAGGAGTCGCCGGTATTCGGGATTAAATTCGCAGCGATTCATCCCGAGGCCTCCTACCTGCTCTATCCGTCGCGCTGGTTCCCCGTCAACGATTACTCCACCGATCGCTTCAGCTCCGATCTGAAAGTCACCGTTCCCGAGGGATACAGCGTAGTCGCCAGCGGTACCGATAGCAAGGAAACTGCGCCCGCGGGTCAGGCGGCATTTCGTTTTAAATACACCCAATCGTCCTTCCCAGGCAGCTTCGCTGTCGTGCGTGGCGAGGCGCAGATGGTCGCATCCGGCGGAATTAAGACCTATTTTTATTTCCGCGATTCGGCGGCCATGGTGCAAGCCTACGGCGAGGAGATCGCCAAAGCGCTTTCGTTTTTCACCAGCATTTACGGCGTCCCTCCGCGTCTCAGCCTGACCGTTGTCGAGACCGAAGCGGGAGCCGCAAATGGCTACTCTTCTCCTGGAATGCTGTTCCTGTCGCCCACCGGAATCGGCAAGCAGGTCAACACCAAGCTGATCGCGAATCAGGTATCGCGCCAGTGGTTCGGCACGCTGGTGTCGCCCACCACGCGCAATCATATGTGGCTCGAAAACGGCATGGCGCGTTATTCCGAGATGCTCTACGCGGAGCATAATAACGGACCCGGCGCCTTCGATACGGAGGTTCACGACGCGTTTGTCGAAGCCCTCACTGTGGATCAGCCGCCCATAATTCAGTCCGCGCGCCTCGAAGATTATTCGCCGGAATATTGGGCCACCACCGGAGGCAAAGGCGCAGCCGTGCTCCAGATGCTCCGCAATGTTCTGGGCGACGACGCGTTCATGAAAGTCTTAAAGGAATATCCAACGCGTTTCGCCTGGAAATCCGCCAATACCGACGATTTTCACAAAATTTGCGAAGAAGCCTACGGCCAAAGCCTGAACTGGTTCTTCCAACAATGGGTCGAATCGAGCGGCGCGCCGGAGTTCAAAATGGAGTACACCGTCTTCCGCACGCAAAAAGGCTTCCGCGTGATGGGTAAAATTTCGCAGGACCTCGACCTGTTCCGCATGCCCGTGATGCTGCGCGTCGAAACCGAAGGCAACCCAGAAGAGAAGACCATCGAGGTGGTGGGCACGTCCTCCGAATTCGTCGTCGAGACTTTCGGTAAGCCCAAAAACGTGGTCCTCGATCCCAAGGGGCTCGTCCTTCGATTCTCAACCAGTGCCCGCGTCGCCGTGGCCATCCGTAAAGGCGAGCAGTTTGTCGAAGTGAGCGATTACAGCTCCGCCCTCAAGGAATATCAGAAGGCGCTCGACGTAGCGAAAAACAGCTCGCTCGCGCATTTCCGCATCGGCCAGGTTCATTTCCTCGAAGGCAACTGGTCGCCCGCCGCCAATGAATTTCGTGAATCCCTCAACGGCGATCTGGAGCCCAAGTGGACCGAGGTTTGGTCCCACCTCTATCTGGGCAAAATCTTCGACGTCAGCGACCAGCGCGATCGCGCCCTAAACGAGTATCGCCAAGCCGCCCGCACCAAAGACAATACCCAAGGCGCCCTGGACGAAGCCGCCAAATACACCGCCCAAAAATACGAAAAACAACGCACAACCAACTAGGTAGGAAGCCAGGAGCCAGCACCCAAACATTCTGGCTCCTGGCTACTTCTTAGTGCTTAAATGCCGCTCCGCCTCGATCGCCGCCATGCACCCCGCGCCGGACGCCGTGATCGCTTGCCGGTAAACCCGATTCTGCACGTCGCCCGCATGGAACACTCTAGGTAGTAGCCAGTAGCCAGCACTCAAACATTCTGGCTACTGGCTCCTGGCTACTGGCTACTTCTTTCTTAGTGCCCCTGGGCCTCTAAATACCGCTCCGCCTCGATCGCCGCCATGCATCCCGCGCCGGACGCCGTGATCGCCTGCCGGTAAACCCGATCCTGCACGTCGCCCGCGTGGAACACCCCCGGAATGTTGGTCCGCGCGCCGCCCTTCGATAGGATGTAGCCATCCTGGTCGAGATCGATCTGCCCCACAAAAGGCTTGGTATTCGGGATGTGGCCGATCGCCAGAAAAAATCCATCGACATCCTGATCCCACTTTTCGCCCGTCGTCAGCGATCGCAGCGTCACCCCGGTGACCTCATTTTTTTGAACATCGTGGACATCCTCCACCACGGTGCTCATCAGGAATTTGATTTTCTTGTTCGCCCGCGCCCGGTCCAGCATGATCTTCGATGCGCGAAATTCCTCGCGCCGATGCACCAGCGCCACCTCGGAGCCGAAGCGCGTCAGAAAATTCGCTTCCTCCATCGCCGTGTCGCCGCCGCCCACCACCATGATTTTGCGGTCGCGATAGAATGCCCCGTCGCACGTCGCGCACGAACTCACGCCGTGTCCGATCAGCTTCTGCTCGTTCGGCAGGCCCAACCATTTTGCCGACGCGCCGGAAGCGATGATCAACGTCCGCGTCTCGTGCCATTCGCCGTCGATGTTCAGCCGGAACGGCGTCACCCGCAGGTCCACTTCCGTCACCGATCCATACATGTATTCGGCGCCGAACTCCTCGGCCTGCCTCTTCATGTTCTCCACCAGGTCGGGACCATTGATGCCGCCCGGGAATCCAGGAAAGTTTTCCACCGAAGTGGTCAGGGAGAGCTGGCCTCCGGGCTCATGCCCGATCACGACCAGCGGCTTCAGGTTGGCTCGGCCAGTGTAGATCGCCGCGGTGTTCCCCGCGCATCCGGAGCCCAGTATGATGACATTGCGCACATTTGAATGGTAACAATAGAAACGAGCGGCCCGCGACAGGAAGTCGCGAAGCCGCTCGCCGATACTGCAAACCGTGTTAGTTCTTGCGGTGCTTGCGGAACAGTCCAATAGCCAGCAGCCCGGCGCCGAGCATCGCCAGCGTCTGCGGTTCCGGCACCACTCCGACCATTTCCTGGGAGCCCACCGTATAGCGCGTCCCGGAGGTCGCTGTCGGATTCAGATCGTTATTCGATGCGACATTCGTCGACGTGTAAATCACCACCTCGGACGTCAACGCCGCCACCGCGGCCAGATCCGTATTCAGCCAATTGATCGCCTGCGTGATATCAGCCGACTCCGCGCCGCCCACCGTCTGGTTGACGCCGCTAACGTCCAGCAGGTCCCAGATTGCGCCCTGGATGCTGTCGTTCGCATTGACAACCGCCGTGCTCGGCGAGGGGATCAACTCATACTGCGTAGTCAGATACGCGGCCAGCAGATAGCGCTGCTCCGCGTCCAGAGCCGGAGCGGTGCCCGGACCCGTGTAGAGAGTGTCCGAACTGCTGCTGCCGTTGAAAAAAGTGAATTCGGATGTCGGCGTCGTTCCGTAGCGCGTATCGCTCAGATCCGACAGCGTGC
Source organism: Bryobacteraceae bacterium (assembly GCA_049521155.1). Taxonomy (GTDB): domain Bacteria; phylum Acidobacteriota; class Terriglobia; order Bryobacterales; family Bryobacteraceae; genus Palsa-187. The sequence goes on from JBEKPC010000012.1 coordinate 52,102, forward strand.
TGACGTTGACTTGGCTCGGGGAAACCAGATAGTTCTGGAAATCCACGCAGTAAACCGTCACAGGGTTCCCATTGTCGGTGCCCGTGAACTGCCCGCCGTCGTCTACGTTGTAAGACTGGCTCAGGAACAACGTGTCCCCGAACATCGCACCGCTAAAGGTAAGCCACAGCAAACCGCTCAGGGCGGTTTTAGTAAATAAATTCATTTAGATCCTCCTCGGATGCAAGGAGAATCTCATCCGCCTTTGACCGCTCCTATGGAACCCTGGTCCGTGCAGTCCTAAAACGACGCCTGGTACGAGGCCCAACGGAGGACTAGTACACCACCCCAGCCGCGTTTAGAATCAGTCAGATGCCGAATGTGGGGCGCGGCCCGGACGCCTGACAAGGGAACGTTTCGAGATTGTCGACCTTCCGATAGAATCAGTCAGGTGTCGGAATGAAAAACCTGCGTCCGAATGTGGGGCAGGTTGGCAACGGTTGGCAACCTGCCCCACGACGGAACTGTGTTATTTGCTAGCTGCTTCGGCTAGACGGGCGAAGCGGGCTTGGAGCTGTTCGACGGGGGTTAGTGTCGAACGGTGTTTCTTTAACGCGGCGAAGGCCTGGTCCGTTGCGTCGAGCGTGAGCTTGACGTCGTTTTCGGTTAGGGCGGCGCAGATGAAATTGTTGTGCCACGGATGAAAGTAGACTCCGCGCGTCAGGGCTTCTTCCACCCAGCAGTATCCGAGGCGCAGGTCGGGGTCGTCCTCGAACAGGATCATTGGCATCTGCACGGGGCCGGTCTGGCGCAGGCCGAATCCGTGGCTGGCGGCTTGACGGCCTAAGCCGTCCCGCAGTATCGCGCCCGTCTTTTCGGTGCGCTCCAGATAATTGGAGTTCTCAATTTCATTCAGGGTGGCGATTGCGGCGGCCATCGGGATGGCCTGAAACCAGTACGATCCAGTCACAAAAATGGTCTGCACCGCGGCGCGCGCTTTTTCAGAACCGGCGAGTGCGGAGAGGGCGTATCCATTGGCGATCGCTTTACCCCAGGCGCTGAGATCAGGCTGGACTCCGACGGTCGACCAACTGCAATCGCGGGCGACACGGAAGCCGGCACGCACATCATCGACGATTAATAGCGCGCCGGATTCATCGCATAATTTACGAGCTGTCTCGGCATATTCTTGCGTCGGCATGTCCTGATTCTCGAAAACGTCATGCCGGAACGCGGAGGCGAAGACGCCGGCCACGTCGTTATCCGCTTTGCGGAACGCGTCGGCGAGGCTGGCCGGATTGTTGTACTCGTATTGAAGAATGTGCGCGCGCTCCTCCGGCAGGATGCCGGTCGGGAGCGGATTGCACCAAGGCGCGGACCCGTGATAGGCCTTGGTCGCCACCAGGATTTTGCGCTTGTGGGTGTGCGCGCGGGCGGTGGTCATCGCCATGGTAGTGGCGTCGGTTCCGTTCTTGCAGAAAATCACCCAATCGGCGTGAGTGACCATGGACACGAATTTTTCGGCCAGCGTAACCATGATTTCGGAGGGTCCGGTCATGCAGTCGCCAAGCTGCTGTTGCGCGGTCGCCGCGGCGTCCACAGAGGGATGCCGGTAGCCGAGCAGATTGGGACCGAAGGCGCACATGTAATCGATATATTCGTTGCCGTCCGCGTCCCACAGGCGAGCGCCTTCGGCGCGGCTGAAGAACTGGGGAAATGCGGCGGGCAGGACAGCGGTGGATTGATGACCATACATTCCGCCGGGAATGACGAGGCGCGCCCGCTCGACAAGTTCTTTATTCCGCTGGTTGGTCCAAGCCATATCCAGTATTGTACGTGTAGGCTTATCTGATGGGTGAAACAGACTCGATACCGCAACCGACCACGACGGCGACTGTAGCCGCAGGCTTATTTCTCGGCACTGTGGCCTTCATGATTACGGGAATTCAGCCGGTGCTGTTGGGCGCGCTGGCCGAAGAAGGGCGGTTATCGGAGGCGGCGCTGGGCCGGGTCGCGTGGGTGGAAGTATTGGCACTGGCGCTGGCCTCCGCGATCGGACCGAGGCTGCTGCGATTCGGATCTGCGCGGCGGACGATCGCCGTGGCGTGCCTGACGCTGGCGCTGGCCAATGCGGTGGTGTACGTCAGCCACGACACGCCGCTGCTGGTCTCATCCCGCGTGATTGCCGGACTAATGGAAGGGCTGCTGCTGGCGACGACCAACATCGCGATTACGCGCGGGACTCATCCGGAGCGGCTCAGCGCGCTGTTTCTGATGGTCTCGGCGATTCCGCAAGTCGCTGCGTCGTATCTGCTGCCGGCGGTGGTGATGCCTCGCTTCGGCGCCGATTCCGGCTTCGGGCTGCTCTGCGTGCTGGCGATCGTGGGGGTCGCAGTGGCCTTCCTGCTGGGAAAAGAAATTCAGGATGCGCCGCCCGACAAGCCTACCGCTCAGGTCTGGACGCCGGCGGTACTGATCGGTTTACTCGGGGTGGTGCTACAGAATGCCGGAAACGGGGCGGGGTGGGAATATCAGGCGCGGGTGGGCGAGAACCTGCACTTTTCGGGACAGGTGGTGGGAACGGCGGTTGCGGCGGATCTGATTTTTCAGATCATCGGCACTTTTGCCGTCGCCTGGATTGCCTGGCGCTTGCCATTTCGCACGGTGCTGCTGGCGAGCTGCGTGATCCAGGCGGCGATTCTGATCGCGATGAGCCGGGTTCACACTCCTTACGTGTACATTTCGGTCTGCGCGATTTTCGGGATGATGTGGCTGGGCGTCAATCCTTTTCAGGTAAGCCTGCTGGTGGATTTGGACAAGACGCGGCAGGCGGCATTGCTGCTGGCTTCGCTGCAATTGGTGGGATTTGGCACGGGTCCGCTGATTTGTTCCTTCTTTGTCCATCCGGGAAATCTTGAGGCGGCGTTCTGGTGCGCGTCTGGACTGGTGCTGGCGAGTTCAGTCCTATATATTGTCGCGATGGTCTTGGCTAAGGGCGCTGATCGTGCGGCTTCGGCGTAAAGTTGACATCGCCATAGACAATTCCGCGGCCATTCATTCCCAGAAAGACCCGGCCGAACACACGAGGGTCGGCGGCAATCAAGGTTGGCCCTCCATACTGATGCTGATCGTCGTTGATGCGAGTCCAAGTCGTTCCCGAGTCGTCCGATCGATAAATGCCCAGAACATTCGTAGCCGAAGGAGTTCCGTAGAGAAATACCGATTGCATTGCGCTACGCGGCGCGGCTGCTCCTACGGCGACGGAGTTGGCCCACGAAATATTCGAGGCCTTGGTCCAGGTGACGCCGGCATTGATCGAGTGATAGAGTCCGTTGCTGCCAAGCGGTAGCCAGATGTCTCCGGCCTTCGCAAAGTTCACGATCGGCACTCCGCAGCCGGATCCGTTGCAATTGCCGGAGGAGGGGAGCGGCGACGAATTTACCTTGGTGAACGCCGCACCGCTGCTGGTGGTCGTGCTGTAGAAAGTTCCGCCGGTGAAGGCATAGAACATTTTGGGCGTGACCTTATCCGCGACCGCTGTGAGGGCGCCGGGAAGGCCTGTCATGGCGGTCCAGTTGGCTCCGTTATTGGCGGAAAATTGCGGCGATGAACCCGCGGCCCAGGCGAACATCGTGCCACTTGCGTCGG